>JBQTHU010000182.1:0-20152 GCA_052389535.1 Betaproteobacteria bacterium | reverse complement strand
GCGCAACCGCACAGCATTACCCGACCAAACCCCTTCGGATGATCGTGCCTTTCGCGCCCGGAGGCCCATCCGGCAACCTCGCATACGCGCTGAGTCAGAAGCTTTCCGAGAGTATGCGACAGCGGGTCATTGTCGATAATCGCCCAGGCGCCGGCGGGTCCATTGCGGCGGTCATTGCCGCGAAGTCCGCTCCCGACGGATACACGCTGTTCGCGGGCACCATCAGCACTCTCGCGACGAACGTCAGCATGTATTCGAAGCTGCCGTACGACCCGCTACGCGATTTCGAGCCGATCACCCTGACCGCGGCGACGCCGTATTTCGTCGTGGTACATCCTTCGGTGCCGGTTTCCTCGCTCGGCGAATTCATCGCGTTTGCAAAGTCGAAGCCTGGCGGGCTCAATTTCGCGTCGTCGGGCAGCGGCGGCGGCGCGCATCTCGCTGTCGAGATGTTCAAGTCGATGGCAGAGGTGAAGATCACGCATGTGGCATATAAGGGCGGAGCGCCGGCGATGCTGGCCGTCATGGCAGGCGACGTTCAGATGAGCTTCAGTCAGCCTCCCATCGTGCTGCCGCAGGCGCAAAGCGGAAAGCTCAGAGTCCTCGCAGTGTCCAGCGCACAGCGCCTTGCGATTGCGCCGCAGGTGCCCACCATGTCGGAGGCCGGCGTGCGCGGTTACGAAGCGACGTCGTGGTCAGGCATGCTGACGACTGCCGGAACGCCCAAGCCCATCGTGACAAAGCTGCACGCCGAGTTCCGCGCGGCATTACACGCGCGCGACCTCCGGGAACAACTTGCTTCCGAGGGTTCCGAGCCGGGTGGCATCAGCCCGTCCGAGTTCGCTGCTTACATCAGGCGCGAAATCGTTAAATGGGCGAAAGTGGTAAGGGAATCGGGGGCCAAGGCGGACTAGCTGCGAAGCGTCAAGAGGTTGTTTCGGGACTGAGCTAAGCGACTGATATAGCCGCGACAGTCCAGCACGCGCCAGCGCCGAAAACGGAAAAAAAGCGGCCCATGACCGCGCTTTTGCACATCACAGCGCTCCTCTCGAGTGAATGGCTCCTCAAATGCTTGTCTCATGGAACGAAATCGGGACTCGGCCGCTGTGAAACGAACCACTCGTAAATACGCTCGCCGTTCCAGAACAGAACACCGGGTTTGCTTTTCATGTAGGCAAGCAGCTCGCGGAAATACCTGATGCGGTGCGCGGCGCCCGATATGTAAGGATGAACGGCGATGCAGACGACTCGCGCCGAGTGCTCCGACTCCGAATAAAGCTCGTCGAAGGCATCGACCGTCCGCTTGAGCATGGCGTTGGACTCGTGATGCCCGCCAACCATGATGGGAATGTCATTCAGCTCGCAGCTATAGGGCAGTGCAACCATCGGGCCGTTCAGCGTATGCACCCAGATCGGCTGATCGTCGATGACCCAGTCGCCGTGCCACAGAAACCCGGCCGCCTTGACGTGCTCGAGCGTGTCGAACTTCTGGGTCCGGCCCGGTCCGAGCCAGCCGGTTGGACGCTTGCCGATGAATTTCTCCAGGACATCGACTGTTCTCGCGATCATCTCCGCCTGGTCCGGAATCGCGTGTATGGACGCCTGCTCATAACAGTGCGCCATGAATTCCCAACCCGCATCCAGAAGAGGCTGGGCCACTTCGGGACACGTCTCGCAGACTTTGGCGTTGATCGACAGCGTCGGTTTGATGGAAAGGCGCTCGAGCGTGTCGAGCAAGCGCCAGATACCGACGCGCATGCCGTACTCGTGCCAGGTCCAGTTCGGCATGTCGGGTATGGCGCCGGTCTGACCGCCCGGCGGCGCCGATACGTGGCGCGGCGTCGGTTTGTGTATGCTCCAGTCTTCGATGTTGACCACTGGCCACACGATGAGACGCCCCTCGGGCAGCTTGAGAGGTGGCCGTTTGAACGGCGAGGAGTAACGGTAGCGCTGGCGCGGTTCGAGCATTTTGGCTTCCTTACGGTTTCAGCAGCAGTTTCCCCATGACCACGCCGCTTTCCAGCATCGCGTGGGCTCGTGCCGCGTGCGCCAGGGGAAGGCGTTGATAAATCGCCGGGCGCGCGGCGCCGCTCGCGAAATACCGCAGCAGGATCTCGCTGCACTGTCGCCGCATGGTGGCATCGCCATCGAGCGTGTGCATCGAAAAAAGCCGCAATGCCGGGCTGCGGCCCACTCGCATGCGCATGGCGTCGAACACCGCGGCGGAATCGGGCCATCCGGTGAGGAACCCATAGAGTACAACGAGCCCGAGCGGGGCCGTGTATTCGAACAGAGTGGGAAAGCGAGAGCCCGCCACAGCATCGAGAACAAGATCCGCGCCGCGGCCTTCCGTCGCTTCGAGCACGCTCGCCTTCACGTCCGCATCGTCATAGCAGAACGCGGCGCTCGCGCCCTGCGCCAGTGCGAATCCCGCCTTCATCTTCGAACTCGTGAGGGCGACGACCCGCTTGCCCGCGGCGCGCGCAAGCTGCACGCATGCCGATCCGATGCCGCCAGCAGCGGCGGTCACCAGCACGGAATCGAACGTGAATCCGCGCGTGACGCTGTTCATCAGATGCCACGCTACCTGATAGCCGGACAGCGCGGCTGCGAGCTCGAGATCGGCGTCTTCGGGAAGCGGGAGCAACGCTCGGACGTCCGCGGCGATGTACTCTGCGTAGCCGCCGCAGCGGTGCGGCAGTTCGCGCGCCGAGACGTAAACGGGTGCGCCAAGGCGCAGATCGCGCACTTCGGCGCCCACGGCGGCGACGGTTCCGGTCATTTCGATCCCGACGATCGCGGGAAGTGGCGGCATCCACGGATACACGCCGCGTCTTACCAGAACGTCGGGCATGTTGACGCCGATCGTGTGCGCCTTTACGAGCACCTGATTCGGCTTGGGCTGCGGTGTAGGAACTTCGAGGTACTCCAGAACTTCCGGTCCGCCGGGCCGGGCGATGCAGACAGCCTTCACGAAGATCAGAATGTCATCTTGGTCTCGGCGACGATCCTCCTGAAAAGCACGATCTCGGCCTGCAGGATCTTCGCCAGCTGCTCGGGGCCGCCAGGACTCGGTATCGTTCCCCAGACTCTAAGCTGCCGGGCCGTCGCCATGTCTTTCAGTGCCTCGTTGACGGCCGCGTTCAAGCGCGAGGTAATCGCGGCGGGGAGCTTCGGTGGCCCGAACAGCGATGTCCAACTGATGAGCTCGTAGCCGGACAGTCCGGCCTGCGCCAGCGTGGGCGTGTCCGGAAAACGGGGATCGCGCTGCGAGCCGGTGGTGGCGAGCAGGCGAACGCGTCCGCTATTCACCGCCTCGTGCGCGCCAGCGTGATAGGTTATTTCCACGTGCCCGCCGATCACGTCCTGCAATCCCAGCGCCGCGCCTTTGTACGGAACATGCACGATTCTCACCTTGGCCATCAGATTGAAAAGCTCGCCAGCGAAGTGAATACCGCTGCCGGTACCCGAGCTCGAGTAATTGAGCTTTCCCGGGTTCTTCCTCGCCAGCTCGATCAATTGCCCGACCGACTTAGCGGGTACCGAGGGATGCACCACCATGAGGAAGCCGTAGGTGCCGATCAGCGCGATCGGCGTGAAGTCCTTCACCGGATCATACGGCAGGTTTTTTTCCGTCACCGCCGCAAAACTGTGCGTCCCGTTCGCCGTGAAGGACAGAACGTAGCCATCAGCCGCCGATTTCGCCGCATAGTCGGCGGCAATGCGTCCGCCCGCCCCGAGGCGGCTTTCAATAATGAAGTTCTGCCCGAGCTTTGCCGACAGGTACTGCGCGATCGTGCGCGCATTCGCGTCCACGATACCGCCTGCGGCGTACCCTATGATGAAGCGTACCGGTTTCGCTGGATACGTGTCGGTTGCAGCGGCAGCGTGTGCGCTGCCCGCTGCGAGAAGACAAAACGCGACCTTGGTAGCCATGCCAAGCATCGGAATGCTCCCTGGGTTTTGTCGCTTAATATAGCGAACGCTCTTTCGCCGTGTCAACGCGTTAAGAGCAGCGCCTTCACGGCCGGGAGCTTGATCATCGCACGCGGAACTCGCGACGGCACACCTCGGCGAGCGCCGCGATGCCTTCGTGGATCTCCTCGTGGCTCGAGCTCGCGAAACACAGCCGCAGCCGGCTGCGGCTGTGCTCCTTGTTGACCGACCACTGCTGACCCGGATTGATCGCAACGCCTTTCGCGAGCGCAGACTCGTAGAGCTTCATCGTGTCCACGCCCTCGGGCAGCTTGACCCACAGGAAGATACCGCCCTCGGGCTCGTCGAACTCCACCGCCGCGCCGAAATGCTCCCTCAGCGATCCGCTCAGCGTCTCGAACTTGGCGCGCAACCCCCGCCTAAGCTCCGGGACGTGCTTCGTGAAATTTCTCGTGCAGTACTCCGCCAGCACCATCTGCTCGAGTGCGCCGGAACCCGCGTCGGTCTTGAGCGCGAGCATGCGCGACATAACGTCCCACGGCGCGACGACGTAACCCACGCGCAGCGCCGGCGCAATCGTTTTCGAGAACGAGCCGACATAGATGACGCCGCCGCGTTCGCTCAGGGCAAAAATGGCGGGCGGACGCTGGCCCGACCATGTCAAGTCGGCGTAGCAGTCATCTTCAAAGATCGGCACGCCATGCGCCTGCGCGAGCTTGAGCATCGCCTGCCGCCGCTCCACCGGGAGGACCGTCGCGGTCGGATTTTGCACGGTTGGAATGGTATAGATGTATTTCGGCCTGGTGCCCTTGCGCTTCAAATCATCGAGCGCGTTCGAGAGCGCGTCCATCCGCATGCCGTCCTTGTCGAGCGGGATGCCGACGATGGTCGTGCCGATGCGGTTAAAGCGGTTGATCGCGCTCTGGTAGCAGTCCTCCTCGATGATGACGGTGTTACCCCGCGCAAGAAACGTCGCGTTGACGAGGTCGAGCCCGTGGTTCGAGCCCGACGTGAGCACGATGTCGTCGGCAGTGCAGCCGATGCCCGCGTCGGCCTTGAGCTTGCCGACGAGGAAATCGCGCAGCGGGCGGTACCCCTGCGGTCCGTTGTCGATCCCATAGATCGCGAGCCTGCGTCCCTCGCGCCTCAACACCGACTCGGCGGCCGCAATCAGCCCGTCGAGCGGCAGCCTGTCGGGGTCGTTGTTGCCGCCGGTGAAATCGAACTTGACGCGCCCGTTCCAGCGGGCCGCTGCGGGCGGCAGTCCCGGTGCGAAAAGCGGTGCGAAATCGAATGCTGTGAAGGTCATTTTGCAAGCCCGGTTTCGCTCAACACGGCTCTCATGTCGGCGTATTCCTGGTCCAGCGCCTTTTTCAAAGGCGCGCCGGTCAGAACGTAACTCGACCAGTAGTTCGCCTCGAGATCCTTTGTCCATTCCGCGGTCTCGGTCGCCTTGCGCAGTGCGTTCTCCCAGTACGCCACTTGCGCCGCTGACAGCCCCTTAGGCCCCATAATGGCGCGCCAGCTGCCGTAGACCACGTCGAAGCCCTGGTCCCTCCAAGTCGGCACGCTGGCGAGCGCGCCGCCGAAGCGCTGCGGTGCAGCCACCGCCAGCAGCCGGATCTTGCCGGCCGCAACATGACCCTGGACGTTGACGGCGGAAGTCGAAACGAGATCGATATGTCCGCCGAGAACCGCGGGGACGGCTTCCGATGCGCCCTTGAAGACGACGACCTTGAGGTCCCGCGCCTTGCCGCCGATCGCCTTCATCAAGAGTCCGGCCGTAATATGATGGTGGTTACCGAACGCGGACGCGAAGCCGATCGTTATCGAGTGGGGCTCCTTCCTGAGCCGCTCGATCAGATCTTTGCCCGTCGTAATCGGAGAACCGGCGTTGACGCCGAATACGACGTAGTCGTTCCACAGCGAAATGATCGGTGTGAAGTCGGTGTAGCTCACCTGACTTCGCCCCATGATCGTTGCGCTGAGCAACGTCCCCGACCCGAGCAGCAGCGTATGGCCCTCGCCCGGACGCTGATTGACGTACGCATAAGCGATGCCGCCGCCGCCCCCGGGCTTGTTCACCACGGTCACCGAAGAGCTGACGAGCTTGCGCGCGGTGAATATGCGTTCCAGCGCACGGGCGGTCGCATCGTTGCTGCCCCCGGGCGAGGTCGTTACGACGATCTCGACGTTTCTCGACGGCGTCCAATCCTGCGCTGCCGTCAGACCGCTGGTGAAAGCGGCGGCGATGAGGCCGAATCGCGCGAATCCCATAAGCGCTTTCATTCAGGCTGGATTCCCACGGTACGAACAATCTCTGCAAAGAGTTCGATTTGCGAGCGCATGAACTTTTGGGCCTCGTCCGGCGGGCTCGCAAGAGGGGTATAGCCTCCCTGCTCCAGTATTTCTCGTACTTTCGGCGCATGCACGGCCTGGTAGGCCGCCGCGTGCAGTTTCGCGATGACGTCTTTGGGCGTTCGCGCCGGGACGAGCCAAGGCAGCCAGCCGGCTTCTCGCTGGAACCCTGGCAGGCCGGCCTCGGCTATGGTCGGCACATCCGCGAGTACGGCCCAGCGCGACGGCCCGGTAAAGCCGATCGCCCTCAACGTGCCGGCCTTGACATGCGCTACGGCCGCCGATGGCGGAACGAACGTCAGGTCGACCTCTCCCCCAAGAGCCGCGCTCAAAGCAGGCGCGACGCCTTTGTAAGGCACGTGAGTGAGATTTATGCCGGCCACGCGACTGAACATCTCGGCGACGAGGTGAGTTCCGTTACCGACTCCGCCGCTGCTGTACGTCAACGGTTTGCCTTTGCCCTTGCCGAGTGTCAGGATGTCCTCGACCGAGCGCACCGCAGACGATGGACTTGCGAGCAGGAGATACCCCGTGGATCCCCGCGCAAGAATCGTGACCGGCACCAGATCTTTCAGCGTGTCGTAAGGCATTTTCCTGTAGATGGCCGGATTGATCGCGATCGAAACGGAAGTCTGCAGCACCGTGTAGCCGTCCGGATTCGCGTTTACGACCATCTGGGTGCCCAGGATCCCGTTTGCGCCCGGGCGGGGATCGATGACGAACCGCTGACCCAGGTGGCGTTGAGCCTCTGCGGCGATCGTATGCGCAACGACTGTCACGGTGCCCCCCGCAGCGAAGGGCACGATCATGCGAATGGGCCGGGTGGGATAGTTTTCAGCGGCCTGCAGCGGGACCGCCGCGACGAGGCAAAACGTCGCAAGCAGAACGCTCATGCATTTGCTTTCCACGTCCGTAAGCATTCGTGATCTCCTCTTTGCCGTGCACGTCAAAGCGCATCCGGATCCTGGGTTCGCCGCCACTACACCGGATGAGCCTTCACCGTGTCGACCTGCTAATCGCCCGCCACACCCGCACCGGCGAGAGCGGCATGTCGAGGCTCTTCACGCCCAGCGGCCGCAGCGCGTCGAGCACCGCACCGACGAGCACCGGAATCGAAGCGGTGCAGCCGGATTCGCCGACGCCTTTCACGCCGAGCGGGCTCACCTTGCTTGGCGTCGGATGTTCTTCGCCGCGGATATCGGGAATGAGGCCCGCGCGCGGCATGTAGTAATCCATGAAGCTCGCGGTCAGCGACTGTCCCGACTCCGGATCGTAGACGATCTGCTCGCCGAAGACCTGCCCCGCGCCCTGCACGACCCCGCCGTGCAGCTGCCCTTCGACGACCGGATGGTTGATGACGACGCCGATGTCGTCCACGGCGCAGTACGAGAGGACTTCCGTTTTGCCGGTCTCGGGATCGACTTCGACCTCGGCGATGTGGCAGCCGTTCGGATACGTCGAGCCGAACTTGCCTTCCGCCATGAAGGTGAGCGTCTTCTGTTTGGCGAGGTCCGCGAGCTTCACGACACGATCCGAGAGCTGCGACCTGAATTCGCCGTCGGCGTAGGCGACCTGCGAGGGCTCGACGCCGAGCTCGAGCGCCGCGAGCGCCTTGCCTTCTTCGACGAGCTTCTGTGCCGCGAGATGGCACACGCTGCCGGCGCCCACCGTGCTGCGCGACCCGCCGGTGCCGTTGCCCTTGAGCCGCGTGCCGGATGCGCACTGCACGATCCTGATTCTCTCGCGTGGAATCTCGAGCGTTTGCGCGACGATCTGCGCGAACGTCGTCTCGTGACCGTGTCCCTGCGCCTTGGCGACGGTGTACACGGTGACCGCGCCGCTCGCGTCGAGCTCGATCTCGACTTCGTCCACGGGCGCGTTGCCGAGACCCGTGTTCTCGATCACGGTCGAGATGCCGATGCCACGAAGCTTCCCGTTCTGCTTCGATTGCGCACGCCGCTGCGGAAAGCCCTTCCAGTCGGCGAGCGCGAGCGCCTTTTCGAACACGCCCGGCAGATCGGCGATCTCGTAGCTGCCGCCGGTCGGCGACGTGTACGGAAAGGCCGAAGGCGGAATAAAGTTGCGCCGGCGCAGCTCCGCCGCGTCCATGCCGATTTCCGCCGCCGCCTGGTCGACGAGCCGCTCGACCGCGTACGCGATATCCGGCCGTCCCGCGCCGCGATAGGCGCCGACCGGCGTCGTGTTCGTGATCGGAATATGATAGGTCGCGTAGAGCGCCGGGATCGCATAGACGCCGGTCATGCAATTGGTCGTGTTGCGAACGTGGCCCTGCGCGCCCGGCGAGAGGTACGCGCCCAGATCGACGATCCAGTCGATGCGCATCGCGAGGAACCGGCCGTCCTGATCGAGCGCGAGCTGACCGTACGCGATCATGTTGCGGCCGTGCGTATCGGTCAGCAGGCCTTCGGTACGCGTGGCAACCCACTTCACTGGCGCACCCAGCGTCTTCGCGGCGATCATGAGCGCCGCGTATTCCGGATATGCGCCCGAGCGCTGGCCGAATCCGCCGCCGATGTCGCGCGCTTCGAAGACCAGCTTCTCCGGCGGCACTTTGGTGTAGGCCGAGAGCTGCGAGCGGATCGTGGTGATGCCCTGCATCGGAGAGTTGATGCGATAGGTGTCCGTCGCCGGGTCGTGCGCGACGAGGCACGCACGCGGCTCCATGGGATTCGGTGCGACGCGCGTCGTGACCACTTTGGCACGAGTGACGTGCGCCGCGTTCGCGAACGCCGCTTCGACGGCCTTCCGGTCTCCGATCTCGGATTCCCACGCGAGGTTGCCCGGCACGTCGTCCGAGAGTTGCGGCGCGCCGTCCTCGAGTGCGCGCTCGGGATCGGTGACGCTCTGCAAATCGCGATATGCGATTTCGACGAGATCGGCGACGTCTTGCGCGGCTGCGGCGCTGTCGGCGACAACGAGTGCAACCGCTTCGCCGACAAAACGGACGCGGTTGTGCGCAAGCACCGGACGCTCCGGCGATCGCGCCTTCATTCCGTTCTTGCCGATGAACGCCATCGTATGCGGCGCGCGCGTGTATCCGGCGCGCACCGCGTCCTCGCCGGTAAAGACCTGCTTCACCCCAGGGAAGGCGAGAGCGGCCTTGGTATTCACTGACACGATCTCCGCGTGCGCCCGGTCGGAGCGCACGAAGTGGCCATACAGCTGGCCCGGCGCGTTCCAGTCGGAAGCGTATTTGCCGGCGCCGGTGATGAGGCGGAAGTCTTCTACGCGGCGGCCGTCCTGATGGTGCTGGATTTCGTTGCTCATCGGTTTTTCGCTCAGTGTTCGAGTTTGATATTTCCAGTCTTGAGCATACGGGCAAACTTGACGAGATCCGCCCTGATTATTGAGTACTACGTGCCCCAATGACAACCGATCGCATCTCCGAAAGAGCACAACTCACGGAACCCTGCGGCGAGCCGAGCACTCGGACCGGTGAGCGAATTTGACGCGGCTGCATCCGGCCTGGCGCCAGTACGGCGCGTTGCGGCTGAAGAGCTTTTTCGGTATCACGCCATAGACCATCTTCATCACGTTGACGGCCTCGCCGATGCGGAAATCGACGTTGAGGGTGCACAACGCATAGGCTTCCGCTGCGGTGAGGCCGGCGTGCCGTTGCAGAAAGTCCACTGCCTCCTGCACGGCATTTCTCAACGCTCCCTGGAGATCGCCGTCCATGCCCAGAGGATAATAGTGCGCGGCGTCCTCCGCCCGCGGCCATCTCATGTCATTCCCCGCGCGCTTGTGCGCTCACCCGGGGAAACGGCGGCGCGACGGCGATGATGCCCATGAAGGGCGCGAGCGGCACTTCGACGCCGCCGGGGAACAGCGCCACCCCGCGCGCGGTATCGAGCCGGATGACCATGGGCGCCGGCCCGTCGGGGAGGTCCGGCAGCACCTGCGCGGACGGAATCCCGGCACCCTCCAAGTAGGGGGCCGGATCGCGACCGGAATTCATGCCCTGGTTCGATATTGGTGTCTATTCTCACCGTCTGCCCGGAGCGCACGCGCAGCACCGGCGGCCGGCCCGCGTCGATCCAGCCCCAACTCACGTTTTGCGGCGTAGAGCGCAGGACTGCATCGGGCGCGTTCACGGTCGTGTCCCTACTCGGTCCTGGCGCCGGACTCGCGGATGACCTTGCCCCACTTCGCGATGTCGGACCTGATCAGCTCGGCAAACGCGGTGGGCGAATGATACGACGGCTCGTTGGCGGTCTTCGCGAGCTGCTCGCGCACCTCCTTCGATTTCACCAGGCGCTCGATCTCACCGTTCAGCTTGTTGACGGCCGCGGCCGGCGTGTCCGCCGGCGCGAGCAGGCCGATCCAGACGATCGCCTCGTAGCCGGGCAGGTTCGCGGCCTCGGCAACGGTCGGATATTCCGGCGCGAGAGGCGTGCGCTGCGCGCTGGTCACCGCCAGCATGCGCAGCTTGCCGGCCCGCGCGTGCGGCAGCGCGGGTCCCAGGCTGGTCGAGAGCACCGGAACCTCCCCGCCCACGACGGCTGCCGTCGACGGCGCAGCGCCCTTGTACGGCACGCCCAGCATCTTGAGCTTTGCCATCGAGAGGAAGAGTTCCATCCCGACGTGCATCATCGTGCCCTTGCCGGCGTGCGCGTACGCCACGTCCTTCGGTTTGGCCCTGGCGAGGGCGATCAGCTCCTTCAGCGTTTGCACGGGCAGGGAGGGATGCACGGCAATGCAGTCCACGTTCAACGCGACCGTACTGATCGGCGAGAAATCCTTCACCGGGTCGTACGCGAGCTTGTCGAAGACGCTCGGGTTCATCGCGTGGGTGATGCTCACCATGATCAGGGTATAGCCGTCGGGTGGGGCCTTCGACACCGCTTCCGCGGCGATATTGCCCGATGCCCCTGGACGATTCTCCACGAGGAAGGTCTGCCCCATGGATTCGGTGAACTTCTGCGCGTAGAAGCGCGCCGCGTTGTCGATACCGCCGCCCGCCGCGAACCCGACCAGGATGCGCACCGGCTTGGCGGGATACGGTGCCTGCGCGTACAGGTATCCCGGCAGCAGCGCGATGAATGCGGCGAGCGCAACGAACATTCTCTTCATGCTGTTTCCTCCGTCTTATCGATTGAAGCGGAAACAAGGGATAAGAAAAGCAATTTGCCTCGGATTCCGTCGCTCGGAAACAGGATCAGCGGTCAATTACCGCGTAACCTACGCCCACCGCCAGAATACGGCAAGCGGGTTCCCGCACCCTGGGCTGGTTGAGGGGTCTGTCCCGTTATGGCAGGCCAGGCGATGTCGGGAACCGAAGATCGCCCGGGAATCCAGCGCGAAACCTGAATAGCCCGCGCAGGACGAACGCAAGCGCGCCACTTCTGAGGTGCGAATCAGCTTCGATTCTGCTCGGTGATTGATATGCGCGGGCTCAGCGATTTTTGCCCGCGCACCTTCCAGTCACATCGTTTTTTCCAGCCGCCTCGACTCGCACTGAAGCGCCGCTGATTGCGCCCAGCTTTTCGCCAGCCCACAGGCGCTTGAGCGTCTTCGGCTCGCGCTGCTGCATCGGAAGCGCAGTCTCGTAAATCTCGTCGATTTCTTGCTTCGAGCAGAAGAATACTCCGCCGCTGTCCGCCAGCACCGCATCGCCCGGCTGTACGGCGACCCCGCCGCAAGACACAGACACGTTGAGCGCGCCATCAGCTGCCAAGGACTTGCCGGTCAACGCTGCCTCGCCCCGGCACCAAACCGGCAGATCGTACTGCATGAATTCATGAAAGTCGCACGCGAGGCCGTCGTGATTTCTTTCGGCGCGATCACGCCGCGCCAGCCGGACATGACGACGTCTATCCCCTGCTCGCGCCACGTTGGAACCTTGCTGAAGGCACTGGACACGCGTTCCGGCGTTGAAAGCGCGACGGCCCGCACCCTCCCGGAATCCCGGGGTGAATCACTTCAATATGGAGGCCGCGTCGGCGAGCTGCTCGAAGTTCCACACCTGATCGATCAGGCACGCGCAGCGCTCGCTCCCGATCAGGGCCTCGCAATTCGATATCAGCTTACGCTCAAGGTCTGCGTTCGACATCGGATTGTCGGGCTCGCCTTTGGGATCTACCAGACGCATCTCCAGTTTTCGCCCATTGCGCAGAACGATGCGCACGAAAGCCGATCGTTTGCGCGGATAGAGCCGCTCGCATTCTTCATCTATAGACGTATCCGCGCGCCGGATCATCGCCTGCACGTCCGGGCGCGCGAGCGTGTCGGGCAGGAACATCTGCGCGGTCACGTCGCCGAATACGAGGGCAAGGGCGGCGCAACATGGAAGGCTCATCTGTGCGTCCAGCAGATTCTCATGATGCTTCTGGTCGTGGCCCGTTATCGCGTGTACGTATCCGCCGAGATCGACGCGGACGATATCGGCTGCGGAATATTCATGACGTTCTCGTAGCGCTCGGATGGCATCGATGAACGTATGATTGCCGCGGCAGCAGGGATAGGGCTTGAAGTACACCGAGGAGATCTCATAGGACTCGCCCAGCCTTTCGAGCAACCGCTCCCATCTCACCTGATTGTCAACGTGCGTGCGGAACAGACCGTATCGACCTTCCAGTACCTTGCCCGGACCGGTGATGCCGCGCTGCGCGAACTCCGCGCATAGCAGGCCGTCGCGCGCCGCCTTTCCCGGATGGATGCGCTTGATTTCGGCGCCCTCATCCAGATATTCCCGTATGCCGCCGGTGAAGCTGCCCGCGATTCCCAGCGCATGCGAAGTCTGCTCTTCGTCCAACTTCAGGAGGTTGGCGACGCCGGCAGTTGCACCGAAGACGCCGGCGACCGCGGTGTTATGAAATCCGCGTGCCGCGATGACCGGATGTATTGCAGCGCCGATGCGCAGCATGACATCGTAACCGGCCACCACCGCCGATATGATGTCCCGCGCGCTCGCGCCGCGCTGTTCCGCCGCCGCCAGCACGGCCGGGAACACCGCCCCTCCCGGATGCGCGGCAGCCTGCAGATATCCGTCGTCGAAATCGAGCGCGTGCACATTGGCGCCGTTGACGAGCGCAGCATTCGAGGGCGAGAGTTTGCACCGACCGCCTATTACCGTCGAGATTCTCGTCGCGTCGTTTTCCTCGAAATATGAAAGCAGCGCTCTGGACACCGGCATCGCGGAGCCGGCAATCGCGCACGCCAGGAAATCGAGCAGCGCGCGCTTGAACGCCGATACCGCATGGGTGGGCAGCGTTTCATAGCGGGTATTTGCAATATGACTCGCGAGCTTGCGGCTTACGCCGATGTGGTTCAACCTCATGGCTCCTCTGCCCGATACGGGTTTTTTGCACCGATTACGTGCAGGACGACATCCCGAAACTGGTGATGCCGAGACATTCGTGGCTTTTCTACTTCTGCTTCAGGATACCGAACTCCTTGAAATGGGCGCGGAAGCGCTCTTCCTCTTTCGCCAGGAATGACGAGGTCTCTGCACTCCCGAGAAATCTCGGGGTAAGGAACTCTTTTGCGAGTGCCGCCTTCCATTCCTCCATGGTGGTCATCGCCCGCAGCGCCGTTTCCCAATATACGACCTGTTCTGGGGAGAGCCCCGGCGGCGCCACGATCGCTCGCCACAGACTGAGCGAGGAATCGACTTTCATCTCCTTCCAGGTCGGCACGTCGGCGAAAAGGCCACCCAGGCGCTCGTCCGCCGCGGTGGCGATGACCCGCAGCTTCTTCGCCGCGACGTGCGGTGCGAGTGCAGAAGGCGTCGTGATGACCACATCCACGTGCCCGCCGAGCGTTGCCGTGATGCCTTCCGCGGCGCCGGCAAAGCTCACCACCTTGAGCTTCCTGTTATCCGCGCCGGCAGCATGCGCGACCTGGGTAGCAGTGAAGTAGTTGGCGGTTCCGACGCCGCTCGATACCGAGAAGCTGACGGACGTTATGTCCTTCTTCAGGCGCTCGAAGAGATCGCGCCCATCCTTGATAGGCGAGTCGTCGCGTACCGCGTACACCATCGTTTCCTGAAAGATGATCGCAATCAGCGTGAAATCGGCATAGCGGATGGAACTGCGCCCCAACAGATAATTCGTGACCAAGGTCGAGTTGGCCGCCTGGATGATATGCGGTTTGCCGCGCTGGCTGACAACGTAGGTATGCGCCACGGCGTGCCCGCCGCCAGGCTTGTTCATGACCACGCTTGATTTGGGAATCGCGGCGTCTCGCACGAGCGCGGCGTGTACGGCGCGTGCCGTTCGATCCATCGCGCCGCCGGGGCTGGTTCCTACGACGACTTCGACGCTCTCGACGGGTTTCCATGTGCTCGCTGCCGTGGCAAGACTGGAGCAGTTGATCAGAACAATCAAGGCAAAGCAGGCTCGCCCAACCTGCCGCAGCCACACGATTCGGGTCATGGTTCACTCCTCCCTTTGGATTTCAATGGATCAGTTGACCGCGGCCGGGTATGCCCTAGCACTGTGTAGCCGCGGTTTGACGCGGTGCCTCCGTAGCGCTTGTGGCACGCGCTTCCAGGAGACGCATTACCTCCCGGAGGCGTCCCGGCTCGTCGAAGTGACGTCCGGCCTGGTACAGCGCGGCAGTTCTTTGCGAGCCAAGTATCGGCTCGACCAGACCTTCGAATTTGATCCGCAAGTCGTCCCAGGACAGCGGGTTGTCAGGGTGCCCCAGACAGCGCTCGACACCGGCGTGCAGACGCTCGCCTCCTTCGAGGTCGATATCCATGTACGCGCAATAATTGTGCTGCCCCGGAACGGCCTCCAGCTCGATCAGAGGGAGCAGGTCCATAACCGATTTGTCCGACATGGTCGCCGCGCTGAAGTCCGACGCGACGACACGATAATTCCGCAGGCCGAGCGCAATGCAGAACCGCGTGCTGAACTTGCCCTCGAGCGGCGTGCGCGCGTCGATTTCCGTGATCAGCGCATGCGGGTGTACTTTGGCGTGGACCTTTGTGATTTTTTTGCCGCGCACCGCGGGCGCGAGCTCGCGGGCGAGCTGGATGGAGGCATGAGTGGCGCGGCAGCTTGCATAGGGCTTGAAGCCATTGCCGAGTATTTCCCAGCTCGACTCGAAATCGAGCGGCGGAACTTCGACCTGGGAGTCCTGAATGGTTGCCTTCAACAGTCCGCCATCGAGCTCGAAGAGATGCGATGCTGCGATGAATCCGGCAGCGGCCAGCTCTGCCGCCATGATCCCGTCCATCGCTGCTTTCCCTGCATGGAATGGTTTGCCGTGCGTGCCGAAGGATCCCGTCAGCCCGGCTGCAGTCGTGGCGGCAACGCCCAACGCGTTCGCGATCTGCCCTTCGTTCAGCCGCATCACGACGCTCGCCACTGCGGCCGCACCGACGCGACCGAAAATCGAGGTGGGATGAAAACCGCGGCGCTGCAGTGTCCGGCCGACCCCCGGCATGCCGCCCCCGCCGAGCTTGCCCATCACTTCGGAACCCGTAATGAAAGCGGCGAGCAGTTCCTGTTCGCTTACTCCATGAGTCTCGGCCAGCGCCAGTGCGGTGGGCCAGCAGACGGCGCTCGGATGGCCCGCACCATTGGGATGGCTGTCGTCATAATCCATGGCGTGCGCCATGGTGCCGTTGACCAGCGCCGCCAAAGCGGGCGTGGTGCGGCCGCGAAGGAAGATCCGCGCATTCCCGTTCGCATTCCAGGACTCCGCCAGACGCCGCACGGAAACGACGGGAGCTTCCTCGATCGCGCCGATCGCAACGCCGAGTATGTCCACCAACGCGCGTTTCGCCTCGTTGATTACCTCGGGCGGAAACGCGCGCTCGCGCGCACCGACGATGTACGCCACGAGCTTACGTCCTCGATCCTGGACGCTTCGATTCGGCGCAGCAGTTGCGCTCATTGTCCGGTCCTCGGTATCAAGTCGTTTTACCATCTTCAGGTAATCGAGTGGGTGATTTTGGGGCATTCTAGAGGGCTGGCAGCATGCAAGTGAGGATCTTGAGTCGCAGGTATTGCTCCGCTATGGAGTGTCGCGGCCAGCGTATTGTTCGTGGCTGTGGCGTACGGATAAGGAGTCATTGCATCACGCCGGAACGTAGATGACATCGCGCCGATAGGTGGTCATCGAGCGCGCGCCGTCCTGCGTCATCTCGATCATATCGCCCACGCCGGCGGCTCCGCTGGCGTAATAGAACTGCGGGTGGACTTCGAACACCATTCCGGGCTCCAGGATGACGGCACGCGAGCGTTGATGTTCGCTCTCCAGCGCGTAATAAGACCGAGGGAACGCCTCGGACGCTCCTGGGTCAGTGTAGGAATAGCCGAGCGCATGGCCCAGCCGCAGCATCCGCGTGTTCGGATCGCCGGTCACAGTATTGATCGCAGCCGCCTGCTTCAGTCCCTTGCGGACGACCTCGCGGAGATCGGCGTGCGGCCGCATCATGTCGATGAAAGCCTGTTGGTATTCGACCACCGCGCGCTGGATACGCTCGTGATGTGGGTCGGGGTCGCCCACGCGGTAACAGCGCACCGCATGACCCCACACGCCATCGAGCGTCATCATCATGCCATAGAGCAGCGTGTCGCCGCGCTTGGGCACCTGGCGATTCTCGTGAGGAAAATAGCGCGGGTAGTCCGGCAAGTGAGCGGCGGTCATCCAGTGCTGAACAAAGTCGCATCCACGCCGCCGGGCCAGCAGCTCGAGCTCCGCCTTGATCGCGTAGGTGTATTGTCCGGTCACCCGCATCCCCGCGAGCGCGGCGAACATCTCGTCGCAAATCGCGGCAACCTGCCGGTGGATCGCCAGTTGCGCCGGCGATTTCACGGCACGCAACGGCACGATACGCTCCTTGACGTCGATCAGTGGGGCGCCGCCGAGCGCCTGCTCGATCGTCTTCCAGGGCCGCGCCTGCATGTCTTCCCACCCGCAAATTCCGATTCGCCCAAGCTGCCTTCGGGAGACCTCGAGCGCGCGTGCGACTCCGGTTCCAAGCTCGCCCTGGTCGATCCACTCGATCTCGACATCGGTGACCGTGTCGAGCGCCATCATCTTCATTCGGTGGTGCGCGACGATGAGGAAAGGCGCGCGTCCGCGGCGCAGGATCAGGACCGATGGGGAATCGAACGAGTTCCAGCCGCATAGAAAGCTCATATAGCCCTGCGCCGTTCCACTCAAGCCGAAGCAGCTTCCATTGGCGCAGACGAGTATCGCGTCGAGCGCAAGCTCGTCGCACGCGGCGAGGAACCGCTCCTGCCGTTCGCTATAATCCGCCGCCGTAAAGGCCATGACGTTCCGAGCTCCCTGTTGAAATACCGCCTCGAGCGAAGCGCTCGCCGACAATCAGATCTCCGGCGACGCCGGCCGCAACGGTCTAGACCGCGCCGGTGTTCCTTCTTTGCGCCATCGATCGTGTCACTGGGGCTTGACACCCGAATCCCTGACGACCTTTCTCCAGCGCGGGATTTCCCTTTTCAGGAAAGCCGCGAACTCGTCGGCCGTATTCGGGGCGACGAACATGCCCTGCTTCGCCAAGCGGCTCTTGATGTCCGGCGCGTTGAGCGCGCTAGCCGCTTCGGTATTGATCTTGACCACGATTTCACGCGCGGTCCCCCGGGGCGCATAGAGGCCAAACCACGAGTTCGCCGTGTAGTCGGGCACGCCGGATTCGGCGACTGTCGGGATGTCGGGTGAACTGGGCACGCGTTGCGCGCTGCTGACCGCGAGCGCGCGCAGCCTGCCGCTCCGCACCATCGGCAAGACCGTCGGCAGATTGGAAAACACCATCGAGATATAGCCGCCCATCGCATCGGTTATGGCTGGCCCCTCCCCCTTGTACGGCACGAACTGCATGTTTACTTTCGCGAGACTCTCGAACAGTTCGCCGAACATGTGCGGCGTGCCGCCCGATGACCCGCCGTATGTCAGTTGCCCGGGGCGTGCCTTCGCGAACGCGATCAGCTCCTTGATAGACTTCACCGGCAGCGATGGGTGCACGGCAATCAGTGTTGGCGTGTCAATGATCCGGATTACTGGCACGAAGTCACGCGTGGTATCGTAGGTAACACGCGTGGAGTACATCGCCGGCACCACCGCCATGACGGTTTGTGAGCCCACCAGCAGCGTGTAGCCATCCGGCGCGGATTTCGCCACGATTTCCGTGCCGATGATGCCGCTTGCCCCAGGGCGGTTGTCGACCAGGAAAGTCTGCCCGAGGCGATCAGTCAGTCCTTGGGCGAGAACGCGTGCGGCAACGTCGGTCCCGCCGCCGGGGGAGAACGGGACGACGATGCGAACCTCTTTGCTGGGATAGGTCTGGGCGTCGGCTGCGCTCGCCCAGAACGCGAGCAGCAGCGCGAGCAGCCTCGACATCAGCGAGTTTTTCATGGGCGTTTCCTCCACGTGACGACTCAGCAGTGAATCGTGCTATACGATCGGAATCACGCTCGGTAGAAACTGCAACGGCGGCAGGAGCAAGTGTAAGGCGCCTCATGAGCAAGATCAACGCGGTAGCACGGTGACCGGTGGTGTTTGCGGTGATTACACCGTCCTGCCCACCGCTAGTTCGGTACCCGGAACACCAGCGCCGGTTCTTCAGCCCGGCTGCGCGGCTTGCGCACGCGCTCTGCAATGGCCAGTGCGAACGGCGCCGTTTCCAGCAAGATCGCTGTCAGATATTCGTCGAGGTTAAGGCCTGCGCGGCGTGCCGTCTCAGTGTATTCAACCGGCGATAACTTGCGCGCAGCAATGCGCCGGGCTGCATCGGCGACGTTCATGAACCCGAGCTCGGCAGTCATAATCGCTTCAGCGCGAATGCCCGTGCCCTCAGTTCATTTTGATGTTCGTGGCTTTGATGGCCTTGGCCCATTTGGCTTGTTCGGCGAGCAGGAAAGCACTGGCTTGCTCTGGCGTGTTCTTGCCAAACTCACTGCCGTCGCCTGCAAGCCGTTCCGCGACGTCCGGCAACGGTAACACGCGTACGATCACGGCGTTGAGCCGGTTGATAGTCCCGCGCGGCGTTCCCGCTGGCGCGAGCAGAAGGTTCCACGAGGTCGCGTCATAGCCCGGCACGCCCGCTTCGGCGATCGTCGGCACCTCGGGCATCACCGTCGAGCGGCGCGCGCTAGTGACACCGAGGGCGCGCAGCTTGCCGGACGCTACATATTGCTTCGCTGCGATCACGTCGGCTAACAACATGGACAGCCGCCCGGC
The DNA here is from genome assembly GCA_052389535.1 of Betaproteobacteria bacterium. Lineage (GTDB taxonomy): Bacteria > Pseudomonadota > Gammaproteobacteria > Burkholderiales > SG8-41 > DSOT01. The sequence continues at coordinate 682 of JBQTHU010000182.1, read as the reverse complement.
AACCAGATCGGGGAATATCGAGCCAGCGCCCTTATAGGGCACGTGCACCATCTTGATTCCTGACATCAACTGAAATAACTCAGTGAAGACGTGAGATGTTCCGCCAATTCCGCTCGACGCATAAGTGAGCCCCTCCGGCTGCGCTTTCGCGAGTACGATCAGTTCCTTGACCGATTTCGAGGGCACGCTCGGATGCACGACGAGCGCGAAAACGGTGCTGGACACCAGCACGACGGCCGTGAAGTCCTTGTGCGGATCGAACGGCAAGGATGAAAACATGGCCGGATTCATCGCCATTGGGCCCACCGTGGTCAAGATCAGCGTGTAACCATCCGGTGCTGCGCGTGCGGCTATATCCATGGCGATGTTGCCGCTGGCACCCGCACGGTTGTCGACGATAATCTGCTGGCCGAGCGCTTCGGTCATTTTCTGTCCGACGACGCGAGCTGAAATGTCCGTGCCGCCGCCTGGCGGGAAAGGTACGATCATACGGATCGGCCGCGCGGGATAACTCTGTGCGATCGCTACGCCGCACGTGCACAGCACAGCGACCAGCAGGCAGACTTTCGAAGTGTTTTTCATCAGATTCCCAATGGCCGATGGTGTCCCGCTGGTTTAACTCAACCTCATCGAGCGGTTGCCGCCTTCGCAGTACGAGGCGAGCGGGACAGTTCGTCCTGCA
>JBQTHU010000181.1:0-22253 GCA_052389535.1 Betaproteobacteria bacterium | reverse complement strand
GAGCCGCGCTGGCTGCGGGCGACGCTCTACTTCCGTCCGGCTGGCGACAGAAATGCGTACCTGAAAGCCGCGCACGTGCTGGAACGCGATGGCGCGTATCGGATCGTGCTCTCCGTGGAGGGGAAGGCGCACGGCGAGTACCCGTTCACCGTGAAAGCCGGCCGTATCGCGCTGCAGGGCCGACAGGTGCGGGAGAATACCGACCCGATGGCGTACATCACCGACCACATCTCCGGCGGCCGCTATACTTCGTGGTGGTTGGCGCGCGACACAACAACAAAGTAAGGAGTAGCCATGGAGCTCAGCTACCTCATCGTCGGCGCAGTGATTGCCGTCATCGCAGCGATTTTCCTTTTCGGCGCGTCGAGGGGGGACACCAAGGTGGTCCTGGGCGCCTCCAAGGGAAAACCCGACGAAGCGGCGGACACCGGCGGCTTCGATGACTTGATGCGCGATGGACTGTGTCGCCGAGCCACACTCAGGGCGAACGTCTGTTTGGATACTTGGACAGGAGAACACGATGGACAAGCCATTCGCATTGATCGGGCTCGCGCTCGTCATCGGCGGGATCGCGCTGCTGCTCTATATCGGCTACAACGCGTTCGTGGCGATCTCCACGCCCAATGACGTTCCGATCGTCAAGTACGCGCTCTCGCATCTTGGAACGGGCGACAAGCTGATCTATGGTCATGCCGGGCGCGATACCTTTGAAATCAACGTAACCGAATCCGGCCGCACCTTGACCGTGCTGTTCCTCGGGATCGTGCTGCTATGGCTCGTGGTCGGGATTGCCAAGGCCGTCATCGTCGCGGGAACGCATCTCCTCCGCTTCGGCCCACGGCATCCCGCTCACGATCAGCCGCATGCGAGCATGCAGCCGGTGGTCAAGCGCGAAGATTGATCCTACTTTGCGCCGAGGGTCAGCATGAGCTGGTTGAGGCGCTTGACGAAGCCCGCCGGGTCGCCGAGCGTGCCCCCTTCGGCGAGAAGTGCCTGGTCGAACAGAATCTGGCTCAAGTCCGAGAAGCGCTGATCGTCGCTTTCCTCCGCCAGGCGCTGCACCAGTGCGTGGTGTGGGTTGATCTCGAGTATGGGCTTGGAATCCGGGGACTTCTGCCCGGCCGCCTTCAGCAGACGCTGCAGGTGAGCGCTCATGTCGTGCTCGTCCATGACCAGGCAGGCCGGTGATTCGGTAAGCCGTAACGTGACGCGCACGTCCTGCACTCGCTCGCCGAGCGACTTCTTCACCCGCTCGAGGAGATCCTTGTATTCCCCGGCCTGCTCCTCTTCCTGCTTCTTTTCCGCCTCGTCTTCGAGCTTGCCCAGTTCGAGGCGCCCTTTGGCCACGGACTGCAGCGACTTGCCGTCGTACTCGGTCAGGTGCGCCGTGACCCACTCGTCCACGCGGTCGTACATAAGCACCACTTCCACGCCCTTCTTGCGGAAGATTTCGAGATGCGGGCTGTTCTTCGCGGCGGCGAAGCTGTCCGCCGTCGCGTAGTAGATCTTGTCCTGGCCTTCCTTCATGCGCGAGACGTAATCGGCGAGCGACACGTCCTGCTCCTCCGTATCCTTGTGCGTGGAGGCACAGCGCAGCAGCTTCGCGATGCGTTCGCGATTGGCATGATCCTCGCCCGCCCCTTCCTTCAGCACCCGCCCGAACTCGTTCCAGAAGGTCGCATACTGCTCCTTCTGATTCTCGGCAAGCTCCTCGAGCAGCGACAGGACACGCCTCACTGATCCCGCACGAATCATCTCCACGTCCTTCGATTCCTGCAGGATTTCCCGCGATACGTTGAGCGGCAGGTCGTTCGAATCGATCACGCCGCGCACGAACCTCAGGTAGGGCGGCAGCAGGTGCTCCGCGTCGTCCATGATGAAAACGCGCCGCACGTAGAGCTTGATGCCGCGCCGGTGCTCCCGGTCCCACAGATCGAACGGCGCGCGGGCCGGAATGTAGAGCAGTTGCGTGTATTCCTTGGTGCCCTCCACCTTGTTGTGCGTATAGGCGAGCGGCGCTTCGAAGTCGTGCGCGACGTGCTTGTAGAACTCGTGATACTGCTCTTCGGTGATCTCGGACTTGGGCCGCGCCCACAGCGCGCTCGCCTGGTTGACGGTTTCGTCCTTGCCCGTGGTACGATATACGCGGTTGTCCTTGTCCCATTCCTCCTGCTTCATCACGATCGGCAGCGTGATGTGGTCGGAGTACTTGCGGAGGATATCGCGCAGCCGGAGGCCGCTCAGCAGCTCATCTTCGCCCTCGCGGATGTGCAGCGTCACGTCCGTGCCGCGCGCCGCCTTCCCGATGGTCTCGACGGTGTACTCGCCGCTGCCGTCCGACTCCCAGCGCACCGCATGTTCCTTCCCGAGCCCGGCGCGGCGCGTCTCCAGCGCCACCTTGTCGGCCGCGATGAACACCGAATAAAAGCCGACGCCGAACTGCCCGATCAGGTGCGCATCCTTCGCCTGGTCGCCGGTCAGGCTCTGGAAGAATTCGCGTGTCCCGGACTTGGCGATGGTGCCGATCTGCTCGATGACTTCCTGCCGCGACATGCCGATGCCGTTGTCGGACACGGTGATGGTGCGCGCCTTGGGGTCGAAGCTCACGCGAATCCTGAGGTCCGCGTCCTCCTCGAACAGCGCCTTGTCGGTAAGCGCCTCGAAGCGCAGCTTGTCGCAGGCATCCGAGGCGTTGGATATGAGTTCCCGCAGGAAAATCTCCTTGTTGCTGTACAAGGAGTGGATCATCAGATTGAGCAGTTGCTTGACTTCCGCCTGGAAGCCGAGCGTCTCCCGGGTTGGCATGTCGCCCATGTTGCGCTCCCTCAATTGGTTGCTGGCTGACGGCACGGGAATGCCGCCTGTTCGACCTCGAAATGGTTGGGTCGGCGGCGCGGTTTTTCAAGCACCCCTGGCTGGCGGCGGCCGTTCCTAGACGGTAACATTGCGGCGCACCCAGCGAACCTGTCCCAAAACCTAAAAACAGGAGGAACCGTGTCCACAATGCGAATATTCCTGCGTCTCGCGCTGGCAGCCTCGCTCAGCGCCCTGGCGCTCGCAGCGCACGCCCAGCAACTCACCATTATCACCTCGTTCCCCAAAGACCTCACGGAGGTTTACAAGAAAGCGTTCGAGTCGCGCAATCCCGGCGTCAAGGTGGAGGTGCTGAACCGCGGCACGTCGGCCGCCATCGCGTTTGTGCGCGAGGCGCGTGCCGGCACCCGGCCGGATGTGTTCTGGGCCTCGGCACCCGATGCCTTCGAGGTGCTCGCCAAGGAAAGCCTGCTGGAAAAGTTCAGCGGGGCGAACCCCGCCGTGCCGGGGAAGATCGGCAGCTATCCGATCAACGACCCGGAGGGGTTCTACTACGGCCAGGCCCTCGCCGGATACGGGCTCATGTGGAACACGCGCTACCTCAAGGCAAACAAGGTTCCGCCGCCCCGTGAGTGGGCCGATCTGGTGAAGCCCGAGTATTTCGGGCACGTCGCCATTTCCGCGCCGTCGCGATCCGGGACGACGCACCTGACGATCGAAACCATCCTGCAGGGCGAAGGCTGGGAGAAGGGCTGGCAGCAGATCCTGCAGTTCTCCGGGAACTGCGCCGCAGTCACGGAGCGCAGCTTCGGCGTGCCCGACGGCGTCAACAACGGGCAGTTCGGGATCGGCATCGTCATCGATTTCTTCGGGCTTTCAGCCAAGGCTTCCGGTTTCCCGGTGGAGTTCATCTATCCGTCGGTCACCGCCATCGTGCCGGCCAACATCGGGCTGATCGCCGGGGGCCGCAACAGCGAACTGGGCAAGAAATTCATCGCCTTCACGCTTTCCGAAGAAGGCCAGCTGCTGCTGCTGGAACCCCGAATCAGCCGCCTGCCGGTGCTCCCCGCAACCTACAAGAAGGCACCGGCCGGGTATCCCAATCCCTACGGCGGCAAGATCCAGGCGAAGGTGAAGTTCGACTCGGATATGTCCCGCTCGCGTTACTATCTGGTGAACAGCCTTTACGATCACACCATCACGTTCCGGCACAAGGAGCTGGTGGCAGCGACCCGCGCCATTCACGAAGCGGGGGGCAAGCTCGCGAAAAAACCCAATGCGCAAGCGAAGAAGCTGCTCGATGAAGCGCGCGAGTACGCCTACAGGCCGCTCGTCAGCGCCGAGAAGGCGGCGGACAAGGACTTCCTCGCGCTCTACAGCACCACCAAGCGCGACGCCCTGCGCACCAAGGAGATGACGGCGCTCGAGGAGTACTGGGGCCGGGAAGCGCGGAAGAACTACGCCAGGGCCGAAGAGCTGGCGAAACAGGCCGCCGCGCTCGTGAAGTGACCGATGCGGCGCATCGGTCATCCCGGCGCAGGCCGGGATCCAGAAGGGTTACGTTATCGACGACCGCGCCCGGATGCGGGGATGAACGCGATTTCCGGACCCCGGCCTTCGCCGGGGAGACCATTGCGTAACTGATATACACGGATTCCTGCGCCGTGTCCGGACGGTTCACGACCTCGCAGCTCGTCATCGCGCTGCTCATCGCAGCGTTCCTGATCCTGTTCCTGGTGGTCCCGGTGATGACGGTGCTCTACGTCGCCTTCGCCGACGGCGCCGGCGGCTTCACCATCTCGCACTTCGTCTCGTTCTTCCACATCTCGCTCATGCGGGAGTCCTTCTGGAACAGCCTGTACGTGGCGTTCTGGAGCGTGGTGTTCGCTTCCCTGATCGCGGTGCCGCTCGCCTACTTCACCGTGCGCTTCGAGTTTCGCGGCGCCGCGCTGATCCAGACGCTCGGCGTGCTGCCGCTCATCATGCCGCCCTTCGTCGGCGCGGTGGCGATGCAGCTCATCTTCGGGCGCAGCGGCACGGTGAACCTGCTGCTCAACGACTGGTTCGGGTTCACGCTGCCGATCATGGACGGGCTGAACGGCGTGATCTTCGTCGAGGCCATCCACTACTTCCCGTTCATCCTGATGAATCTGGTGGTGGCGCTCAACAACATCGACAGCTCGATGGAGGAATCGGCGCTCAACCTCGGGTCCTCGGGGCTGCGACTTTTCCGGCGCATCGTGTTTCCGCTCGCGATGCCGGGGTTTGTCGCCGGCGCGGCGCTGGTGTTCATCAAGGTGTTCGATGATCTCGGCACGCCGCTGGTGCTCAACCAGACCAACATGCTCGCCCCGCAGGCCTATCTCCGCATCACCACCATCGGCATCGAAGACCCGATCGGCTATGTGGCGAGCGTCATCATGGTCGCCGCCTCGCTCTTCGCGCTGTGGGCTTCGACGTGGGTGATGCGCGGCAAGGAGTATTCCACGCTGCAGCGCGGCTACGGCGGACTTTCGAAGCGCCGGCTGAGCCGCGTGCAGTCGGTATTCGCGTATGGCTGGATACTGCTGATGCTGCTCATCGTGCTCGCTCCGCACGTCGGCATCCTGCTGCTCTCGATCGCGAAGGTGTGGAGCTTCAGCGTCGTGCCCGACAGCTACACGCCCGAACATTACGTCACCGTGTTCCAGGATTCGCCGCGCATGATCTGGAACACCGTGCTCTACTGCGGCATCGCGGCGCTGCTCGACGTGGTGATCGCCACCGCCATCGCCTACCTCCTGCTGCGCACGCGGCTGCCCGGACGGCAGGCGCTCGATTTCACCGTCACCATGGCGCTCGCGATTCCCGGCGTGGTGCTCGCCATCGGCTATCTTCGCACTTTCCGCGACATCGAGGTCCCGTTCACGGACGATTTGCTGACGACCTCGTGGATCCTGCTCATCATTGCTTACGCGGTTCGCCGCCTGCCCTATGCGCTGCGCTCCTGCATCGCCGCGCTCCAGCAGATGCACGTGTCGCTCGAGGAGGCGGCCGAGAATCTGGGTGCCACCAAAGCGCGCACCATCCGGCGCGTCGTGGTGCCGCTCATGGCGGGCGGCATCGCCGCGGGCTTCATCATCAGCTTCATGACGGCCGCCGTTGAGCTTTCCGCAACGCTCATGCTGATCACCGCGCAGCACGACGCCCCCATGTCGTACGGCATTTATCTCTACATGCAGAGTGCAGCCGGACGCGGGCCGGGGGCGGCGCTCGGCGTGCTGGCGGTGCTGCTGGTTGCGGCGGGCACCTACGCCTCGCACCGGCTGATCGCCGGGCGCAGCGCGCGGGAGGAGCGGCCCCGCGTGGAGCAGGCGCGGGAAATCCAGACGATGGGGGCGTAGGATGGAAGCGCTTCAAAAAGTACAGGTCGAAGTCCGCAACGTCTCGCTCGCCTACGGCACTACCCCGGTATTGCACGACGTCAGCGTGACCGTGGAGCCGGGCGAATTCTTTGCGCTGCTCGGGCCTTCGGGGTCCGGCAAATCGACGCTGCTGCGTCTCATTGCCGGGTTCAACCGGGCGCAATCCGGACAGGTCCTGGTGGGCGAGGAGGACGTCTCGCGCGTGCCGCCGTGGAAACGCGACATCGGCATGGTATTCCAGAACTACGCGCTGTGGCCGCACATGACCGTCGCGCAGAACGTCGCCTTCGGGCTCGAGGAGCGGCGGCTGCCGCGGGACGCGGTACGCGCGAAAGTGGAATCGGCGCTCGAACTCGTGGGGCTCGGCGCTTATGCGAGCCGGCGCCCCGGTCAGCTCTCCGGCGGCCAGCAGCAGCGCGTCGCGCTCGCCCGCACCATCGCGATCGAGCCCAAGGTGCTGCTGCTGGACGAACCGCTCTCCAATCTCGATGCGAAACTGCGCGTCCACATGCGCGCGGAGCTGCTCGCGCTCCAGCGCAAGCTTGGGATCACCACCATTTTCGTCACCCACGACCAGGAAGAGGCGCTGTCGATATCCGACCGCGTCGCGGTGCTCGACGGCGGCGTGATCCAGCAGATCGGCACGCCGATGGATCTTTACGATCACCCGGCGAACCGCTTCATCGCCGATTTTGTCGGCACCATCAATCTGATTGCGGGGCGCGTGACGCGGGATGGAGACGGGCTCACGTTCCACTCGGAAACGCTGGGCACGATAAAACTGCCGGCAAATGCGATAGCGGACGGGACGGCGGAAGTCGCCATACGGCCGCACGCTCTGACCATCGCCGACCGCGCCGGCGATTCCAGCCGAGTGTGGCTCGCCGGCGTGGTCACCGAGCGGGAGTTCCTCGGCGAATTCGTGCGCTACAGGGTGAAGGTCCGCGACACCGAGCTCATCGCCGACCAGCCGCACTTCATCGGCGGCGCGAGCTACGCGCCCGGCGCCGCCGTCAAGCTCGGCGTCAATCCCGTGCAGGTGAAGCTGCTGAGCCTGTAACGGGCTATTTCACTCTCGCGCCACGCCCCGCAAGAATCACGATCGCACCCACTGCGAGCACGCCGAGCCCCACCAGCGCGTGCTTGCCGTGGTATGCGAGACTCGAATAGAGCAGGTAGCCGCACATCAGTACGAAAATCGCGGGCACGACCGGATAGCCCGGCACGCGGAATGGCCGCGGCGCATCCGGCTCTTTCGCCCGCAGCACGAAGAGCGCGACCCCGACGAGGAGAAAAAATCCCCAGAACACCGGCAGCGAGTACTCCACCAGCCCCTTGAATCCGGTATTCTGGATCGCGCCGAACACCACGAGCGCGAGCGCGATCACGCCCTGCACCAGCATCGCGTGGCGCGGTGAGCCGCTGTCCTCGTCCCATCTGCCCAGAAAACCGAGCAGAGGCCAGTCGCGCCCCAGCGCATAGTTGGAGCGCGCGCCGACGATCATGGAACCGTTGACCGAGGTCAGCGCTGCAATCGCGATCATGAAGGCGATCAGTTTCTCTCCGGTCGGCCCCCAGACCACTCTCAGCAGATCCGCCGCAACGGCATCCGAACGGGCCATGGCGGCATAGCCCAGTCCCTTGAGATAGGCCAGGTTCACGAGCAGGTACAGCACGGTCACCAGCCCGATTGCGATCAACAGGGACTTCGCCATATTGCGCTCGCGATCTCGCACTTCGGCGGAAATGTAGGCGGCATCGTTCCATCCGCCATAGGTGAAGAGCACGAATACCATGGCGGAGCCTATGCCGGCCCCCATGTACCACGGCTGGCTGCCGGCGGCCGCGGAAGCCGCCGGCGCTGCGGGCGCGGGGGCAAGCAACAGCCCGGCCACCACGATCAGCACCAGGCCGCTCACTTCCAGCGCCGTGAAGAGGTTCTGCGTCGTTTTGCCTTCGCGTATCCCCAGATAGTTCACGACGGTCAGCGCACCCACCACGATCGCCGCCCAGATGGCCGAGGAATAAGCGCCGAGATTGATGACGCGCGAGATGTAATCTCCAAACAGGTAGGCGAAGACCGCAATCGACCCCGCCACGATGACGGTCATGCGCGCCCATCCGTAGAGGAAGGCCAGCGATCGGCCGAACGCACGCTGCAGGAAATGGTATTCCCCGCCGGCCGAAGGGAAAGCCGTGGCGAGTTCTGCATAGCACAGCGCCCCGAGGATGGAAAAAATCCCGCCCGCGATCCACACGGCGACCAGCAGCGATTCGCTCCCCACCGCGCCGGCGACGATCGACGGCGTGCCAAAAATACCGGCGCCGACGATCAGACCGACGATGATCGCCACGGTATCGGTGATCGACAGCGTCTGGCGCGGTGCGCCCTGCTGCGGCGCGGCGCTCACTGGACCCCGCTATTCAAGGTATCGAGGGCGGTGAGGCGCATTTGCCCGCGCTTCTTGAGCTGCGCCGTCCACTTGAGCGGTTTCTGCCCGGCAATGGTGAGCGTGCCTTCGATCCGGTCCTGCTTGAACGTGCCCTGGAAGCGGTGCTTCGCCACGCCCTTTCAATAAGGCGCGTCGATCTCGAAAGCCACGCGTTCTCCGCGCACGTTGAACAGCGGCAGTCGCGCGCGCTGCCCGTCCACCGTCAGGTCTCCGCTCACGCGTTGAAAGCTCTGGTCGAAGTCGAATTCGTAGACGACCCCGCGCCCGCCGGTGTACACGAGAGACTCCCACTGACCCGCGATCATGGCTGGCACGACCCAGAAGAAGATGTAGCTCTTGCCCGGATCGCCCACGGTCTTTTCGGGCACGATCAGGGTTTTTTCGTCGTCCGGCTGCCATTCGCCCATGTCGTAATCGTGAGCCACCACCCGCGTTCCGGGCCTGAGCGCGAGGATCTTGGGCCGCAGCTTTTCGTTCATCTCCGGCAGCAGATAGGTGGTGATGACGGTCGCGCGCGAAAGGTCGGTCTCGAACAGATTCTGCTCGATGAACTGGACGCGCTCGGTGACGCCCTCCTTCCGCGCCCCGTCGCGCGCGCGCTTGAGCAGCACCGTGTCGAGATCGACGCCCAGACCGCGCGCGCCGTACTTCTTCGCCGCAGTGATGATGATGCGCCCGTCGCCCGACCCGAGGTCGATGACGAAGTCGTTGGAAGAGACTTTCGCCATGCTCAGCATCTCGTCCACCGCGACCTGCGGCGTGGGCACGTACACCACGTCACCCCTGCCCTCCTGCGCCCGGGCGGCCGACGAAAAAGCCGCGATCGCGAACAACGCCCACAGTACAGCCTGTTTTGCGACTCTCATCTCTGCTCCTCTGCTCTAGCCATGTTCCGCGCCGCGTGGGCGCCTGCGTTGATGTTCATGGTGCCGCGTGCGACGCGCACCGCCTGCCACTCGCGCTGCACCGCTGTTTCACCTCTCGCGATTACCGTACCGCGCAGCGCATCTCCAGTGAGCCGGCCGCTGAACTCGTGGACGACGCCGCCCGGATCCTCCGGCCGGAAGGCAAAGCGCACTTCCTCGCCGGTGACGCGGCCGTCGGTGATACGCCCGGCCCGGCCCGCCACGCTGCCTGCGCCGTCGAGCTTCTGAAACGTCTGCTCGAGCGTCACCTCGTCGTCGCGGGCTGCGCCGGGCGCACGCCAGCGCCACTTGCCGGTTGCGTTTGCCGGGACGATCCACAAGTACACCTCGCTGTAGGGCGCGCCGTAGGGCTTGTCGGGGACCGGGACGGTCACTTTCGCGTCCGGCTGCCATTCGTCCAGCGTGAATTCGTGCGAGACGATGCGCGTGCCGGGCTTCAATTCCTTGAGCAGCCGCGGGCGTAGCTGCATGATGACCTGCGGATACAGGTACATCGTAATCACCGTTGCGTCGCGGATGTCGGTGATGAAGAGGTTGCGGTTCGCGAACGAGACCTTGTCGCTCACGCCTTGACGCTGCGCTTCGCGCCGCGCCGTTTCGACGAGAGCGCTGTCGATATCGACACCGAGGCCGCGCGCGCCGTATTTTTTGGCAGCGGCGATGACGATCCTGCCGTCGCCCGAGCCGAGATCGATCACGTAATCGGACGGGCCGACCTTGGCGATGCCGAGCATCATATCGACCACCTTCGGCGGCGTGGGGACAAAAGGAACATCGGAGACCTGCGCGTGCGCGGGCGACAGGGCCAGCACGGCCAGTCCGATCAGGGTCCTTCCGAGCCTGCGCCGCGAAGGCCGCATCAATTCACCTTTGTCGCCTGCCACTTGATTCTGCTCTGACTGTTGCCTACGCCGCGCCGGATCTCGCCTTCAATCGCGCTACCCGTCACGCGCCCGTCGAAGTAGAGGCTCGCCTCGTTCTCGCGGTCGGCGGCGTCCACCAGCACGAAGCTCAGGCGCTCGCCGTTCAGTTTGGCTTCCCAGAGCTGGGTAACCTGTCCATCCATGCGCGCCAGGCCGTTTATCTCCTGGAACCGCTGATTGAGCTGGACCTCTATCGTGCGCGGGCCGTCGGGCAGTGGAACCCGCGCGCGCCAGCGGCCGGCAACCTTGGCCGGCACGATCCACAGAAAGACGTTCTTGCGTATCGTCGTCATCCGATCCGGCTTCCAGTCCTCCAGATCGAAATCGTGCGCGACGATGCGGGTGCCGGGCTTGAGATCCAGCAGCCGCGGGCGCAAACGCCGGTTCACGCTCGGCAGCAGGTACATGGTGATGACGCTCGCCTGCCCCAGATCCGTCTTGAAGAGATCCTGCTGCAGGAACTTCACCCGGTCCTCGACGCCGGCCTGACGCGCACTTTCTTCGCTCTGGAAGATGAGGTGCTCGTCCAGCTCGACGCCGAGCGCGCGCGCGCCGAATTTCTTCGCAGCGGTGATGGCGATCCGGCCGTCTCCGGATCCGAGGTCCATCACGAAGTCGCCCTTTCCGACGTTCGCAATGCGCAGCATCTCGTCCACCACGACCTGCGGCGTAGGCACGAACGGCACGTCAGGGACTGCGGTTTTGTCCGCCGCAAAGGCCGGGAGCACCAGCCCGAACGCCAGAAGTGCCGCACAGCGCGCAATCGAGCGCATCGCTTCAGCCGCGAGTCCAAGCAGCAGCAATGCGGCTTGAAATCGCATCAGCGTTGGCAGCTCACCATGAACCGGGCGGCGGTGGCGGCGGCTTGAGCGCGAAGTGCGCGGGCTCGATCGCTTCGATGCGCGCCGCTTTCCACGCGGCCTTGTGCTCGTCACCGCCGCGCATCACTTTCGCCTCGCCCTCGATCTTTCCGCCGGCCACGCGGCCGGAGAAAACATAGCGCGTATCGACGCTCCCTTCACGCCAGCTCGCCGTCAGACGGATGGTAGCGCCATGGAGACGGGCCTCGTCGATTTTCACCGCGTTGCCGTCCACGTTGAGCGTGCCGTCCAGTTTCTCGAACATCTGGCTCAGTGTCGCCTCGAACGCGCGGACCTGCCCGTTCACCGCCACCTGCCAGCGCCACTTGCCGGACGCGGTCGCAGGGACCACCCAGTAGAACACTTTGCTCTTGAAATCGCGCCCCACCGGTTTGTCCGGCGCGTCCAGCACCAGCGAGATTTCCGGCGGCCATTCGCCCATGTCGTAGTCATGGGAAACGACGCGCGTGCCCGGCTTGAGCGTCGAGAGAAGCTTGGGCCGCACCATGACGTTCACTTCAGGGAGCAGGTAGATGGTGACCACGGTGGCGCGGCTGATGTCGGTCTTGTAAAGATCGCGCTCGTAGAACACCGCCCGGTCGGCCACGCCGGCTTCCGCGGCACGGCGGTTGGCAAGAAGCACGAGGCGGCGGTCCAGATCCACGCCGAACCCGCGCGCGCCGTGCTTCTTCGCCGCCGTGATGATCATGCGGCCGTCTCCGGAGCCGAGATCGATGACGTAGTCCTTCGGACCCACTTTCGCGATCTCGAGCATCTTGTCCACGACATTCTGCGGCGTCTGAACGTACGGCGTATCGCCATAATCCTGCGCCAGCGAGATCGGTGCCGCTGCCATCGCCATGGCAATCATTGTGGCGCGCGCGGCACGCGCACCCTTTGCTGCACAACCAGTTCGACTCATGCCTGAAGAACTCTAGTGGAGAGTATGGAGTGCCACGGCAGCGGGCGCCGCGGCGGCCGGGACTGCGGCGGACTTCGCCGTGCGCCGGGCCTGCCATTCCACCTGCGCCTGCAGCTTTCCGCCGGAAAGCCGCGCAGTTCCGGACATCGCTTCACCATCGACCGAACCGGAAACCTCATGCTTCACCGGCGCGCCGCCGACCGGAGCGCTGAAGGAGAAACTTATCTGATCGCCACGCAGCCGCACGTTCTGGATGGGCGTATCGCGGCCGTCCGCTCTCACCGAGCCGCTCACTACCTGAAACTTCTGGCTCAACGTGACCTGATATGCGCGCGGCTTGCCGGCCACGGGGAGATCCAATTGCCACGTTCCACCGACCTTGGCGGGGATCACCCAGAAATAAATGTCGCTCTCTCCGCCCGAGCCGCCGTATTTCTCCTTTGCATTTATTCTCAAGTGAGCGTCGGGCTTCCAGTCTTCCATCGAGAAGTCGTGGGACACGATGCGCGTGCCGGGCTTGAGCTCCAGCAGCTTCGGCCGCAGTTCCATATTCACGCGCGGCAGCAGGTACATCGTGATGACCGTCGCTTCGCTGAGGTCGGTCTCGAAGAGATCGCGCCGATAGAACGCCACCTTGTCGAGCACGCCGGCCGCTTTCGCGTTGTCGTTCGCCTCGCTGATGCGTTCGGGATCGATGTCGACACCGAACCCGCGCGTGCCATATTTCTTCGCCGCCGTGATCACAATGCGGCCGTCGCCGGAACCGAGATCGATCAGGTAGTCCTTGGCGGTCACTTTCGCGATCTGCAGCATGCGGTCCACCACGTCCTGCGGCGTCGGCACGTACGGAACGCGGGGCGACGCCGCATGAACATGTGGCGCAGCCATAAGCGGAAGGAACACTGCGGCGGCGCCGGCCATGCCGCGCAAGCAATCGGACAATCTCGTCAGGTATTGCACGTGCGCACCCCAAAAGTCGGACAGGTTCTCGCCTCCTCGGAGCGCCGCCCGGAACTCTGCCCTACGGGTTCTTGTGATAGATTCGCGTCCACCGCCCGGCGGCAGGATCTCGAAGTCGCGGAATTATACCCGAACAACCATGCTGCACACCGTCATCTTCCTCTCCGGCGCCGCGATCCTGGCGCTCGAGCTGCTCGCCTCGCGCATCATGACCCCGTACTTCGGCGTGAGCCTGTACATCTGGACCGGCATTCTGTCGATCACGCTCGTTTCGCTCGCCCTCGGTTACTGGGCGGGCGGACGCTATGCGGGCAGCGCACACGGCCGGACCCTGGAGCGCCTCGTGCAGTGCTACGCCATGATGCCGGCGATCGCGGCACTCTCGATCGTCGCCGCCTGCCTTGCCTATCCGCATCTCTTCTCGCCGCTGGCCGGATGGAGCCTGATCCTGGGCGCATTCGCGGCCTGCATGATCCTGCTTTTCCTCCCGCTCGTTGCCACCTCCGCCATGAATCCCCTGCTGGTCGCGATCACGCTGCAACACAGGCAGGGACGCCCCGGGGACGCCGGCGCCGGCCGGGTGTTCTTCGTGAGCACGATAGGCTCGGTCGCAGGCGTACTGGTGACGGCATTCGGCATGACGCCCCATTTCAGCAATTTCGCTGCGACGCTGACAGTGGCGCTCATCCTCGCGCTGCTGTCGCTCGCGATGGCGGCTGCGCCGTCCCTCCGCCTCACGGCGCGCCCCCACGTCGTGGTCACCGCCGTCGTTGCCGCGGCGGGATCGCTCACGCTGCTCTGGCAGGCGGACGCGTACACCGGACGCATGGAGCCCGTCGCCTATGCCGGCCGCACGTGGCAGGTGGAAGCGAGCTACGCCTCGCTGTTCGGTACCGTCAAGATCCTGCGCAGCCAACCCGACACCGAAGGCGGCGAGTTCGTGCGCATCTACTTCCAGGACGGGCTCACGCAGAACACGGTGGATTCGAACGGGCGCTCCCTCTCCTACTACACCTACGCGCTGGAAGCGCTGGCGTACGCGTACCGTCCCGGCATGCGCTCCGCGCTGGTGCTGGGCCTGGGCGCGGGCATCGTGCCGATGCAGCTCGCGCGGCGCAACGTGGCGGTGGACGTGGTGGAGATCGACCCCGCATCGCTCCATCTCGCGCGGCGCTACTTCGGGTTCGATCCCAAGCGCGCACGCGTGCACCATGCCGACGCGCGCGCGTTCGTGCGCCATTGTCCGCAGCGCTACGACGTGGTGGTGGTCGATCTCTTTCACGGCGACGGCACGCCGGACTATCTCGTCACGCGGGAATTCTTCCGCGATCTCAGGGCCTGCATCGCCGATGACGGCGTCGCGGTGTTCAACACGTTTGCGGACCTCGAGCGGCCGAGAAGCTACGCGCACCTGCTCGCGACGCTGCGAGCCGAACTCCCGGCGGTGGTCCTTTATCGTCCAGACTGGCGGGCGCTGCAGCTCAACAGCTTTCTCGTCGCCTCGGCGCGCGCGCTGCCGCCACCGGCAAAGGTAACGCTCGACCACGTGCCGGAGCGGCACGCCGATACGCTGTGGAATATGCTGGCGAACCCGCGCGCGGTGGACGCCGGGGCATTGGCCGGTGGCCGCATCGTGACCGACGCCGTCAATGCCGGCGCCCACGATTTTGCACTCACGCAGCTCGCCTATCGCCGCTCGGTGGTCGAAGGCGTGCCGCCGGCGCTGCTGATGAACTGATCGGAAAGCGCACTGCCTTTCAGCCGCCCACGCGGGTCGCGGTCCAGCGCACCGTTCCCTTGCCGGTACCGAGCCGCACCTTGCCTTCCATGGCCCCGCCGCTCACGCGTCCGGAGAACACGTGCCGACCCGATCCTTCGCTGAATGCGAATCGGATGTCCCGCCCTTCCAGCCGCTGCAGTTCCAGCTTCGTGCTCTTTCCGCCCGCCAGTGCGTTGCCGTCGAAGTTCTGGAACCGCTGCTTGAGGTCCAGCTCGTACTCGCCCGAGGGCGATCCGTCGATCTGCAGCCGCCACTTCCCGGCGACTTTCGACGGCACCACCCACAGGTAAATGGTGGCGCTCGGCACGCCGTTCACCTTCTCCTTCTCCGGCACGTCGAAGGTGATGTGATCGTCGGGGCGCCACTCGTCGCCGAAGTGATAGTCGTGCGAGACCACGCGCGCCCCGGCCCTCAACTCGTTGAAGATTTTGGCCTGAAGGTTGACCATCATGGACGGCAGAAGATAGAGCGTCAGCACCGTGGCCCGGCTGAGATCCGCCTTGAACACGTCCTGCACCTGAAACGACGCGCGATCGGCGATCCCGTCGCGTTTCGCGGACTCGTTGCTCAGCTTCACCAGCTCGGGATCGATCTCGATGCCCATCCCGCGCGCCTTGTATTGTTTCGCGGCGGTGAGCACGATGATGCCGTCTCCCGAGCCCAGGTCCATGAGGAAGTCGCCGGCATGGACGCGCGCCATACGCAGCATCTGATCGACCACCACCTGCGGCGTGGGAACGTAAGGACCGCCGGTGCGGTCCGGCTCCTTGCTTTTCTCCTGGGCGCATGCGGGTGTCGCACACAGGACCACCGCCATGGCGCACATCATGCGCTTGAAACCCGTTGACATGCTCGTCTCCATTGTTGTGCGTTTATTCCGGCTTCTGGAATTTCAGCACGAATTCGTCGTTTGGCACCTTGGGCTTGAACACCGAGGCATCGCGCGGATCTTCCGGATTGCGCAGGAAGTGCGCCTCCTCCACCAGCCGGAAGCCCGCCGCCCGGACTTCCTCACGGACCACGCCCTCGTCGATGCGATGCAGCGACTTCGCCACGGTCACGCCGGCTCCGGGCCGCGCGGCGTGGTCGGCCACGATGTAGAAACCGCCCGGCTTGAGCGCGGCGTAGACGGCGCGGTTCATTTTCGCCCGGTCCACGTTGAGCCAGACCGTGTCGTGGTAAATGAAGTTGAACGTGACAAGATCGAGATTGCGCACCTCCGGCGGCACCGGGTCGTCGAATTCGCGCACCAGATGCACGACCCGCCCCATCACCGCTTTCTTGAGCCTTTCGTCGAAACGGCCGCGTATGAATTTCTCGAGCATGTAGGGGCTGTTCTGCGCATACACGGAGCCGAAGGGGCCGACGACGCGCGCGAGCAGCTCGGTGTTGTAACCGCCGCCCGCGCCGAGATCGAGAACGCGCATGCCGGGCCGCACATCGTAGAACTCGAGGAGCTTTTCGGGCTTCCGCCGCAGATCGGTAACGCGGTCCGCATCGCTGCGATCCCGGTCGTGGACGATCCAGAAGTACGGCGGAGGCGGGTCCTGCGACGCACACCCCGCAATGAGAACGACAAGCGCGATCAGAACGTACCGCATCGAGATATTTGCCATTTGCACCGCCCGCTTTCCCCGCGCCGCACGTCGCGCGCGGCGATATCTTAATCGAAGCCCGGGCCGTGCTGGAACCCGCCTTCAGCGCCGGTGAGCGGTGCCGCGGCAGGCGTCCGGTAATGCGCAGCCACCATGCAGGCGAGTCCCGCCGCTGCCGGCAGTCCCAGGAGTGCGAACGCGGTCACGTAGCTGCCGCTCGCGAGGTAGGCGTTCGCAAAGGCGATCGGTCCCAGCATCTTGCCGACGTTGACGTAGACCAGCGAGCCGCCGGTTGCGCTCGACACCGCCTTGTGGGGCGTCAATCGCGCCACTTCCGCCAGAAAAGCGCCGTTCCATCCGCTCGCCGTGGATCCGAAAACGAAGAACAGCACGCAGGACCAAGCGAGCGGCCACTGCGGCGTGACGGCAAGGCACAGGATCGCGGCGGTGAGCATTACGGCCGCCAGCACCGCCAGCACTGCGAAACAGGCTTCCGTGACGTCGGCGAGCCAGCCCCAGAACACCCGCCCGAAGACGCCGCCGAGCTGGGAGGCGACCAGCACAAAACCCGCCTGCACCAGCCCCCGTCCCATCTCCTCGGCAAACAGCACGACGGTGAACGTGGAGATGCAGATCTGCACGATGACGAAGCAGCCGCCCGCGATCGAGAGCAGGCGCAGCGCCGGATGTCTCCATATCCCGGCGACACCGGCGAAAGGCGCGACCCGCGTTCTCGCGCGCGGATCGCGGTCGTTGTCCCAAGCCGCGCGCCCGCGCTCCAACAGCGGCAACAGAAGTGCCATGGTGACGGCATTGACGAGCAGCGCCCACTGCCATCCCGCGGTCACCGCCACAGCGGGCCCGATCAGGGCGGCGCCGACCCCGCCCAGCGGCACGCCGGTCTGCTTGAACGAAAACACGAGGTTGCGGTTCCTTGCCTGCGTGAAGCGCGCGAGCAGGTGCGAGGCCGAAGGTGTGATCAGGCCGTAGCCCAACCCGAGGGCGACCGCAGAGACGAATATGAAAACGACATGGGGGAGCGCCGCAATCAGGGAACCCGCGATCAGGAACCCGAGCCCTGCCTGCGTGACGCGGCAGGCGCCCCAGCGCACGCTCAGATTGCCGCCGAGAGTGAGCGAGACCAGCATCGCGACCGCCAGCAGGCTGATCTGGTAGCCGATCAGCGCCGAGGATACGCCATACATCTCCGCGATCTTGGGGACGACGGCGGGCAGCGTGCTGGTCGCCATCGTGCCCAGCGCTTGCGCTGCCAGCAGCACGGCGAGCAGGTAGCCGAATCCCAGCGGCCGGCTCGCCGCGCCCGCGACGGTCATCGCGAATGACGCAAGGAAACCGCCGTGTCGATGCGCGTGGCACTCCACGGCACGCTGCCCGCGGGCGATTCGATCACTCCGGTGATCCGGTCACCCGCGATCGTGCCGCTGAAGCGGCGGATCGGACCGCCTGTCACGGCGGGAAGGGCAAACCGGATGCGGCTCCCTGCGATGTGCGCGTCCTTGATCGGAATGCGGGTCGCGCCGGCATGCGCCTCTCCCGCGACGTGCTGAAATGTCTGCACCAAGGAGAGAACATAGCGCCTGGCGTCTGACTCATGCGTCTCGGCACTCCAGCGCCCCTCGACTTTGGCGGGCACGATCCAGAGGTAGATCGTGGACTGCCAGGCGCCGGCGCTGCCGTATTTCTCGTCGACGTCCATGGTCACGCTGCGGCCATCGCCGGAGCCGAGATCCATGACGAAGTCCTCGGCGCTGACTGCAGCGACTTCGAGCATCCTGTCCACCACTTCCTGTGGCGTAGGAACGTACGGGCCGCCGCTCCGGACGAAATCGGCCGCGCCGGCGTTCGGCGCGATCGCCGCCGATGTGATAACGACAACGGCAGCCAGATGATCGAAACGACGGAGCAGACTGAAACGTGACCCGGCCAGTCGGATGGATGTCTCCCAGACGGCGTGCAAATTGTAGACCGCGTTGTAATTACTGCTTGAGCGCGCGTCCAGCCGCTCGGCGTTCTTCATGCCGATCGTGCAAACACTGCGTTCAGCAACGAGACGTTATCTTAGCAAAACGCCTGGAGCGCTAGAGGTCGGTGAGCCGCCGCGGCAGTGCGGGCGGCGAGGAATTGGTGAAGCGGCTAGAAAATCAGGTCGAATATGCCGAAAACGACCAGCAGGCCGATCAGGAAAATGACGATGACAATCCACATGAGCGCCTTTGCCATAGCTGTCTCCGGGCCCGGGGCCACGATAATGACAAAGGCGTCGATGCACGAAGCATGCCATCGTAGCGCGCTTACTGCTGCTCGAGTCCCATCTCCTTGCGCCAGTCGCGGCCGCGCCCGAATATCAACGGCTTCAGCGCGAACAGGAACAGCACCAGACCCAGCGCGAACATCGTGGTCGCGATCGGTCGCTCGAGGAAAATGCCGTAATCGCCGGCGCTCATGGCGAGCGACTGGCGCAGGCTCAGTTCCAG
This sequence comes from Betaproteobacteria bacterium, assembly GCA_052389535.1. Lineage (GTDB taxonomy): Bacteria > Pseudomonadota > Gammaproteobacteria > Burkholderiales > SG8-41 > DSOT01. Next base: position 3,121 of record JBQTHU010000181.1, on the reverse strand, counting down.
CATCGGTGCGAGCACGAGCCCCAGCGCGATCGGCGCGAGATCGTACTGCAGCTTGCGCAGCACATACCCCGCGCCGCCCATGATGAGCATGATCCAGACATCGATCATGCTGTTGGCGACCGAGTACGTTCCGAGTATGCAGAAGGCGAGGATGCAGGGATAGAGGTAAGCGTACGGGATGCGCAGCAGATTCACGAACAGCCCGACCATCGGCAGGTTCAGAATCAGCAGCACGACGTTGCCGACATACATGCTGGCGACGAATCCCCAGAAGAGTTCGGGCTGCTGGCTGATGAGCAGCGGCCCCGGCAGGATGCCGTGCACCATGATCGCCGCGATCATCACCGCAGTCACCGGGCTCGTCGGAATGCCGAGCGCCATCATCGGCACGAATGCTCCTGTTGCGGCGGCATTGTTGGCCGATTCCGGTCCCGCCACGCCCTCGATCGCCCCCTGGCCGAAACGCTCGGGATTCCTCGCGAGCCGCCGTTCGATGCCGTAGGAAACGAAAGACGAGATGATGTGCGCCGAACCGGGAATGATGCCGATCAGAAACCCGAGCACGCTGCCGCGCGCGATGGGGCCGACAGAGAGCCGGAATTCTTCGCGCGACGGGACCAGGTCGCGCAGCCGCGGCCGCTGCACCTTCGGCGCCGCCCCTTGTCCTGCATTGATCAGGATTTCCGAGATGCCGAACAGGCCCACCGCCACCGGCACGATGCCCACGCCGTCGCCCAGTTCGACGATCTCGAAATTGAAACGCGTATAGCCGCTCATGATATCGATGCCGATCATGCCGAGCATGAGGCCAAGTCCCGCCGAGGCGAGCGTCTTGATGGTCGAGCCGCCGCTCATGTATGCGAGTATGAAGAGGCCCATCATCAGCAGCGCGGTATATTCGGGCGGCCCGAAGCGCAGCGCGAAAGCGGCAAGCGTGGGCGCGAGCAGCATCAAGCCGATGACTCCAACCGTGCCGGCGACAAACGAGCCGATCGCCGCGATCGCCAGCGCGGGCCCGGCACGCCCCTTCCTGGTCATCTCGTAACCGTCGATGCAGGTCATCACCGATGCGGCCTCGCCGGGTATGCGCACCAGTATCGAGGTCGTCGAGCCGCCGTACATCGCGCCGTAGTAGACGCCCGCGAGCAGCACCACGGCGATGATGGGATTCAGGCCGAAGGTTGCGGGCAGCAGCAGGCTGATGCCCGCGAGCGGACCCAGTCCCGGCATCATGCCCACGAGCGTGCCGATGATGCATCCGGCGAAGGCGTACACCAGCACAGCGGGGTCGAGCGCGACGGAGAATCCGAGCATCAGGTTGTGCAGCGTGGATTCCATCAGAAACCCCAGGGGCTGCGCGGCAGCGGCACGTGCAGCAGCGTGCCGACGATGTAATACGAGATCAGGCCGAAGCCGATCGCGACCAGCGCTGTCGGCAGCGGGCGTTTACGTTCCAGGACGCCCAGAAAAAAGATCAGCAGCGCGATTACCGTAAGGCGATAGCCGATGCGCTCGAGCGCGAAGGCGGCGACGCCGCAGGCGATCAGGATGACGACCGCGCGACCGGTTTCAGGCCAGCGTATGTCGGCGAGCGGTTGCGAACGGCCGCCGAACAGCGCGATCAGCAGGCCCATGAGACCGAGGAACACCGCGATCAGCAACGGCACGTAGCCCGGCCCCGGCTCCTGCAGCGAGCCCACCGGATAAACGCGATTTTCCCACGCGACGTAACACGCGAGCGCGACCAGCATCAGCCCGGAGAACTGATCGCTGCGCAAGCGCCATGGCGCGCGCGCGCCTTTCGCGGCGGGCGCCTGCTCGGTTTCCCCCATCGAGTGTGCTACTTCGGCGCCTCAGGCTTCGGCGCGGGCTTGGTCTCCACTTTCCCTACGACCTTCACGGCCGCGGCAAGCCGCCTGGCATCGTTCTCCCAGTACTTGCGGAATTCGGGGGCGTCCATGTAAACGATGGGCGAGTTCACCTTCTGCATCTGCGCCTTGAAATCCGGGTCCTCCACCGCTTTGCGTGCCGCCTCGCGCAGCACCTTCATTACGGCCTCCGGCGTGCCGGCCGGCGCGAACATACCGGCCCAGATGAAATACTCGACGTCGTAGCCGATTTCCTTGAAGGTCGGCACGTCGGGATAGGCAGGATGCCGCTTCGTGCCCCAGCCCGCGAGCGGTCGCAGTTTGCCGCCCTGCACATGACCCGAAATCGCGGCCGGGCCGCCTGCCGTCACGTCGACGTGGCCGCCGAGGAGCGCGTTCAGCGCCGGACCGCCGCCCGTCGTCGGAACGTGGCGCATCTTGATGCCGGCGGCGTGCATGAACATTTCCATCGGCATGTGCAGCGCGCCGTAGACGCCCGACGAAGAGAAGGAGAACTGCCCGGCCTTTTTCTTCGCGTCGGCCACGAACTCCTTTGCGGTCTTCCAGGGGCTGTCGGTCCGGACCGTCAAAAAGGTCGGGTCCGCCGAGATCAGCGCAATCGGCGCAAACTGGCTCAGCGAATACGCCGGCTTGCGATCGAACAGCTCGTCGGCGGCCGGGATCACCGAGATGCTGGAGAGCGCCATCAGGATGGTGTAGCCATCGGGCTTCGCGTTTGCGACCGCCGCGTTGCCGACCGCGCCGCCCGCGCCGGGGCGATTGGTGACGGCGACGGGCTGCTTCAGCACTTTTTCCATCGCCGCCGCCGTAGGCCGGCCGGTAGTGTCGGCCACGCCGCCCGGCGGGAACGGCACGATCATGGTGACGGCATGGGACGGGAACTTGTCCTGGGCCGGTGCCGGGGCGGCCGCGAGCGCGAGCACAGCGGCAACGTGGAGCATTCCTGATCTCATGGCTACTCTCCTCTCATGTTTTTACTCAAGTCAGATACGTTCGTTCCCACGCCAGTTCTCGGGCGGGTTTCGTTCCCGCCTTTCACATATCGGGGCGCGCACCGGATATCTTCACGACCTTCGCCCATTTGGCGATGTCGCCGTGCAGATATTTCTCGAATTCCGACACCGACATCGTCATCGCGGTGGCGCCCTGCCTGGCCCACGCTTCCCTCACGTCCGAGCGGCCCGTGGTCCTGGTGATTTCGGCATTGAGCCGCTCCAGTACCGGTCGCGGCG
>JBQTHU010000180.1:0-19951 GCA_052389535.1 Betaproteobacteria bacterium | reverse complement strand
CGCATGCAACGAGTGAACCTCACGCAGCACTTCCTGATCGCCATGCCGAACATGGTCGATCCCCATTTTGCGAAGACGCTCACCTTCGTCTGCGAGCACAACGAGCAGGGTGCGCTCGGCGTGGTGGTGAACCGCCCGATCGACATGACGCTGCAGACGCTGCTGGAGCAGATCAGCATCCCGCTCGCCTCCGAGCTTTTCAAGTCCGCTCCGGTCCATTTCGGCGGCCCGGTACAGGTGGACCGCGGCTTCGTTCTGCACAAGCCGCTCGGCGAATGGCAGTCCACCCTCGCGGTAGGCTCGGAAATCGGGCTCACCACGTCAAAGGACATACTGGAGGCCGTTGCGCGCGGCGAAGGGCCGAAGCAGATCCTGGTGACGCTGGGTTACGCGGGGTGGGCGCCGGGGCAGCTCGAGCACGAGCTCTCGCAGAACGCCTGGTTGACCGTACAGGCCAAGTCCGAGGTGATCTTCGATCTGCCTTCGGAAGAGCGGCTGCCTGCCGCCATGAGCCTGCTCGGGGTGGACTATGCGCGCCTCTCGGAACAGGCGGGCCACGCGTAGCGCGTCAAGCGTGGCGGGCATACACGATCCTGGAGCAGGCGGTACCCGGACATCGCATGACAAGTCCGATCCTGCGGGCACGGTGGTCGCATTCGATTTCGGCGAAAAGCGCATCGGCGTCGCGGTAGGCGATGTCGAAGTCGGCATCGCGCATCCGCTCGCCACGATAGAGGCCGAGGACAGCCGGAGCCGGTTCTCGGCCATTGCAGCGATCATCGAGGAGTGGCGCCCGTCGATGCTGGTCGTCGGCGTCCCTTTTCACGGCAAAGACGCGAAGCATGAACTCGAGCGACTCGCGCGCCGTTTCTCGCGGCGGCTCGAGGGCCGGTTCGGCATCGCCACGCGCCTGGTCGACGAGCGTCTCACTTCGCACGCGGCCGAAGCCGCGCTCCGCGAGCAGGGTCTGCGCCGAAGAAAGATCAAGGCAGCGCTGGACGAGGCGGCGGCGCAGCATATCCTTCAGGCATACTTTGAAGCCTTGCGCACGCAGCGCGCGGCTGGCACCGCGCACGAGTTGTGGTAGTCTACGCGCCGCGCTACGCACCCTAAGCCATGCCGGGCAAAACGCTCCCTGACGCCGAACAGCTCCTGGCGGCGCTCACCGAACAAATGCGGGCCTCCGTCGGCCCGGAGAGCGGCTTGATCGGCATCCACACCGGCGGAGTATGGATCGCGGAGCGCCTACACGCCGCGCTCGCGATCAAGGCGCCCTGCGCCTCGCTCGACGTTTCCTTTTACCGGGACGACTACGAAAAAATCGGCCTGCATCGGGACGTCAAGACTTCCAGCATCCCCTTCGACGTCGAGGGTCGTCATCTCGTGCTGGTGGATGACGTGCTCTACACCGGCCGCACCATCCGCGCCGCGATGAACGAGCTGTTCGATTACGGGCGTCCGGCGAGCATCCGGCTTGCGGCGCTGGTGGACCGCGGGGGGCGCGAGCTGCCGATCGCAGCCCAGTTCGTCGGCGCAATGGTCGAACTCGCCCCCGGCCAGAGCATCGAGCTTACGCGCAGCACACAGGGAGGGCTCGCGCTCGTACTCCACCAGGGCGACTGCTAGGATGTGGCTCAATTCCGCCAACCCGCAGCTCAACAGGAACGGCGAGCTGCATCATCTGCTGACCATCGAAGGCCTCCCGGCCGAGATCCTGTGGCAGATACTCGATACCGCGCAGTCGTTCGTCGGCGTGACGCAGCGCGAGGTGAAGAAAGTACCGCTGCTGCGGGGCAAGGCGGTATTCAACCTGTTCTTCGAGCCAAGTACGCGCACGCGCACCACGTTCGAAATCGCCGCGAAGCGCCTTTCCGCCGACGTCATCAACCTCGCCATCAACATTTCCTCGCAGACCAAGGGCGAGACCGTGCTCGATACCGTCGCCAATCTGTCCGCGATGCAGGCCGACATGTTCGTGGTGCGCCACGCCGCAAGCGGTGCGCCTTATCTCATTGCGCGCCACGTCGCGCCCGACATACACGTGATCAACGCCGGCGACGGTCGGCATGCGCATCCCACGCAGGGCCTGCTCGACATGTTCACGATCCGTCACTACAAGAAGGATTTCTCCAGCCTGCGCGTGGCGATCGTGGGCGACGTCCTGCATTCGCGGGTCGCCCGCTCGCAGATACACGCGCTTGCCACGCTGGGCTGTCCCGAGATCCGCGTGATCGGGCCGAAAACATTGCTCCCCAGTCGCGTGGAGAATCTGGGCGTGCACGTCTTTCACGACATGCGCCAGGGATTGAAGGATGTCGATGTCGTCATGATGCTGCGGCTGCAGAACGAACGCATGGAGGGGCCGCTCCTGCCCTCCGCGCAGGAGTTCTACAAGTACTACGGCCTGACGGAAGACAAGCTGGCGGCGGCCAAGCCCGATGCGATCGTGCTGCATCCCGGCCCCATGAACCGGGGCGTGGAGATCGATTCGAGTGTCGCCGACGGCGCGCAATCCGTCATCCTGCCGCAGGTGACGTTCGGCATCGCGATCCGGATGGCGGTGATGAGCATACTGGCCGGGAACTGACCGATGAGGCTGCACATCGCCCATGGCCGGCTGATCGACCCAGCGACAGGCGTTGATGCGCAGCAGGACGTGTATGTCGCCGATGGGCGGATCGCAGCCATAGGCCGCGCGCCGGCGGGATTCAAGGCGGATCGCACACTGGACGCGTCGGAGCTCATCGTCTGCCCGGGGCTGGTGGACCTCGCCGCCCGCCTGCGCGAGCCCGGCTTCGAATACATGGCCACGCTCGAATCGGAAATGGAGGCCGCCATTGCGGGCGGCGTCACCAGCCTCGCTTGCCCGCCGGATACCGATCCGCCGCTGGACGAGCCCGGCCTGGTCGAAATGCTCAAGTTCCGGGCGAAGAATCTCAATCAGGCGCGCGTCTATCCGGTGGGCGCGCTGACCGCGGGCCTCAAGGGACAGCGCCTCACCGAGATGGCCGAGTTGCGAGACGCCGGTTGTGTCGCATTCTCGCAGGCGGATGCGCCGCTGACGGACAACCAGCTACTGCTCTATGCACTGCAGTATGCCGCGACCTTCGGTTTCCCGGTATGGCTGCGGCCCCAGGATGCGACGCTCGCACGCAACGGCGTGGCCCACGACGGCCAGGTTGCGACCCGGCTCGGGCTGCCCGCCATACCGGTGTGCGCCGAGACGGCCGCGTTGTCCATCATCCTGCTCCTTGCCCGCGAAACCGGCGCCCGGGTGCATCTGGCGCGGCTCTCCAGCGCCGAAGGGGTCGACATGGTACGCCAGGCGAAGGCGCTTGGCATCGCGGTCACCTGTGACGTTGGCATCCATCATGCGCACCTTTCCGAGATGGACGTCGGCTATTTCGATCCAAACTGCAACCTCACGCCGCCGCTGCGCACGCTGCGCGACCGGGACGCGCTGCGCCGCGCGCTGGAGGACGGCACGGTGGATGCGCTGTGCTCGGACCATACGCCGGTGGACGAGGACGCCAAGCAGCTGCCTTTCGCCGAGGCCGAAGTCGGCGCAACGGGACTGGAGCTGCTGCTGCCACTCACCCTCAAGTGGGCGGAAGACAGCCGCGTACCGCTCGCAAAAGCCCTGGCCAAAATCACCTGCGATGCTGCGCGTATACTCGGCGTGGATGCAGGCCGGCTGGCGCCGGGCGGCACCGCGGACATCTGTGTCTTCGACCCGGCGCGATACTGGAAAGTGGCGCCCGCCGCGCTCAGGAGCCAGGGAAAGAACACGCCTTTCCTGGGCCTGGAAGTAAAAGGAAAGGTCTGCCACACGCTGATCGGCGGCGAGACGGTTTATCAGGCCGCCGCCGGCTGAAGCTCCCGCGGCACGGCTGGAACTCGGCTGGCCAATGGTCATCCTACTTCAACCGTTCTCATTTCGAACCAGGAATCCGCTGTCATGAATCCGTTGCTCGATTTCTCCGGACTGCCGCGTTTCGGTGATTTCAAGCCTGAGTACGTCACTCCTGCTGTCGACCAGCTGCTCGAAGAGAACCGTTCGCTGATCGCGCGGGTTGCCGCTCCAGAGATCCCGGCGACGTGGGAGGATTTCGTCGCGCCGCTGGAGGAGGCGAACGAACGACTGTCGCGCGCCTGGGGCCAGGTCGGCCACCTGAATGCGGTGATGAACTCGCCGGATCTGCGCGACACCTACAACGCCAACCTGCCCAAGATCACCCAGTACTACACCGAGCTCTCGCAACACCCGGGACTGTTCCAAAAGTTCAAGACGCTCGCCGCCTCGCCCGGGTTTGCGCAACTCACTTCCGCGCAGCGCAAGATCGTTGCAAACGAGCTGCGCGATTTCCGGCTCGGCGGCGCCGAGCTTCCTGCCGGACGCAAAGCGCGGTTCATGGCGATAAGGGAGCGGCTGTCTCAGATCTCCTCGCGGTTCAGCGACAACCTGCTCGATGCCACCAATGCCTTTGCGCACTATGTGGAGGACGAACGCGATCTCTCCGGCATTCCGGACGATGTGCGGCGCGCGGCCCGCGAAGCCGCCCGGGCGGAAGGCCGTGACGGCTGGAAGTTCACGCTCCACGCGCCGTCGTATCTGCCGGTCATGCAGTATGCCGATGACCGCCGCTTCCGCGAGCTGATGTACCGCGCCTACGTCACGCGGGCGGCCGAGTATGACAAGCCCGAGTGGGACAACACCGCGCTGATGGCGGAGATCGTCAAGCTGCGCCTGGAGATGGCGCGGCTGCTCGGCTTCAAAAACTACGCCGAGTACTCCCTGGAACCCAAAATGGCGGAATCGCCGGAGCAGGTGCTCGGTTTTCTCGGCGAGCTTGCGGCGCGCGCGCGCGCCTATGCCGAACGCGACCTGCGGGAGCTTGCCGCATACGGACACGACAAGCTCGGACTGGACACGCTCGAAGCGTGGGATCTTGCGTATGCCTCCGAGAAACTGCGCATGGCGCGTTACGCCTTCTCCGATCAGGAGGTCAAGCAGTATTTTCCGGAGACGACCGTGCTGCCCGGCATGTTCCGCCTGGTCGAGACGCTCTACGGGCTGCGGATCACGCCTGCCGAAGCGCCGAAGTGGCACGAAGACGTACGGTTCTTCGCCATACACGACCGGTCGGGCACGCTGGTCGGCCAATTCTATGCCGACCTGTACGCCCGCCCGTCGAAGCGTGGCGGCGCGTGGATGGACGAGGCGATCACGCGGCGCCTGAAGGCGGGTCGCGTGCAGGCGCCCGTCGCGTACCTCAATTGCAACTTTTCCGCGCCGATCGCGGGCAAGCCGGCGCTGTTCACGCACGACGAAGTCATCACGCTGTTCCATGAATTCGGCCACGGACTGCACCACCTGATGACGCGCGTGGATCATCTCGGCGTCTCGGGAATCAACGGCGTCGAGTGGGACGCGGTCGAGCTTCCAAGCCAGTTCATGGAAAACTTCTGTTGGGAATGGGATGTGCTGCAGCCGATGACCCGGCACGCCGGGACCGGCGCACCGCTGCCGCGCGCCCTGTTCGACAAGATGGTTGCGGCGAAGAATTTCCAGGGCGGCCTGCAGACGGTGCGCCAGCTCGAGTTCGCGCTCTTCGATCTGCACCTGCACCATGACTACGATCCCGACGGCGCGAGGAGCGTGCTGCAGCTCCTGGACGAAATACGGGCACGTGTGGCCGTGATCCACCCACCCGCCTATAACCGCTTCCCGAACAGTTTTTCGCACATTTTTGCGGGCGGCTACGCGGCCGGCTACTACAGCTACAAGTGGGCCGAGGTGCTTTCCGCCGACGCCTACAGTCTCTTCGAGGAAACCGGCGTGCTCAATCCGGATACCGGACGGCGCTTCTGGGACGAGATCCTCGGCGTGGGCGGCAGCCGGCCGGCGCTCGAATCCTTCAAGGCGTTCCGCGGCCGCGAGCCGCGCATCGATGCATTGTTGCGTCACAACGGGATGACAGAAACAGCGTGAAATTGACTTGCTCCTTTGCGCCTTCCGCCATGTAGTGCTAGAGTGAAACGGTGTTCAATGCACGGGAGGCGCAATGAGAACAAACGCCATTTCGCTGGTCTGGGCATTCGTGATGCTGGCCATGCCGCTTCATGCCGCACAGCTCTACCGCTGGGTCGATGAAAAGGGAAACGTGGAATGGCGCGACACGCCGCCCCCGGCCACGGCAAAGAAAGTAGAGCAGCGCAGCATCAGCGCCAGCACCATTCCCACGAGCGAGTTGCCCTACTCGCTGCAGCAGGCGGTGAAGAACTTCCCTGTCACGCTCTGGGCAACCGATTGCGGGGAGCTGTGCGACCGCGGGCGGGCACATCTGAAAAGACGCGGAGTACCCTACACCGAGCGGGATCCGAGGACGGACTTCGAGGCTTTCAAGAAAGCTGCCGGAGGCGGCGGCGAAGTGCCATTTCTGCTGGTGGGCAACACCCGCTTGAAGGGCTATTTCGAGGCGGAGTGGGATTCCGCTCTGGACATCGCGGGATATCCCAAGACCGCGATAGCTGTCGTCAAACCTAAGGTCGTGGCAGCAAAACCGGCTGCCGCCAGTCCATCTGCTTCAATCGTGAGGTTGTACACCAGCAGCGACTGCGGACCGCCTTGTGCGCAGGCAAAGCAACTGCTGGGAAGCCGTGGCGTGCCGTTTCAGGAAATCGTCGCGGATGCCAACCCCGCAATGGACGAATTACGAAAACTATCCGGCGATATCTTCGTGCCCACGCTGGTCGCGGGCCGCCTGGTGGTGCGCAGCTTCGTGGCAGCCGATTATCACAACGCGCTGGACCAGGCCGGGTTCGGCAAGATGGAAGCGCCGAAGCCCTGACTCACTGCGGAAGCAGCTGCGCCTGGCAGTCCGTCATCAGCCGCCGGACGAAGGATTCCGGCTCGCCCGGATTGGCAGTAAAGCGGATCGAGACGATCGATCCGCTGCCGCGCGGTTGGATGTCCGCCACGGCGAGCGCGCCGGCGCCCCGCCATGACTGGCGGACCACGACTTCCCAGGCGACTTCGCCCTGCAGCCGCTCTTCGGCGGTGAGCCCCGCCATCCCCTTCGCATTGCGAGCGATGCAGATGGCGGCGGAATACGGCGTGCGCCCGCTTTCGAAGGTGTATGGCCGCGCCTTCTCGACCGTCGGCGTTGGGGCGCAGCCCAAACCCAACGCTACTCCGCACCACGTCGCCCACGTGACGATTTTTTTCATACCCATGCTCTCCCGCACTCCCGTAGCGCCTATGCTGCCACAACCCAGCGCTTGACGCAGGAGGCTGCCGAAGATGCGCCTCGCCACCTGGAACGTCAATTCACTGAAGGTGCGTCTGCCGCACGTGCTGACTTGGCTCGCACGACACGAGCCGGACGTCATGTGCCTGCAGGAAACGAAGCTCGAGGACGGCAACTTTCCCCTGGAGGACATATCGCGGGCCGGATACCAGGCGCTCTACAGCGGGCAGAAAACCTATAACGGAGTGGCGATCCTAAGCCGTCATGCCTGGAGCGAGGTCGTCGCCGCCGTGCCCGGATTCGAGGACGCTCAAAAACGCGTGCTTGCAGCTACCGTGCGCGGTATCCGCGTGGTGTGCGTGTACGTCCCCAACGGGGAAAACGTCGAATCGGAAAAGTACCCCTACAAGCTCAAGTGGCTCGATGCACTGACCGACTGGCTCAAAGATGAGATCGGGCGTTTTCCCCAGTTCGCGATGCTGGGCGACTTCAACATCGCACCGGAGGAACGCGATGTGCACGACCCGGCCGTCTGGCAAGGACAGGTGCACTTCAGCGACCCGGAGCGTGAAGCGTTTCGCAGGCTGCTGGCGCTCGGGCTCAACGATGCGTTCCGGCTGTTCGGGCAGCCGGAAAAGTCGTTCACCTGGTGGGACTACCGGTTGAACGCCTTTCGCAGGAAGATGGGCCTGCGCATCGACCATGTGCTCCTCACCGGGCCGCTTGCGCAGCGTTGCACGTCGTGCTGGATAGACGCGGAGCCACGCGCTGCCGATCGCCCGTCGGACCACGTACCCGTCGTGGCGGAGCTGTCGCTTTAGGCAGCGGCAGCGTCCTCCCGCACGGTCGCCGTCACGCCGGATCGCGCTCCTTGCTGGGATCCAGGCCCAGCTCCTGGATCTTGCGGGTCAGCGTATTGCGTCCCAGCCCCAGCAACTGGGATGCCTCGATGCGACGCCCACCGGTATGCGCGAGCGCCTTCGCGATGAGCGCTTTCTCGAAACTGCGCGAAAGCTCGCCCATGATCGAGAGCTGCCCCCGGTTGAGGAGGGCCTCGACCTCTTTCTCCAGCAGCGAGATCCAGCCGTCCGCCGAGGCCGCTGCAGACTCCGACCTGATCTCGGGCGGCAAATCATTGGTTTCGATGGTGAGCGAGGGCGCCATCACGGTCAGCCAATGGCACAGATTCTCGAGCTGCCGCACGTTGCCCGGAAACTCCTGCGCACTCAGGTAGCGCACGGTGGCCTCGGACAGGCGCTTGACGTCGACACCGAGCTCCCGCGCGCACTTCTGGAGAAAGTAGCGCGCCAGCAGTGGAATGTCCTCGCGGCGCTCCCGCAACGGAGGAAGCCGCAGTCGTATGACGTTGAGCCGGTGGAAAAGGTCTTCCCGGAAGAGACCTTGCCGCACTCTTTGCTCCAGGTCCTGATGCGTGGCAGCGATGACCCGCACGTTGGCCTTGATCGGCTGGTGCCCGCCGACGCGATAGAACTGGCCATCGGAGAGCACGCGCAGCAGCCGCGTCTGCAGATCCGACGGCATGTCGCCGATCTCGTCGAGGAACAGCGTGCCGCCTTCGGCCTGCTCGAAGCGCCCGCGGCGCATGGCCTGCGCCCCGGTGAAGGCGCCCCGCTCGTGTCCGAAAAGTTCCGACTCCAGCAGTTCCTTGGGAATGGCCGCAGTGTTGATTGCGATGAACTGCTTGTCGGCGCGCGGGCTGTGACGGTATAGGGCGCGCGCCACAAGTTCCTTGCCGGTGCCGGATTCTCCGGTGACCAGGACTGTGGCATGGGACTGCGACAGCCGCCCGATCGCGCGGAACACTTCCTGCATCGCCGGCGCCTGCCCGAGTATTTCGGGCGCGGCCGTCGTCTCTTCGTGAGTGGCTTCCTTGCGAGCACTCTCATCCATGGCGCGCCGGATCAGTTCGACCGCGTGATCGACGTCGAAGGGCTTGGGCAGGTACTCGTAGGCGCCGCCCTGGAAGGCGGTGACCGCGCTCTCGAGATCCGAATACGCCGTCATGATGATCACGGGAACGTTGGGGTGGCGCGTCTTGGCCGCCTGCAGCAACTCCAGCCCGGACTCCCCGGGCATGCGGATATCGCTGACCACGACTTGAGGGGTATCGCGCTCGAGCGCGCCAAGCGCTTCGCGAACCGACTCGAACGTGCGATACGCGATGCTCTCGCGCATGAGGGCTTTCTCGAAAACCCAGCGTATCGAGCGGTCGTCGTCGATGATCCAGACCGGCTTCATGCCGCCGCCCTCGCCGAACCGTTCTCGATGCCGTCACCAACGGGGAGAAGTATGGTGAAACGCGTGTTTCCCGGCACGCTTTCATAGGCGATCGTGCCGTGGTGCTGGGTTACAAAGGTCTGGGCGATGGTCAGGCCCAGACCGCTGCCGTTGTCCCGGCCGGACACCAGTGGATAAAGGATGCGCTCCCGTATGGCCTCCGGGATTCCAGGGCCATTATCGGCCACGCTCAGTTCGATGGCATGGCGATAGCGCTTGCGCGCAAGCGTTATCTGGCGCGCAATGCGGGTACGCAGCCGGATTTCGCCCTTGCCGTCCATGGCCTGTGCGGCATTGCGAACGATGTTCAGCGTCGCCTGGATGAGCTGCTCCCGGTCGCCCTTCACCAGAGGCAGGCTGGAATCGTAGTCGCGCCTGATCACGATGCCATCCGGATACTCCGCGAGAATAACGCTACGTACGCGCTCGAGCACTTCGTGGATATTGAGCGGCGCCGGTTTCGGCAACCGGTGCGGCGTCAGCAGGCGATCCAGCAGCAGCTGAAGTCGGTCGGCCTCGTTCATGATCACCTGCGTGTACTCGTGCAGATCCGGACGCTCGAGTTCGCGGTCCAGCAGCTGTGCCGCGCCTCGAATACCGCCCAGCGGGTTCTTTATTTCGTGCGCAAGATTGCGGATCAGCTCGCGATTCGCCTGGTTTTGGTCGAGCAGCCGCTCCTCCCACGCGATCCTTAGCTGCTGCTCGATATGCCGCAACTCGAGCAGTATGGTGCCGCTGGTTTCTACCGGCGTCACCGTGCACGCGAGCTGAAGCCGGCCCTTTCCCGCCACGCTCAGCACGAGATCGTGTTCCGTGTAGCTGCAGTTATGTGCGCGGGCATAGCCGATCGCGGCCACCAGCTTGGCGTCCTCGTTGAACACTTTCTCGAGCGACAGCCCGGTAGTGTGCCTGCTGCTCAACTCAAGCATGTTCTCGGCAGCGGCATTGAGATAGCGGATGGAGAGTTCTTCATCGAGAACGAGTACGGCGGTCGCCAGCAGATCGAGGCCGCGGAAGGTTTCCATTGTCATAGCTCAGCACAGCGTAAACCGGAGCAAGAACTGCGCCATGAGTCATCGACCCGCGTCCTTCGCCTCGGTTGCATCACCTCAGATTCGCCAGCTCTTTCCTCAGGCTCTCTATATTGGTTTCGTGCTGCTTGACCTTTTTCTGATACGGCTCCAATCGATCCAGGACGCGCTGATAATTGCGTTCGTCGCCGTGGCGCACGGCCTGCTGCTCCGCCAGCTCCTTCTGCGCGGCGGCAAGCTGTTTCTGCTCGTTCGCCAGTTCCTGCTCGAGGATCCGGCGGCGGTCCGCGTCGCGCTCGCGTTGCGTGGTGGCGTCCACCTTGGGAAAAGTCGCGGGCCCGGGTGCAGTCTTGTTGGCAGGCTTGAACGGGGGCACCGTGTTGACCGGTCCGACATCGAGCAGCTTGCAGCCCTTCGCCTCCGACTTGATGTTGGTAAAGCGCTTGTTGCCGCTCGCGTCCACGCACTCGTATATCTGCGCGTAGGCGCTCGCCCCGACCAACATGCTCAGAACCAGAAAAAATCGCATCTATCACTCCCCGAACCCGATCATCAAAACGCCGCGCGGGTCAGGCGGTCGACCCAAAAAACAGAATAAGTCTATGTCACACAATAAATGTTATCAATGCACCTAATTAGTGCACGAACCGTTACGGAACAAAAAGGGCGGACACCGCGTCCGCCCTGCACATCGGGCCGTCGCCTTTTACAGGCTGTAATACATCTGGAATTCCACCGGATGGGTGGTCATCCGGAACAGCGTGACCTCTTCCATCTTGAGCGCGATGTAAGCATCGATCATGTCGTTCGAGAACACGCCGCCGCGCGTCAGGAATTCGCGGTCCTTGTCCAGTGCGTCGAGGGCCTCATCGAGCGAGGCGCAAGGATGCGGGATTTTCCTGGCGATCTCCGGGGGCAGGTCGTAGAGATTCTTGTCGATCGGATCGCCGGGGTGGATCTTGTTCTGTATGCCGTCCAGTCCCGCCATCAGCATCGCGGTGAAGCCGAGGTACGGATTGCAGGTGGGATCGGGGAATCGCACCTCGATACGGCGCGCTTTCGGATTGGCCACCAGGGGCACACGCACAGCGGCCGAGCGGTTGCGCGAGGAATATGCGAGGTTGATCGGCGCTTCGAATCCCGGCACGAGACGCTTGTAGGAGTTGGTTCCCGGATTCGTGATCGCATTGAGCGCCTTGGCGTGCTTGATGATGCCGCCGATGTAGTAGAGCGCGAGTTCCGAAAGCCCGCCGTAACCGCTGCCGCTGAACAGGTTCTGCCCGCCCTTGGCGAGCGACTGGTGCACGTGCATGCCGGAGCCGTTGTCGCCGACCACGGGCTTGGGCATGAACGTCGCAGTCTTGCCGTAGGAATGCGCGACGTTATGCACCGCGTACTTGAGGATCATCATCCAGTCCGCGCGCTTCACCAGCGGCGCAAACTTGGTGCCGATTTCGTTCTGTCCCGCCGCCGCCACCTCGTGATGATGCACTTCGCACTCGACGCCCATTTCCTCGAGCGCCAGCACGATGGCGGAGCGGATGTCCTGCAGCGAGTCCACCGGCGGCACCGGAAAGTAGCCGCCCTTGACCGGCGCGCGGTGGCCCATGTTGCCGCCCTCGAATTCCTCACCCGAAGACCACGGCGCCTCTTCGCTCTTGATCTTGACGAAGGATCCCGACATGTCGACCCTCCAGGTGACCGAGTCGAAGATGAAAAACTCGGGTTCAGGGCCGAAGAA
The DNA here is from genome assembly GCA_052389535.1 of Betaproteobacteria bacterium. Taxonomy (GTDB): domain Bacteria; phylum Pseudomonadota; class Gammaproteobacteria; order Burkholderiales; family SG8-41; genus DSOT01. The sequence continues at coordinate 7,631 of JBQTHU010000180.1, read as the reverse complement.
GGCGGTGTCGGCAATGCCCGTGGACTTGAGGTAAGCTTCCCCGCGCTTCCCGATGGAGCGCGGATCGCGGTCGTATCCCTTGCCATCCGAGGGCTCGATCACGTCGCATTGCAGAAGCAGGGTCGGTTCATCGGTGAACGGATCCATGCGCGCGGAATCCGGGTCGGGCATGAGCACCATGTCGGAGGCCTCGATGCCTTTCCATCCCGCGATCGACGAGCCATCAAAAAAGTGACCGTCGGAAAACTTGGCATCGGTGAAGGCTTTGACGGGAACCGAGACGTGCTGCTCCTTGCCGCGCGTGTCGGTAAAGCGGAGATCAATGAACTTCACTTCGTTGTCCTTGATCATTTTCATTGCGTCAGCGACGGCCATTCTTCTCTCCTGGTAGGGTACAAAACGAGCGGAATAACGTTCGGCCTTCCGTCAGCATGAAGCGTGCCATGACCCCGGGGGTGAAATCCCTTGTTCAATAAGGTAATTCATGAAGGCCGCGAGTCTGGGCGCACCAATGCAGTGCGTGCCGGCATTGTAACGCACTGCCTTGGTGCCGCATGAGCGATGATGGTGCCTGTGCAATAATACTTCTCTTTGCCGGACGGGTGCTTGCGTGTCCATCACTGAAATATTGAAAGCCGCCAAGGCGCGTGCCGAGCACATGGGATTGCCCTACGAGGGTGCGCTGCTGCCAAAGGAAGCCTACGACATCCTGCAATCTGCCCCAGGCGCGACGCTGGTGGACGTGAGAACGCGCGCCGAATGGGACTGGGTGGGCCGCATTCCGGGAGCAGTGGAGATCGAGCTTCTCACTTATCCCGGGAGCCGCCCCAATCCGTCTTTCATGGCGCAGCTCGAGCAGCAGGTGGACAAGGCGGCGCCCGTGCTTTTCATCTGCCGCAGCGGCGGGCGCTCGCACAATGCGGCGATGCTCGCGATGCAGGCCGGCTATACCCAGTGCTACAACGTGCTCGAGGGATTCGAAGGCGACAAGGATGCTGCGGGACACCGCAATACCCAGGGCGGCTGGCGCGCGAGCGGCCTGCCCTGGTCGCAAAGCTGACCCTTACGCCTGCCCCGACCAGTTCACCAGCCCGGCGTAGCCGGTGGACAGCACCAGCAAACCAAAGCCGATTCGATACCAGGCGAAGACGCTGAAGTCGTGCGTCGCGATGTAGCGCAGCAACCAGCGCACGCACAGGAACGCGGAAACGAACGCAGCCACGAATCCAGTGGCGAACAGGCTGACATCGCTCGCTGAAAAAAGCGCGCGGTTGACATACAGGTCGTAGGCGCCCGCCGCCACCAGTGTCGGCACGGCGAGGAAGAACGAGAATTCGGTGGCGGCACGGCGCGACAGGCCGAACAGCATGCCGCCGATGATCGTCGCACCGGCTCGCGATGTGCCGGGAATGAGCGCGAAGGACTGCGCCACGCCCACCTTCAGCGCGTCCTTCCACGTCATGTCGTCCACGCTTTCGATGACGCCGCCGTGTTTGCGGCCGCGTTCCACCCACAGGATCACCAGGCCGCCCACGATGAAGGCGAGCGCCACGGCGTGGGTATGAAACAGGTGCTGCTTGATTGCCGACCCGAACAGGAGGCCCAGCACCGCGGCCGGCGTAAAGGCGATCATCAGGTTGCAGCCGAACCGGCGGGCGATCGGGTCGGTAATAAAAGCCGTGGCGAGGCGCGTGAAACGCTGCCGGAACTCCCACACCACTGCGATCATGGCGCCGCTCTGTATGACGATGCCGAACACCTTGCCGCGCTCGTCGTTGAAGCCGAGCAATTCAGACGCGATGATGAGGTGGCCGGTGCTCGATATCGGGAGAAACTCTGTAAAGCCCTCCACCACACCCAGTATCACCGCCTTCAGAAAAAACAGCGCATCCACGCCGGCTACTCGTAGCGCAGCGCTTCTATCGGCAGCAGCCGCGATGCCTTGCGGGCCGGATAGAAGCCGAAGAATATGCCGATGCCCGCCGCGAAGCCGACGGCGATGGCGATCGAATCGGGCCGCAGCTGTACGCGCCAGCCCGCGAGTTCGCTGATCGCATAGGACCCACCGATTCCCAGAACCACGCCCAGCAGCCCGCCGATGACCGCCAGCGTGATCGCCTCAACCAGGAACTGCGTGAGGATGTCGCGACCGCGGGCGCCGACCGCCATGCGGAGCCCGATCTCGCGGGTGCGCTCCGTCACCGAGACCAGCATGATGTTCATGATGCCGATGCCGCCCACCAGGAGCGACACGGAGGCAACGGCCGCAAGCAGGAGCGTCATGATGCGGCTCGATTCTTCCTGCGCGTTCAATACTTCGGAAAGATTGCGCAGCGTGAAATCATCGTCCTGGCCGCGCTGCTGCAGGCGGTGGCGCTGGCGCAGCAGCGAGCGGATCTCGCTCTCGGCCTCCGTCAGGCTCGCCCCCTCCCGTACTTTGATGGAAATCGACCCCACGGAGCGCACCTTCGCCAGGTTGCCGCCGATGACCCGGTTACGTGCCGTCGAGATCGGCATCAGTATGACGTCGTCCTGATCCTGTCCTTGCAGGCTCTGCCCCTTGCGCTCCAGCACGCCGACCACCTGCATCGGCACCTTGCGTACGCGAATGGTCTGTCCGACAGGATCGCTGTCGCTGAAGAGGTTGCGGGCCACCGTTTCACCCAGCAGCACCACCTTGCCCGAACCGGTGATCTCGGCCGGCTCGAATCCCCGGCCCGAAGCAATCACCCAGTTGCGCGCCTCGAAGTACTCCAGGGTGATGCCGAAAAACACCGTGGACCAGTTGTTGTTGCCGGCCACGACGTGTCCCGTTCCGCGCAAGGCGGGTGCCGCCGCCTGAACCTCGGCGATTTCGCGCTGCATCGCATAGGCATCGTCCTCGGTGAGCGAGGAGCGGGAGCCTGCCCCCATGCGCACGCCGCCGGACGTGACCGAACCGGGAAGCACGATGATGAGGTTGGAGCCCAGGCTTTTGATCTGCTCTTCGACCCGCGCCTGGGCGCCGCCGCCGATGGAGATCATTACGATTACCGCGGCTACACCGATGATGATGCCGAGCATGGTCAGCGAGCTGCGCAGCTTGTTGACGCGCAGCGCGCGCAAGGCGATACGGATGCTGGAAGTGATATTCATGCCGCCGCCTCATACGATTGCTTTCTCACGCGACGGCCCCCGCGTCGGCAGCCGGCGTCAGTTCGATGGTCGCATCCCGCAAGCGGGTCCCTGCTCCGCATCTCATGCCGCCGCCCTTTCCTGCATCTGCGCCGCCATCGCCGCCGCATCGGTGGGATGCTCGACGCCGTGGTCCTCCACGACGCGACCATCGCGAAAAGAGATGATGCGGCGTGCGAACCGGGCGATGTCGTGCTCGTGCGTGACCAGCACGCAAGTCATGCCGTTACGGTTCAACTGCTGGAGCAGCGCCATTACTTCGCAGCTCGTATGCGTATCCAGAGCGCCGGTCGGCTCGTCGGCGAGTATCAGCACGGGATCGTTGATCAGCGCACGCGCGATCGCCACCCGCTGTTGCTGGCCTCCGGAGAGTTGGGCCGGGTGGTGGTGCGCGCGGTCTGCAAGACCTATGTCAGCAAGTCGCTGCAGCGCACGCCGCCGGCGTTCCGCTGCTGCGATGCCACAGTAGAGCAGCGGCAATTCGATGTTCTCCAGCGCACTGGTACGGGGCAGCAGATTGAAGTTCTGGAAGACGAAACCGATGCGGCGGTTGCGTGTCGCGGCGAGCGCGTCCCCGGCAAGGCGCGAGACCGGCTCGCCTGCCAGAAAGTACTCGCCTGCGCTGGGGGAGTCCAGGCAACCGAGGAGGTTCATGAAAGTCGACTTGCCCGAGCCGGAGGGACCCATCACCGCGACAAACTCGCCCGGCTCGATTGCGATCGAGACGCCGCGCAACGCCTGCACCTGGTAGCCGTCGAGCTGATACACCTTCGCCAGGTCGCGAGTGACGATCAGCGGACCGGTCATGGCGTGCGAGAGCTGAAAGCGGGCACGAGGCTCAGAACCCGAAGCGCGGCCCGCCGCCCTTCGTCGGCCGCGACTTGTCGCCAGTCGCCATGCCGACGACGATCTGCGCGCCTTCGCCAAGGTCGCCCGCAACGAGTTCGGTGTGGCTGCCGTCGCTCAAGCCCAGGCGCACGTCCACCGCCTTGAGTTTTCCCGCCTCGTCCGCGATCCATACCCGTCCGCTGGACGAGCCGCCACCGCCCCGCGATGCGGTCATGGCTTCATAGCGGGCCCGTTGTTCAGGCGTGAGCACCTCGGCGATGCGGCTGCGCGACTCGGCCCGCAACCGCTCCACCTGCTTGCGGCGCGCATTCTGATCTTCCGTGCTGAGCGTGCGAATGCGATCCCGGGTGTCGTTCAGTATGGCTTCGACTTTGGCCTGCTGCTCCGCGTTAAGGCCGAGCTCCTTCGTGAGCCGCTCACGGGCGGCCTGCCCGCCGCGTCCCTTTGCGCTCCCCTTTTTTTCCTCTTCCACGGCTGCGCGCACCGGCTCGCGCGCCTCGAACGAAGCGCCGGCTGGGCGGAAGCGCAGCGCGGCGTTGGGCACCTTCAGCACGCCTTTGCGCGTATCGACGACGATACGGACATTCGCCGTCATCCCGGGAAACAGGCTCAAATCGGCATTCGATGTGGTGATCACGGCAATATAGGTCACCACGTTTTGCACGACCTGCGCCGCCTTGCGCACCTGTGTCACCGCGCCACGAAAGGTACGCCCCGGAAAGGAATCCACCGTGAACGTGGCGCTCTGCCCGATGCGTATTCGGCCCACCTCCGCCTCGTCGATGGACGTCTCGACCTGCATTTCCCGCAGGTCCTGCGCGATGACGAAGAGCTCCGGCGCCTGCAGGCTTGCCGCCACCGTCTGGCCTGGCTCCACCGACTTCTTGACCACGATGCCGTCCACCGGCGCTCGTATGGAAGTGCGGCTCAAATCCACTTTCGCCTGGGCAAGCTGGGCTTCACGCTGCTTGACCAGGGCTACGACGTTGTGCACCTGCGCCTCGGCGACCCGAAGCTGCGCCTGCGCGATCTTCACCTGCTCCTGCGTCGCATCGAACGTCGCCTGCGATTTGTCGAGCACTGCTGTGGAAATAAAATTCTTTTCGGCAAGCATCCGGTTGCGGTCCAGTTCGCGGTTGGCATCGGCCAGGGTTACCTTCGCCCGGGAGACTTCCGCCTGCAGCGCGGCCACGTTGGCGCGTTGCGTAAGTACCGTGGCACGCGCCGCCTCGAGATCGGCCATCGCCTGGTTGACGCGCAACGCGATGGAGTCGGGATCGATCTGAGCGATGATCTGGCCTTTTTTCACCGGAGAGTTGTAGTCGGCATACAGCTCCTTGATCTGGCCGGAGACCTGCGAGCCGACCTGCACTGAGACCACAGGAGTCAGCGTGCCGGTCGCAGAAACAGCCGCGGTGATCGTGCCGCGCTCGACCTGACCGTAGCGATAGCCGGGAGCGGGGCGCAGTGAGCCCCAGATCGCGTACGCGACGCCCGCGCCTGCCACCAGCAACACCGCCCCGATCAGGAGCAGCGAACGTTTACTCATCCATCAAAGGGGTTTGCGAGAAATGCGGCATTCTACAGCGAGAGCTTAACGCTCGCCGCAGTCAAGACTACGCGGCGCGTAGCCCTCCGACCGGACTAGCGTCGCCGCCCAGCGCCCTGTAAAAACCCTCAGGGCCTGGAGGAAACCGGGGTGTACGGGACGGTAGGAGGCAGTGCGCCGCTGGGCGGGCGAGGCCGTGCGCCTTCGCGACGCAGCGCCTTCACCTGCTCTTCCAGCGTCTGGAGTAACACCAGGGCCGCCAGCGTTCCGCGCGCCTTGATCTCGGACCCCAGTCCATCCATGCGTCGCTCGAGTTCGCGTGGCGGGGGTGGCGGTTCCCGTCCCTCGGACGCGGCCCGTATCGCAGCCCGCAGATAGTCGAACAGCAACGAGACGTCGCCTTCCTGTATTGCGGTCCGTGCCAGCCCCGGCGCGTCAGCCTGGGAGCGCAGATCTGTCCGCTCGACCTGGCCAAATGCGACCGCGTTCAAGCTCAGCAGCAATGGAAACAGGATGGCCTGAAATACGCGCACGAAAAGTTTCCTACGCCTTGTTGTAGATTTCCGCGCCCTGCCGCACAAATTCGCGCGACCGCTCTTCCATGCCTTTGCTGAGCGCTTCCTCGTCGGTCAGTCCCTGGCTGGCGGCGTAATCGCGCACGTCCTGCGTGATCTTCATGGAGCAGAAGTGCGGCCCGCACATGGAGCAGAAGTGCGCGAGCTTGGCACCCTCCTGCGGCAGGGTTTCGTCGTGGAACTGCCGCGACTTGTCGGGGTCCAGCCCGAGGTTGAACTGGTCTTCCCAGCGGAACTCGAAACGGGCCTTGGAAAGCGCGTTATCCCGAATCTGCGCGCCGGGGTGGCCCTTAGCCAGATCGGCCGCGTGGGCGGCGATCTTGTAGGCCATGATGCCGTCCTTGACGTCCTCCTTGTCCGGCAGCCCGAGATGCTCTTTCGGCGTGACATAGCAGAGCATCGCCGTGCCATACCAGCCGATCATGGCCGCACCGATTGCGGAGGTGATGTGGTCGTAGCCCGGCGCGATATCCGTCGTCAACGGCCCGAGCGTGTAGAACGGCGCCTCCTTGCAGTATTTCAGCTGCAGTTCCATGTTTTCACGGATCAGCTGCATCGGCACGTGCCCGGGGCCTTCAATCATCACCTGCACGTCATGCTTCCATGCGATATCGGTCAGTTCGCCCAGCGTCCTCAGTTCCGCAATCTGCGCTTCGTCGTTCGCATCGTAGATCGATCCGGGGCGCAGCCCGTCGCCAAGCGAGTACGACACGTCATAGGCCTTCAGAATCTCGCAGATATCCTCGAAATGCGTGTAGAGAAAGCTCTCCTTGTGATGGGCAAGGCACCATTTCGCCATGATCGATCCGCCGCGCGAGACGATGCCCGTCATGCGCTTCGCGGTGAGCGGGATGTAGGCGAGCCGCACCCCGGCGTGCACGGTGAAGTAATCGACGCCCTGCTCGCACTGCTCGATCAGCGTATCGCGGTAGATTTCCCAGGTGAGTTCCTCCGCCTTGCCGTTCACCTTCTCCAGCGCCTGGTAGATCGGCACCGTACCGATGGGCACGGGCGAGTTGCGCACGATCCACTCGCGGGTCTCGTGAATGTGCTTGCCGGTGGAAAGATCCATCACCGTATCGGCGCCCCACCGCGTCGCCCAGGTCATCTTTTCGACTTCTTCCTGGATGCCGGAACTCACTGCCGAATTGCCGATGTTGGCGTTGATCTTCACCAGGAAATTGCGCCCGATGATCATCGGCTCGGTCTCGGGGTGGTTGATGTTGGCCGGAATGATCGCGCGTCCGCGCGCGATTTCGTCGCGCACGAACTCGGGCGTGATCTCCGCTCGCAGCGCAGCGCCGAAATGTTCGCCGCGATGCTGCCGGGTGAGCAGATCGGCGAGCCCTTCCCGCCGCTGGTTCTCGCGTATCGCGATGAATTCCATCTCGGGTGTAATGACGCCGCGCCGCGCGTAATGCATCTGCGTGACGTTCATGCCGGCGCGCGCGCGACGCGGCTGGCGCTCGAGATTGAACCGCAGG
>JBQTHU010000179.1:0-23713 GCA_052389535.1 Betaproteobacteria bacterium | reverse complement strand
TTCAATGATCGCCGAAGTCTTCGGCATCGAGATGGCGGAGGCGGCAGCGCCTGCGAGCGGCGGGAAGGCAGTCCCGGCGAACAAGCGAACGGCCGCGCACAAAAAGCGGGCGCTGCAGAGCAGAACGATTACGCCGACTCGCAGTCCGGCGCGCTCCAGCCAAAAGCGCGCGACGCAAAAGCGCTAGCGGCCTGGGCGGATCGTCACCCTTGCCTCGGTCGTAGAGCCAGCGCAGCTCCTGCATGACCATGACCGCCTATGCCCCCTGCATGCAAGGGCAGTCAAATTCTGCACATAAAGCCGAACACTACCGCTTTTGGGATCATTTTATGAGTTAATGGCCTCTTTCCTTCCCTAATGCCTGCAAAATGCGCTCCGGGGTAAATGGCTGGGAGAACACCCGCGCGTGGAAAGGTTTCAACGCGTCATTGATTGCATTCATGATGGCCGCCGGAGCCCCCGCCACTCCGGCTTCTCCGGCCCCCTTCGCCCCCAATTGCGAGGTCCTGGTCGGCGAGCAGGCATGGCCAATTTCAATGTCCGGCATCTCATACGCCATAGGCACCAGATAATCGATCAGGCTGCCGTTCAAGAGCTGCCCATCCGGGCCGTAGATGCACTGCTCGTAAAGTGCGCCCCCGATTCCCTGGACGACGCCTCCGCGCAATTGCTCGTCCACCAGCAGGGGATTTATGACCGTCCCGCAGTCATCGACCACCCAGTGCTTCAGGAGCCGCACGAATCCGGTCTCGGGATCCAATTCCAGGTAGCTGGCATGCATTCCATTCGTGAAAACGCCTGCATAGGTCTTCTGGGCATAGCTTTCCGTGACCATCAGCTCCGGTTGATAGTCCGGGGGCACGCTGTCCGTACGGAAGTACGCAATGCGCGCCACGTCCTCCAGTGTCATTGCCGGGGCGCCTGTGGCCGCGTCTACGATGTTTCCATCTCGAATGTCGAACTGAGAAGGTTCCGACTGCTTAAGCCGCGCTACGAACCGCACGATGTTGCTGCGTAGCGCTTGTCCCGCCCTTAACGCCGCTTCCCCGCATATCCCCGTTCCTCGCGACCCCCAGTTCCCCCCGCCGTAGGGCGTGGTATCGGTATCACCCAGGTGCACTTTCACGCGCTCCATGGGCACCCCGACGGCTGTCGCAGCGATCTGCATGATGACCGCATGCCCGCCCTGTCCAAACTCGTTCATGCTCGATGACACCATGAGCCCGCCGGTCGCGGTGAGCTTGATCGTGCACGCGTCCTGCGCCGCGATCGAAGCGCCGCCCTGTCCGTAGGTGGCCGAAGAGGGGTTCGAGTTTTCCACAAAGCTCGCGAGCCCGATGCCGCGGTATACGCCGCGCTCGCGCAGTTCCTTCTGTTCCCGCCGCAAGCCCTCGTAGTTCATCAACGTCAGGAGCTTCTCCAGTGCTTCGTGCAGCGAGAGCCTCTCGAAAATCATTCCGCTGGGAAGTCGATAAGGATAGGCGTCGGCGGCAATATAGTTGCGTCGCCGAAACTCCGCCGGGTCGATTCCGACCGCCTCAGCGGCGAGATCCACCAGCCCTTCGGTCACTGCACAGGCAACCGGGTGACCCACCGCCCGGTACTGTCCATACATCCCCTTGTTCTGGAATACGACTCTGCAGCGTGCCCGGTATGCCCGCTGTTTGTAAGGCCCCCCCACGAGGTTCGTAACTTGAATCCCCTCGTTGACGCCACCGCGCGGATAGATCGAGTAGGGGCCTATGCCATACAGATCGTCCACATCGACCGCCAGAATATCCCCTGAACCGGATACCGCCATGCGCGCTCTGACGCGATGCGACCGCGCATGCACATCCGAGACAAAAGACTCGAGACGGTCGGCGACGAACTTCACCGGACGGCCAAGCGACAACGCTGCCGCGACGGCAGCCATCTCGTCGCCGTAGGTATGGATCTTCAGACCAAAGCTGCCGCCTACGTCGGGCGCGATGACGCGAACAGCATGCTCAGGCAGCCGGAAATGCCGCGCCAGTATCCACTGCATCATGTAGGGCACTTGCGTCGATTGCCAAACCGTCAAGTGGCGCTCGGACGGGTTGTAATCGGCCAGTAGGGCCCGTGGTTCCAGCGATACTGCCGTGTGGCGCGAAGTCTCAAAAGTCGCTTCTACAACATGGTCCGAACCGGCGAATATTTCGTCCACGTCTCCGGTATCGATCAATCTTTCATGGCATAGATTGCTCCCGAGATCCGGGTGAATTAGCGGGCTGTCAGGCTGCAGCCCCTCTTCAGGATCCACCACAGGCGGCAATTCTTCCCACTCGACGTCGATCAGTTGCAGTGCATCCTCCCCCTGGGCTCGCGTTTGCGCTATCACCATCGCGACCGGTTCGCCTTGCCAGCGCGCCACATCCAAAGCGAGCGGATACTGAGGCGCAGAACGCATGCCGTTGATGTGGGTAAGCACCCCCACATAGGGTTCGACCAGCGCCGCGACCTCGCGCCCGTTCATTACCGCGACCACGCCGTCCGCCTTCAATGCCCGGCTCGCGTCGATGCGCGCGATCCTCGCGTGCGCGTACGGGCTGCGCAGAAACACCGCATGGACCAGCCTGGGGAGCACGATGTCATCGACGTACTGCCCCCTGCCCGCCAGCAGCCGGCGCGCGCCGGTGCGCGGCAATGCCCTGCCGATGTAATTCGTGGTGCTTTCCGGGGCCCGCTCGTTGTTCTGCCCGCTGCCTGTCATGTCGCGCCCTTCGCCTCACCGGAGCGCGCGCGGCACACAGCCGCCACCGCGTCCACGATCGACTCATACCCGGTACAGCGGCAGTAGTTGCCGCTGATGTGTTCGCGGATCTCGGCGCGCGTAGCGTCCGGATGCCGCTCGACCAGTTCTGCCGCAGCAAGCAGCATTCCCGCGGTGCAATACCCACACTGCAGCGCATTACGCAGATGAAACTCGTGTTGAAGCGCTCCGATCGTACCGCGTCCCGACAGCCCCTCTATTGTCTCAACCTCGCAGCCTTCCGCTTGAACCGCCAGCATGAGACAGCCACGCACGATCTCCCCGTTGACCCGTACCGTGCATGCCCCGCACACGCCATGCTCGCAGCCCAGGCGCGAACCCGTGAGTCCCAGCTCTTCCCGCAGAAAATCCACCAGATGCATGCGCGGGGCCACGGCACGCGAGACGCGCTCGCCATTCACGCTCAGCGTCACGTCAATGCGCTCGTCGCTCAAGCTTGCTCTCCGCGGTCAAATAGTCGCGACACAGCGCGCCTGGCGATGACGCAGGACAGATGCAGCTTCGTTGCCGTCTTCTGATACAGATCATTGTCTGGCGCAACGTCCTGCCTCACCGCTGACTCCACGTCCTCGAGCAACCCCAGCGTGCATGAACGACCTTCGATTGCTCCTGCCAGGGTCGCAGCGAGTATCGGTGTCGCCCCCACCCCCAGAAACGCCACGGAAACGTCCCTTAGTACCCCGCCATCCTGCCTGCACTGCGCTGCGATGCCTGTGATCGCGTAATCACCACGTCTGCGCGCGAGTTCGAAAAACACGCACTTGTAGCCTGGCTTGGGGGCAGCCGGAAACTCCCCAGCGACCAGCAGCTCGCCGGGCTTCAGTGCCGTATCGTAAAGGCCGGTAAAGAAGTCGCGCGCCGGCACGTGTCGCTCACCGCGGGCGCTGACGAGCACAAATGTCGCACCCAGAGCGACGCTGCATGCGGGCAGCTCGGCTGCGGGGTCCGCAAACGCAATGCTGCCGCCGAATGTGCCCCTATTGCGTATGGCGGGATGCGCGATGTAAGGCACCGCCTGTGAAATGAGCGGCACGTGGCGCGCCACTTCCGCCGAGCGCTCCAGCGTCCGGTGACGGGCCAACGCACCGATTCTTACCGTGTTGCCGGTGACGGTGACGCCCTCAAGCGCGGTCAGCGCGTTGATGTCGATCAGCACTGCCGGGGCCGCCAGTCTCATGTTGAGCGCGGCAATCAAGCTCTGCCCGCCCGCCAGAATCCTCGCGTCATCACCGTGCCGCTCGAGCAGATCAAAAACCTCTGCCAGCGAGGTCGGCTTCACATATCGGAAAGCGGCCGCTTTCATCCAGACACGGCGCTTGGTATTGCATCGATCGGCCGGAATGCACGCCGTCGTTTGCGCATCGACATTACATTCATCCCGAACCGGTGGGTTGCTTGACGCAGTCAAATGCGGGTGGGAACATTGAATCGAAATTACAAGACGATGTTTGTGGCGTCAACCAGCGGGTTTATCGGTTGGCTGTGGCGCGCGACGGCCGCGTGAATCGACAACCGGCGGGAGGAGGAGGAAACGACATGGATTTCACCAAGGTTGGCGCCGGACTGCTCGCGGCAGGCGCCGTGGCCTTCGGATGCAGCCCGACAGCCGCTCAGAGTTTCCCCACGAAGCCGATCAGGATGATCGTCGCATGGGGCCCGGGCGGAGCGCCGGATATATTCGCGCGCGTGGTCGGCAACAAGCTGTACGAGCAAATGGGGCAGCCGGTCATCATCGACAATCGCCCCGGCGCCACCGGCAACATAGGCGCTGAAATCGTCGCACGTTCACCCAGCGACGGCTACACGGTTTTCAACGCAACGCTGTCGCTCGCCATCAGCCCCGCTTTCTACAAGAGCTTGCCGTTTGATCCTGTGAAGAGTTTTCAGCCCATCACCATGCTGGCCGCGGTTCCGCTGGTGCTGGTGGTGCACCCGGAGCTGCCGGTAAAGTCGGTCGGCGATCTGGTGAAGCATGCCAAAGCGAGCCCCGGCAAGTTGAACTACGCGACAGTCGGGCTCGGCAGTCCGGCGCACGTGTCTGCCGAGCTGCTGCAGAACCTCTCCGGGATCAGGATCGTGCACGTACCCTATAAGAGCGGTGGTGCAATGGCCACGGCCATACTTACCCGGGAAGCCCAGCTTGGATTTCCCGCCATCGCACCGGCGCTTCCGCATATCAAGGCGAACCGGCTGCGCGCGGTTGCCGTCACCGCCCCCCAGCGCTCGAATTCGCTCCCCAGCACCCCGACCTTCGCCGAGGGTGGAATCACCGGAATGGAAGTCGATAACTGGAACGCCATTCTGGCGCCGGCGAATACCCCGAAGGCCGTGATCAGTAAACTTCACGCAGAGCTCACCAAGGCGGCACGCGCGCCTGACGTGGCGGATCAGTTCGCGCGGCAGGGTGCGGAAGTCAACTTGAGCAATCCCACGGATCTCGCTGGCGTGATCAAAGCCGACGTCGCCAAATGGGCAAAAGTCGTTAAGGCAGCCGGAATCGAACCTAAGTAGCTGGCATCAGACGATGTTGAAATACGAGAAGGGGCAGGCATGCTAGAGCGCTACTTCATTACGCCAGAGAACAGCTATAAGACTGCCGGTAATAACCAGGTGGCTTATACACCCGTGGTCGTCGTTCGTACGGGCGACTATGCGCATGTCTACCTATCCGGGAGAACGGCCCGCCTGCCCGATGGGCAACTCCATGGCAAAGGCGACATGCGAGCGCAAATACGGCTGGTATGCGAAAACATCAAGATCGCTCTGGACGCGGTGGGCGCCACATTCGCCGATGTTGTGCGTACAACCACGTACACCACGGACATCGATGAGTACTTTCGTTGCTCCGACGAGCGCTTCAAGTTCTTCAAGGATCCACTGCCCACCAGCACACTGCTCGGTGTTACCCGGCTCGGAATGCCCGAGCTGCTGGTCGAGATCGAACTGGAAGCGGTGATGGAGGCCGAGCGCCTGCCGTTACCTCCGAAATAGTTTATTCGTCGCCGGCGTTCATCAGGCCGCGATCGCGGCTGCTTTCACTCGATCCAGTGCGGCGACCAGCTCATCCACCTGGGGGGAAGTGAATATGCCGTCAGGGCCTTGCGGCATCACATCGGTGAACGGCGATTCGTAGAGGCGCTCCGCCTCCATCGCACCGTGCTCGGTGAGGTGGTTCACGATCAGATCCACGAACTCGATCTGACTCGCGCTCAGCGTCCTGCCGGAGAGGAAAGCTGCGAACGCCTGTTTGGCGGCCGACGCGCGGACGGCGTGCTTCTATGCGCGCCGCGCGCTCGAGCTGGCTAGCGCGGAACCTATAACAAGAACCGCCGCTATTTTAGGTTAGGTGTCTAACGTAAATAAATGTCACAGCTCGTTGCAAGGCTGCATGCAGCCCGACTTCGCGTCTGGCCCACCTAAGGCAGCTCGATTGTGTACTGAACGCCGGCTCCGAGACTACCGAGCTACTACAACTCTTCGCGGAAGGCGCGGTGCTGGAGGGAGATGAAGAGCGCGTCCAGTCGGCGAGCGACGCGTGGTGTAATGTCTTTGCTACTCTCTTTTGGTGCTACGGGCGTGAAGCGCTATCGTCCTCGGTGCTGCGTCGCTTGATGCCGGCAAGCTCCTCCATCACGGCGCAGACCGCCGCCATATCCGACTTGGCGTAGCCTTGCGTCACCGCTGCCGTGTAGATCTGGGCAGAGGCGGAGAAAAGCGGAAGCGGGCACTTCAGATTCCGCGCAAACTCACCTATGACGCGCATGTCCTTCTGCCAAAGGTCGAGCTTCGAGGCGACGCCCTTGTCATATTCTCCCGCGACCATCATCGGTGCTCGCAATTCGAACATGCGGGAGTTGCCCGCGCCAATTCGGATCAGGTCGTAAACGGCCCGCAAATCGAGCCCGGCCTGCTGCGCAAATACCATCGCTTCCGCAGCGGCAACATTGTGAATGGCCACCAATAGGTTCGCGACGTACTTGACCTTGCTGGCGTTGCCGAACTCCCCTACAAAATGGCTTTCGCGTGCGAATCCGGCAAATACCGGCTGGCACAGCGCGAAATGGCTTTCCTCACCGCTTGCGTATACGACGAGATCCTTTTCTTTTGCCTGGGAGCCGGTGCCGCTGATCGTGCAGTCGAGCATGCCCATGGCTGCAGCCGTAAGCGCACTATGGCAACGTTGCTTTTCAGTTATGTCGAAAGTCCCGCAGTCGGCCACGATAAGGTTGCGGTTTCCGGCCGAGATCAGTCCGCCTTTTGCCGTGACGACCTCATGGAGGATCAATTCGCTGGGCAACAACGTGATTACCAGGTCCGCCTGTTCCGCCACCCGCCGAGGCGAGTCCGCCCCGATGCCACCGGAAGCCGCGACTGCCTTCGTTTTGGTGGCGTCGATGTCGCAGCCGACGATCTTGAACCCTTGCTTGATGAGGTTCCAGGCTATGGCCGAGCCCATGATCCCCAAGCCGACGATCCCAACCGTTGTCGTCACAGTCATTCCCCAGCCTGGAACCGCCCGTCATGCCATTACATCTGGTCCATTATCCTGTGCGTCGCGGCCAGAGCAGCCTCCAGGGCATTGATGTCTTCGCTCGTCCACTCTCGCGTCGAAAGGTTGTAGTGCACGGAGAGCCACCCTACCATCTTGCTGCCTCGAACCACCGGGGCCATCATCTGGGCTTTCGTGCCATAGATCTGCATCAACTCTTTCGGCGGCTGCGGATTTGCGTTGGCGCAATCATTCTGCACGAGAATCTGGCGGTGCTGCTCCAGGTAGCTTGCTGTCCGGGACTTTCGCTGCTGTAACTTGATTTCAGCCGCTATCGAGTTTATGCCCGGCGCCAAGGACTCGGCCACGACTCCATTCACGTTAAATCCGCGTTGTTCATCGTCCAGTCTCAATGTCGTGCGGCTCGCATTCGCTTTCGTCCGTAGTTCCGTTATCAACTTATTGAACTCTGCAACGAGATTATCGGTGCTAATCATTACTCTCGCCTTCTGAGTCAAGTTATGAGACGTTCACGAAGCAGGTGCTCAATACAGGAGCCGAGCACCACAGCCGGATCGAAGAATCAGTTTTCTTGGAACCCCGCCCGCTGATGCTTAGCGGCATACTTGGCAAGAGGATATTACTCGGGCTTGAGCCCGACCTGCTTGACTACTTTTGCCATGCGCGGAAAGTCGCCACGCAGAATCTTACCCAGTTGTTCCGGCGTACTGGATTGGGCTTCCAAAGCTTGTTTGGTCAACCGTTCCCGCACGTCAGTCGAAGTTAGAATCTTCACAGCCTCGGTATTGAGGCGGTTGATGATCTCTGGCGGAGTACCCGCAGGCGCAAACAACCCGAGCCATTGTTCGTAGAGATAGCCGGAAACACCCGCTTCCTGCATAGTGGGAATGTCGGGCAGCAACTGTGTGCGGCTACCTCCGGTCGTGGCGAGCGCACGCAGCTTTCCCGCTCTGATATGTGGCAGCGGAAAAGATATGCCATTGACCATAAGCTGGACATGGCCGCCAATCAGGTCGTTCGTAGCCGGAACAGCGCCCTTGTAAGGGACGTGCACGAGATCAAGTTTCGCTGTAGTTCGGAACATTTCCATGGCCAGATGCTGAGGACTGCCGACACCTCCAGATGAATACAGCAACTCTCCGGGTCGCGCCTTAGCCAGCGCAACGAGTTCTTTTACCGATCTCACCGGCATACTTGGGTGGACGATAAGGGCCGTGGGAATGGTCACCAGCACGGTGATGGGAACGAAGCTCTTAAACGGATCGTAGGCTGCTTTCCGATAGACGTGAGGCAGCGTTGTCATGATGCTGCTGTTGAGAGCCGTCAGCGTGTAGCCGTCGGGCGCCGCTTTCGCCGCTCGCTCGGTGCCAATGAGCCCCGCTGCCCCGGGGTGGTTCTCGACGAGGACCTGCTGTTTCAGCACTGCTGAAAGCCTCTCGGTTAGCGTGCGGACTGCTACATCGGATGCGCTCGCCGCAGCGAGCGGCACGATTACAAGGATCGGCCGGAGCGGATATGAAGGTTGGGCTTGTCCTGCGGATGGCATGGCGAGCATCACAGCCGCTGCCGCTGCTGTCAAACACGCGACGCGTATCATCATAATCACGTTACTCCTCCAACGCTGGTGGCTGTGGTGGCCGGGGACGGAATTGAACCGCCGACACAAGGATTTTCAGTCCTCTGCTCTACCAACTGAGCTACCCGGCCCCGTGCTACTGAACCGCTTATTCTCCTCTCGCGCCAGCTCTCTCCTCTATTGGGACGAGCGTACTCTCTCTTCTCTGGATCCCGGCTTTCGCCGGGATGACGAGCCAATGCAAGGTTGGCGTGCCAGCGCAAAGGTTACGCTCTAGAGGCGTTTTTTGCGAAGCGCGCATTATAAAGGAAGGCGCATAGCGGACAAAGAAAAGGCCCCGCGGGTGCGGGGCCTTTCTTGCTTCTCTGGATCCCAGCCTGCGCTGGGATGACGGCTTGGATGCGCCGGGGCGCGTCTTACATATCCATGCCGCCCATGCCGCCCATGCCACCGTGGCCGGCGTGCGCCGACTCTTCCTTCGGCGACTCCGCCACCATCGCATCGGTGGTGAGGATCAGCCCGGCAACCGAGGCCGCGTTCTGCAGAGCGGTGCGCGCGACCTTGGTCGGATCGAGCACGCCCATCTCCACCAGATCGCCGTATTCGCCGGTCTGCGCGTTGTAGCCGAAGTTGCCTTTGCCTTCGACGACCTTGTTGACGACCACGCTCGGCTCGTCACCCGCGTTGGCGACGATCCAGCGGATCGGCTCTTCCAGCGCGCGCGAGACGATCTTGATGCCGCAGTCCTGGTCGTGGTTGTCGCCCTTCAGCTTGGCGATCGCCGAGCGCGCGCGGATGAGCGCAACGCCGCCACCGGCAACAACGCCCTCTTCCACCGCCGCACGGGTCGCATGCAGCGCGTCTTCCACGCGCGCTTTCTTTTCCTTCATCTCGACCTCGGTCGCTGCGCCGACTTTCACCAGCGCAACACCGCCCGCCAGCTTCGCGACACGTTCCTGCAATTTCTCCTTGTCGTAGTCGCTCGTCGCTTCCTCGATCTGAGTGCGGATGTTTTTCACCCGGCCTTCGATCGCTTTCTGGTCCCCGGCGCCGTCGATGAGGGTGGTGTTCTCCTTCTCGATCTCGATGCGCTTGGCGCGCCCGAGGTCCTTCAGCGTCGCGTTTTCGAGCTTGAGACCCAGCTCTTCGGAGATGACCGTGCCGCCGGTGAGGATTGCCATGTCCTCCAGCATCGCCTTGCGACGATCGCCGAAGCCCGGCGCTTTCACCGCGCAGGTGCGCAGGATGCCGCGGATGTTGTTCACGACCAGGGTCGCGAGCGCTTCGCCTTCGACCTCTTCAGCCACGATCAGCAGCGGCTTGCCGGCCTTGGCGACCTGCTCCAGCACCGGCAAGAGATCGCGGATCGCCGAGATCTTCTTGTCGTGATAGAGGATGTAGGGATCTTCGAGGACAGCGATCTGCTTCTCGGCGTTGTTGATGAAGTACGGCGAGAGGTAACCGCGGTCGAATTGCATGCCGTCCACGACCTCGAGCTCGTTCTCCAGGCTCTTGCCGTCTTCGACCGTGATCACGCCCTCCTTGCCGACCTTGTCCATCGCGTCCGAAATGATCTTGCCGATGGAAAGGTCCGCATTGGCCGAAATGGCGCCGACCTGGGCAATCTCCTTGCTCGTGGTGCAGGGCTTGGAAATCTTCTTGAGCTCCGCCACCGTCGCTTCCACCGCCTTGTCGATGCCGCGCTTGAGATCCATCGGGTTCATGCCGGCGGCCACATACTTCATGCCTTCGGCCACGATGGACTGGGCCAGGACCGTCGCGGTGGTGGTGCCGTCGCCGGCCACATCGGAAGTCTTGGAAGCCACTTCCTTCACCATCTGCGCACCCATGTTCTCGAACCTGTCCTTCAGTTCGATCTCTTTGGCGACCGACACGCCGTCCTTGGTTACGGTGGGGGCGCCGAAGCTGCGCTCGAGCACAACGTTGCGCCCTTTGGGGCCGAGGGTCACTTTGACCGCGTCGGCCAGCACATTCACGCCGGCGACGATGCGCGCGCGGGCGCTCTCATGAAACTTGACTTCTTTTGCTGCCATATGAGTTCTCCTGGGTTCCTGGGATGTGTATCAGGACTCGATCACGCCCATGATGTCTTCTTCGCGCATCACGAGCAGTTCTTCGCCTTGCACCTTCACGGTCTGGCCGGAATACTTGCCGAAGAGCACCTTGTCGCCGACCTTGAGATCGACCGGACGGACCTTGCCGTCCTCAAGCACCTTGCCCTTGCCCACTGCCTTCACTTCACCCTGATCGGGCTTCTCGGCGGCGGTGTCGGGAATGACGATGCCGGACGCGGTCTTGCGCTCTTCTTCCAGCCGCTTCACGATGATGCGGTCGTGTAACGGACGAATTTTCATGCTTGCCTCTCCTGTAGAAAGATTGACCCCAACGAAGCTGTTAGCACTCGACTTGAGGGAGTGCTAATAATAGTGAGAAGAGTACTAAAAAGCAACGGGTTGGCGGGCAAGCCGCCCAAGCCCTTTGATTAGCGGGTGCTTACTCCGATGGCATACAAAACGCCGCCGGGCAGTTTGCCGGGCGACGGGAAGGGAGACTAACTAATTGATAAGGGTGGCGCTACTCGCCGGCACGCCGAAGCGATAGACGGTCTTGCGTTTTCCGACGCAGGCGGGCGGGATGGGGGACAGCGGGCACGGCGGCGGGCGGCGGCCTTCGGGCGTCAGCGTCGCATCGTCGGCGTACTCCGCCCAGATTCCGCCGCTCACCGGCCGAAATACCCACATGAGGTAGCCGCGGTCGGCGGCGAGCTGCACGAGATCATCGGCATCCGGGGCATCCGCCACCACGACCTGCTGGCCGTTGATGCCGTACGGGAAGGAGCCGAAGGCCTGCAGGCATTCGAACGCTTCGGTGGCGTTGGCGCCGGGGCGGAGACACCCGGGCCGTTCCGCGCGCGCGACGTCCCAGGCGCCAAGCTCCCAAGCTGCTTCCATCGCCGCGAGGTCTACCGCCACGAGATCGCCCCAGCGCTCGTTCAGTTGCAGCGCCGAACTCGGAATCGGTGTGTACGACACGGCATCGGCATCTTCCACGTCCGCGAGCTTTTCCTTGATGAAGCCGTGCCAGTGCAGGGTGAGAATCACGGGCGTATCGGGGCACGGCACTGCGGCGAGCGTGATGCCGACGAGCGGCAGGCCGGTCGCAGAAATCTGGTCTTCGATGCGCTCGAGAATCTGCAGGGGCAAGGCGGTCTCCTTCGCGGTGTTAAACTCGAAATCGACGGCGGCGCAAACTCGCATCAGCAAGTTTGATGCCTGGCACATTCAAAACAACGTAGCGGGGAAAGGGGCGGTTGACGCGGGTGAACGGGGTCTGCGCGTCGCTCGGAAACGACGCTCCACTCCATGAAACTGACAGAGCGGTCAAGTGCGGGAAAGCCACTTCTCCTCTGCGCCATTCGCCCGTCATGGGGCCATGCGAGCGTGACGCTTATCCTTTAGTCGCGCAAAATTCTTAATGGTTTCTTTCCGGAATGCAAACTAGCACTCGCAGCCAAGTGCTGCTAGATCGAAGCCGGTGCGCGGTGTGGCATCCGTGCACGCAGATGAAGCAGCACGAGACGCTGCCCCTCGTGCCGATCGCGCGCGGCATGGGGTGCTGGCTCTACGACTTCGACAGCCGTCGCTATCTGGACGCGATCAGCTCGTGGTGGGTGAATCTCTTCGGGCACGCCAATCCGCGCATCAACGCGGCGCTCAAGGACCAGCTCGAAGCGCTCGAGCACGTCATCCTCGCCGGCTTCACGCACGAGCCGGTGGTGCAGCTCTCCGAAAGGCTGTCGCGGCTGGCGGGCGGTGCGCTCGGCCACTGTTTCTATGGCAGCGACGGCGCCTCCGCCACCGAGATCGCGCTCAAGATGAGCTTCCATTACTGGCGCAACCGCGGCCGGCCGGGGAAGACGCGCTTCGTGAGCCTGGCGGGGAGCTATCACGGCGAGACGATCGGCGCGCTGTCCGTGACCGATGTGGCGCTCTTCAAGGATACCTACGCGCCGCTCCTGCGCGCGAGCGTGCAGGTGCCGAGCCCGGACTGGCGCAAGGCGGAGGCGGGCGAGTCGGCGCGCGACTACGCCGTGCGCTGCGCCGAAGCGCTCGAGCGGCATCTCGCATCGCATCACGCCGAAACCGCCGCGCTGATCGTCGAGCCGCTGGTGCAGGGCGCCTGCGGCATGGCGATGCACGACCCCGAGTACCTGCGGCGGGCGGAGCGGCTCTGCGAGCGCTACGAAGTGCACCTCATCGCCGACGAGATCATGACGGGCTTCGGCCGCACCGGCACGTTCTTCGCGCACGAGCAGGCGGGCATCACGCCCGATTTCCTGTGCCTGTCGAAAGGCATCACCGGCGGCTACCTGCCGCTTTCGGTGGTGCTGACGCGGGACGCGATCTACGAGGCGTTCTACGACGATGCGGTGACGCGCGCGTTTCTGCATTCGCATTCCTACACCGGCAATGCGCTGGCGTGCCGCGCCGCGCTCGCGACGCTCGACATCTTCGAAGCCGACCGCGTAATCGCGGCGAACGCCTTGCGGGCGGCGCGCATCCGGCGTGCGGCGCAGGACATCGCGCAGCATCCGAACGTGTGCGGCTACCGCACGACCGGCATGATCACCGCGTTCGAAGTCGCCTCCGACCGGCCTGACTTCAGTCGCTGGTTCTTCGAGCAGGCGCTCGCGCGCGAACTGCTGCTGCGCCCGATCGGCAACACCGTCTATTTCATGCCGCCCTACGTGATCGGCGACGAAGATATCGATCTCCTCGCGCAGCGAACGCTGGAAATCGTCGCGCGGGCATGAGACTCACTTTCCTGGGCGCCTGCGGCGAAGTCACGGGTTCCAATTTTCTCGTTGAAACGAAGGACGCGCGCTTTCTGGTCGATTGCGGGATGTTCCAGGGCGGCAGCGAGACCGAGCGCAAGAACCGCGCGCAGTTTGTTTTCGATCCGCGATCGCTCGACTTCGTGCTGCTCACGCACGCGCACATCGATCACTCCGGGTTGCTGCCGAAACTCGTGGCTGACGGCTTCCGCGGCCCGATCCACGCCACCGCCGCCACCTGCGATCTGCTCGGCGTGATGCTCCCCGACAGCGCGCACATCCAGGAGAAGGAAGCGGAGTGGATGCGCCAGTCGCCGACGCGCCCGCCCGGCTCCGTGGAGCCGCTCTATACCGTGGCGCAGGCCGAGCGGGCGCTGCGGCAGCTTACGCCGGTCGAATACGAGGCGGAGCTGCAACCGCATCCTTCGCTGCGCTGCCGCTATCGCGACGCCGGCCACATTCTGGGCTCGGCCATCATCGAAGTGAAGGTGAGTGAAGACGGGGCGGAGAAGACCCTCGTTTTTTCCGGCGACCTGGGCCAGCCGATGCGCCCGCTGGTGTGCGATCCGGCCTCCATCCGCCACGCCGACGTGCTGCTGGTGGAATCCACCTATGGCAACCGGCGCCACAAGTCGATGACCGACACGCTCAACGAGTTCGAGCACGCGGTTAACGATACGCTCAGGCGCAAGAAGGGAAACGTCATCATCCCGGCGTTCGCGGTGGGGCGCGCCCAGGAGGTGCTCTACCTGCTGGGCGACCTGCGGCGCCAGACGCGGCTGCCTGAGATGGACATCTACGTCGATTCCCCGATGGCGCTGAAGGCGACCGAGATCACGCTGCGGCACGCGAAGCTGCTGGACCGCGAATCGGCCTCGCTCCTCGCCTGGCTCAAGAGCAGCGCGGCGGGGCAGCGCGTGCATTTCGTGCAGGACCTCGAAGAGTCGATCTCGCTCCACCGCGTCCATCAGGGGGCGGTCATCATCTCGGCGAGCGGCATGTGCGAAGCGGGACGCATCAAACACCATCTGCGTCACAACCTCTCGCGCCCCGAATGCACACTCGTCATCACCGGGTTTCAGGCGGCAGGCACGCTCGGGCGGCGCATCGTCGATGGCGCAAAGGAAGTGCGGATCTTCGGCATCCCGGTGCCGGTGCGCGCCGACGTCTACACCATCGGCGGCCTGTCGGCACACGCGGACCAGGAAGCGCTGCTGCAGTGGCTCGCGCACTTCCGGCAGCCGCCCAGGCACACCTATGTCGTGCACGGCGAGCAGCAGACTTCGGAAATCTTCGCCGACGCGGTGCGCGCGCGCCTTGGCTGGCCGAAACCCGTGGTACCGCAGCCGCGTTCCAGCGTACACTTTTGACATTTCCAGTTCGCAGCGGAGCACCATGCGGCTAGCGGCGGTTCTCGTACTGATTGCATGTGGCGCCTTGTTTCCGGCGCCGGGCGCCGCGCAATCGCGCTTGCCGGAGCCGGTGGCGCAGGCGCTCGCGCGCGCGAAGCTGCCGGAAACGAGCGTCGCCTTCTACGTGCACGAGATCGGCGCGGACCGCCCGCTGGTGGCGTACGGCGACGACCGGGTGCTCAACCCTGCCTCCACCATGAAACTCGTCACCACTTACGCCGGGCTGGAGCTGCTCGGGCCCGCCTACGCCTGGAACACGGACGCCTACGGCAGCGGCCCGTTGGTCAACGGCGTGCTGAACGGCGACCTGATCCTGAAAGGGCACGGCGATCCCAAGCTCACCATCGAGAATTTCTGGCTGCTGCTGCGCAATCTGCGCGCGCGCGGGGTGCGCGAGATCCGCGGCGACCTGATCCTCGACCGTTCGTTCTTCTCCCGCGAAGAGTTCGACGCTTCGCGCTTCGACGATCAACCCACGCGCCCGTACAACACCGGCCCGGACGCGCTGCTCGTCAACTTCAAGGCGGTCACGGTGCAGTTCATTCCCGATCCGGAAGCCCGCACCGTGCGGCTGCTGATCGAGCCGCTCCTGCCGCACGTCACCGTAGTGAACAGCCTCAAGCTGACCGAAGGCCCGTGCGGCTACTGGCTCTCGCGTGTCCAGATCGATGCGCAAGGCAGCGCCGACGCCGCGCGTCTGGCGTTCTCGGGCAGCTATGCGGCCGATTGCGGCGAGCAGGCGCGCAGCTTCAGCGTGCTCGGTCATCGCGAGTATGTGGGGGGATTGTTCAGCGTGCTCTGGCAGGAACTCGGCGGGGTCTTCGCCGGTGCGGCGCGGGAGGGCGCGGCGCCACCGGGCGCGCGGCTGCTGGCGAGCGCGAAATCGCACGCGCTCTCCGAGATCGTGCGCGACATCAACAAGTACAGCAACAACGTGATGGCGCGGCAGCTTTTCCTCACGCTGGGCGCGCTCGGGGAAGGGCCGCCGGCGAGCACGGAAAAGGCGCGCCGCACCATCAGGCAGTGGCTCGCGGCCAAAGGCCTGTCGTTTCCCGAGCTGGTGCTCGAGAACGGCTCCGGTCTTTCGCGCATCGAGCGCATTACCGCAAGACATATGGGCCAGTTGCTGCTCGCGGCCTACAACAGTCCGGTGATGCCGGAGCTGGCCGCCTCGCTGCCGCTCACGGCGGTGGACGGCACCATGCGCAAGCGCCTGTCGCGCAACGTGGTCGCGGGGCAGGCGCACATCAAGACCGGCTCGCTCGCCAACGTGCGTTCGATCGCGGGCTACGTGCTCGACAGCCGCGGGCGGCGAAACGTGGTGGTGTTTTTCGTGAACCACGCGAATGCCGGCAATGCGCAGCCGGTTCAGGACGCGCTGCTGCAGTGGGTGTACCAGCGCGACGACGATGCCTGCTGTGCTCCCCGCCGTCGCTAAACCGATTTCATGGCTCCCGCGCTTCGCGCGAATTCGTCATTCCAGGCAGCCCCCCGAATCCAGGCGCATCACGCGCGAATTTCGTCATTCCGGACAACGATCCGGAATCCAGGCGCTTCTCTGGATCCCAGCTTTCGCTTGGGATGACGAATGATTCTCGACGGAATGACGAGTTCTATTTTGGGCATGAGAACTGCTATAGCCCGAGGTCGCGCCACAGCGCGTCCACGCGCTGCTTCACTTCCTCACTCATGGCTATCGGCGTGCCCCAGGTGCGGGCCGTCTCCTGGGGCCATTTATTGGTCGCGTCGATCCCCATCTTCGAACCCAGTCCCGCTACCGGGCTCGCGAAATCGAGGTAATCGATCGGCGTCGCATCCGCGATCAGCGTATCGCGCCGCGGATCGACGCGCGTGGTGAGCGCCCACATCACTTCCTTCCAGTCGCGCACGTTGACGTCGTCGTCGGTGACGATGATGAATTTGGTATACATGAACTGGCGGAGAAAACTCCAGATGCCGAACATGACGCGCTTGGCGTGACCGGGATACTGCTTTTTCATGCTGACGCACGCGATGCGGTACGAGCAGCCTTCCGGCGGCAGGTAGAAGTCCACGATCTCGGGAAACTGCTTCACGAGCAGCGGCACGAACACTTCGTTCAACGCCTCGCCCAGCATCGCCGGCTCGTCGGGCGGCTTGCCGGTGTAGGTGCTGTGATAGATCGGGTTGCGCCGCATCGTGATGCGCTCGATCGTGAATACCGGGAACCGGTCCGCCTCGTTGTAGTAGCCCGTGTGATCGCCGAACGGCCCTTCGAGCGCGCTTTCGTACTGTGCGTTCTCGCCGGGCTGGATGTGACCTTCCAGCACGATTTCCGCGGTAGCCGGCACCTGCAGATCGTGGGTGAGGCAGCGCGCGAGTTCGGTGCGCCCCCCGCGCAGCAGACCGGAGAACTGGTATTCGCTCAGCGTATCCGGCACCGGCGTGACCGCACCGAGCATGGTCGCGGGATCGGCCCCCAGCGCCACCGCAACCGGGAACGGCGTGCGC
Organism: Betaproteobacteria bacterium; assembly: GCA_052389535.1. GTDB lineage: Bacteria > Pseudomonadota > Gammaproteobacteria > Burkholderiales > SG8-41 > DSOT01. Next base: position 6,079 of record JBQTHU010000179.1, on the reverse strand, counting down.
GGGTGGGCGAGCTGATGATCGCGGAAATCGAGCGCGCCGCCGCGATGCGCGAGCCAGCGCATGATCACCTTGTTCTTCGCGATCACCTGCTGCCGGTAGATGCCGAGGTTCTGCCGCGTGCGGTTGGGGCCGCGCGTGACCACCAGCCCCCATGTGATGAGCGGCGCCGCATCGCCCGGCCAGCAGGTCTGGACCGGCAGCCGCGCAAGATCGACATCAGAACCTTCCCAGCGCTCTTCCTGGCAGGGCGCGTTGCCGACGACGCGCGGCGCCATGCTGAGCACCTGCTTGAGCAACGGCAGCTTGTCCCACGCGTCCTTCCAGCCCTTGGGCAGCTCGGGCTCCTTGAGATAAGCGAGCACGCCGCCCAGCTCGCGCAGCGCCGCGACCGACTCCTGTCCCATGCCGAGCGCGACCCGCTGCAGCGTGCCGAAGAGATTGCCGAGCACGGGAATGGCATGGCCCTTGGGTTTTTCAAAGAGCAGCGCTGGACCTTTCGCCTTGAGCACCCGGTCGCAGATCTCGGTCATTTCGAGCCGCGGATCGACTTCGGCTGAAATGCGCTTCAGTTCCCCGCGTGTTTCGAGCTGCGAGAGAAAGTCGCGCAGGTCGCGGTAGTTCATCAGAACAGCCGCAGGCGGAAGAACACTTCGAGCGCGATGCCCGCGAAGACCGCCGCGCCCACCCAGTTGTTGCTGAGGAACGCCTGGAAGCACTTCTGCGGATCGCGATCCCGGATGAGCTGATACTGCGCGAACACGAAACCGCCCGCCAACGCGAGCCCGAGGTAATAGAGCACGCCGAGACGCAGCCACATCCCGACCGTCACCATGATCCCGAGAAACGCTGCATGGCACGCCATGACGGCGGGGACATCGTAACGGCCCAGAAGTATGGCCGAAGACTTGATGCCGATCTTCACGTCGTCATCCCGGTCCACCATGGCGTACTCGGTGTCGTAGGCGATCGCCCAAAAGACATTCGCGAGCAGCAGCACCCACGCCACCGCCGGGATCCGCCCTTGCTGTGCCGCGTAGGCCATCGGGATGGAAATGCCGAAGGCGATGCCCAGATAGGCCTGCGGAAACGCGAAGAAGCGCTTGAGGAAGGGATACGTTATAGCGAGAAACAGCGCGACGAACGCGAGCATGATGGTGAGGCGGTTCAGGAACAGCACCAGCACGAACGCGATCAGGAACAGTACCGCGGCGAGGATCAGCGCCTCGGTGGGGGAGACGCGGCCCGCGGCGATCGGCCGGTCGCGGGTGCGGGCAACGCGCCCGTCGAAGTCGCGGTCCGCGTAATCGTTGACGATGCAGCCCGCGGAGCGCGCCAGCACCGTTCCGATGATGAAAATGATCGCGACGTGGAGGTGCAGATTTCCGAACGGCGCCGACAGCCACAGCCCCCACAGCACCGGCCATAGCAGCAGCAGGATGCCGATCGGCTTGTCGAGCCGCATCAGCTTTTCGTAGGCGTCGAGCTTTTCCTTGAGCGTCATGAAGGGAGCTTCAATATTCCGGGCAGGAAAACTTCAGTCACGAGTATAGGGGCATTTTGCAGCATGAATAGCGAGCGCCGCGCCCAGAGCCAGGGCGGACGCGTGCGAAGCGCTGCACACGCCCGCGCGTACAGTTCGTGATGCCGGTTGAGCTTGCGCTGGTGCAGCGGATAGCGGCGCACGCGCGGGTCGGCGAAGAGCGCGGCGCCGAGCGGGCGGGTGCCCAGCCGCGCCAGCCGCCGCCACGGGCCGTGCAGCGAGCGCGGGTCGATCACGCTGTGCGCGAACACCACCGGCGTGCGCCCGCAGTAGAGATACACCTCGCGCACCAGCGCGATGCCGCGCCGCGCGCCGGCGTGCAGAAAACGCTCGTCGCGATCGACACGGGCGCGCGCCTGTCTGATCAGCCGCACCCGGAACGCAGCGCAGCGCGCCTGGATGCGCGCGGTGAGCGAGCCGCGGTCCACCAGCCAGGCGCGCATGCCGGCGGCCGAATGCGCGGGCCGGCGCAGCCACTTGCAATCGCGGGGCAACTCCTTCAAATCAGACCTTCAGCAGTTCATGGCGCTCGCCCAGCCAGCGCGCGAGATGGGCCTGCACGGCGGGCGCATTTTCGCGCACCAGCGTGTCGGCCGCATTGCGCGCCGCCTCGAGCAGGTCGATGTCGGCGGAGAGATCGGCGAAACGCAGCATCGGCACGCCGCTCTGGCGCGCACCGAGCAGCTCGCCGGGCCCGCGCAGGCGCAAATCGTGCCGCGCGATCTCGAAACCGTCCTGGCTCTCATAGATGATCTTGAGGCGCTCGCGCGCCGCGGCGGTGAGCGGATTCTGGTAGAGCAGGATGCAGGTGCTGCTCGCCGAGCCGCGCCCCACGCGCCCGCGCAACTGGTGCATCTGCGAAAGCCCCATGCGCTCCGCATGCTCGATCACCATCAGCGTCGCGTTGGCGACGTCGACGCCGACCTCGATGACCGTGGTCGCGACCAGGAGCTGGATCTCGCCCTGCTGGAACGCCTCCATCACTGCGCTCTTTTCGTCCGGCTTGAGGCGGCCGTGCACGAGACCCACTTTCAATTCCGGGAATGTGTGCCGGACCGTCTCGTACGTCTCCAGCGCGGTTTTCAGTTGCAGCGCCTCGGATTCTTCGATCAACGGACATACCCAGTACGCCTGGCTGCCGGCCATGCAGGCGTCGCGGATGCGGCGGATCACTTCGTCCCGACGGGCCTCGGATACGAGCTTGGTCGCCCCCGGCGTGCGCCCCGGCGGCATCTCGTCGATGACGGAAACGTCGAGATCGGCGTAGTAGCTCATCGCGAGCGTGCGTGGAATCGGCGTCGCGCTCATCATGAGCTGGTGCGGCTGCCTGCCCTCGTCCGCGCGCGCCCCCTTCATGCGCAGCGCGAGCCGCTGGTGCACGCCGAAACGGTGCTGCTCGTCCACGATCGCGAGTCCCAGCTTGTGAAAGCGCACCTCGTCCTGAAACAGCGCATGCGTGCCCACCGCGATCCTCGCCTTGCCGGAAGCGACGCGTGACAGCGCCTGTTCCTTCTCCTTCCTGCGCAGGCTGCCGGAAAGCCACACCAGGTCGTTCGCCGCATCGGGCACCCACGAGGCGAATTTGTGGAAGTGCTGCTCGGCGAGGATTTCGGTCGGCGCCATCACCGCGACCTGGAAATCATTCTCCATGCACTGCAGCGCCGCGAGCGCCGCCACCACCGTCTTCCCGCTGCCGACATCGCCTTGCAGCAAGCGCTGCATGGGATACGCGCGTGCGAGGTCCTGCTGGATCTGGCCGAGCGCCCTGCGTTGCGCCCGCGTCAGCTTGAACGGCAGGCGCTCCAGCAATCGACGCGTGAGACCGCCGAGCAGCTTGAGCGGCGGCGCGCCCGCCGCGCGGCGGCGCTGGTAGTGCAGGCGCATCGAAAGCTGCTGCGCGAGCAGCTCGTCGAACTTGATGCGGCGCCAGGCCGGATGCCGGCGCTCCACCAGCGCTTGCTGCGGCGCACGCGGCGGTGGATTGTGCAGATAGCGCACGGCCTGCGGAAAGCGCGGCAGCCCGAGCGGTGCCGTCATGGCCTCGGGCAGAGTGTCGCCAAGCTCGCATTCGGAAAGCGCGCGCTCGATCAATTTGCGCAGCGCCTCCTGCCCGAGCCCCGCGGTGGTGGGGTAGATCGGGGTCAGCGTCTGCGACACCGGCGCGTCGCCGTGCACCACGCGATACCGGGGATGCACCATCTCGGCGCCGAAGAAGCCGTGACGGATCTCGCCGAACGCGCGCACCCGCGTGCCGGCCGCAAGCTGTTTCAACTGGCTCGGATAGAAATTGAAAAATCGCAGCGTCAGCACGCCCGATCCGTCGCCGACGTGGCACACGAGCTGGCGTCGCGGCCGGTACTTGACGTCGCACTCGATTACCTTGCCCTCGACCAGTACCGGCTGCCCGGCGGGCGCGGCACTGATCGGGTAGAGCTGCGTCTCGTCGTCGTAGCGCAGCGGCAGGTGCAGCACGAGATCGAACGCGGTTGCGATGCCGAGCCTGGCGAGCCGCGTCTGCGTCGCCGGCGTAAGCTCGCTCCACAGGCTGCGTTGAGCGCTCTTCGTGCGACGCGGCGTCATGCTCGCCGCCGGGCGCTCGCCCACCACACCGGTGCGTCCGGATGCTTTGCTCATCATGCCGCGACGCGATCCAGCCTAGTCCTTGTCGCGTTGCCGTCTGGGCAGCACCATGATGGCGTCGATTTCGATCTGCGCGCCGCGCGGCAGGCTGGCCACGCCCAGGGCAGCGCGCGCGGGATAGGGCTCGGCGAAGTACGTTGCCATGATTTCGTTGACGCGCGCGAAGTTGCCGAGATCCGTAAGATACACGTTGAGCTTCACGATATCTTCCATGCCGCCGCCCGCAGCGACCGCCACCGCCTTGAGGTTTTCGAATACCCGCCGGATCTGCGCCTCGACGCCGGAAACGAGTTCCATCGTTTTCGGATCGAGCCCGATCTGGCCGGCGAAGTAAACGGTGTCGTCGCAACGTATCGCCTGCGAATAGGTGCCGATGGCCTTGGGTGCGGCATCGGTATGGACGATAGCCTTCATTTCACTCTCCTGGAGACTGTGGGACCCGCATAGGGTGCGCTATCATGAAGCGCCGGACACCGGAATTCAAATCTTAAGCCGCATGAAGAGCGCCGCCATCGTCAATCTGGAGAAGCTGCTCGGCGGCCCGCGCGACAATGCGCTGTTGCGCTACAGTCTCGGCAACGAGTATCTCAAGAACGGCGATGCGGCCGGCGCCGTGCCGCACCTGCGCGCGGCGCTCACCTGCGATCCGCACTATTCGGCGGCGTGGAAACTGCTCGGACGCGCGCTGAACGACAGCGGGCAGCCGGGTGCGGCGCTCGCCGCCTACCGCGAAGGCATACAAGTCGCGGAAGCGAAAGGCGACAAGCAGGCCGCGAAGGAAATGACGGTGTTCGCGCGCCGCATCGAGCGCACTCTGTCCGAAAAGCGCGACTGATTCGCGAAACCGTCCCGGCTTCAGCCGGGCAGCTTGAGCACATACTTGGCGAGGATGTTGCGCTGGATCTCGCTCGACCCGCCGTAGATCGTCGCCGGCCGCGCGTAGTAAAACGGGTTCAGGAAGTCCGCCTCGACGCCCGCGACCTCCTGCACGCCCGCGATGACGCCTTCTTCCGCGCCGGTTTCGACGAGCAATTCCGTCAAACGCTGCCACGTCTCCATGGCCCAGATCTTGAGTATGGACACGTCCTGCCCGAGCAGCTCGCCGCGTTTCGCCTGCTCGACGTAACGACCATACAGCGCGCCCAGATCCTCGATGTCGAGTTTGAGCGCGGCGAACCGGTCGACGAATCCCGGATCGTTCAGTAAACCCTTCGCGCGGGCGATCATCTCCAGGCGATGGAGCGCGTATTGCGGGCGGCGCGGGCTGCCGATGTTGAGCCGCTCGTGCGACAGCAGCGCCTTCGCCACCGTCCAGCCCTGATTCAGCGCGCCGACGAGCGTGTCTCCGGGAATGCGCGCGTTGTCGAAATAGACCTGGCAGAACTCCTCGTGTCCGGCGAGATTGCGGATCGGGCGGATGGCGATGCCGGGGGTCTTCAGATCGACGAGAAAAAAGCTGATGCCTTCCTGCTTCTTCGCCTGGCGATCGGTGCGCGCGAGAAGATAGATGTGCGTCGCGTCGTGCGCGAGCGTGGTCCAGATCTTCTGGCCGTTGACAACGTAGTGCTCGCCGTCGAGAACGGCGGAGGTTTGCAGGCTCGCGAGGTCCGATCCCGCGTTGGGCTCGGAATAACCCTGGCACCAGATGATCTCGCCGGAGAGCGTGCGCGGGAGGTAGTACGCCTGCTGCGCGGCGCTGCCGTACTTCATGATGATCGGCCCGACCTGCGTGATGCCTTGATCGGGGGCGCGGGCGACGCCGCGGCGCTCCATCTCCTCGAGGTAGATCACCATCTTGCCGGCATCGAGCCCCATGCCGCCGCGCTCGCGCGGCCAGTTGGGCGCAATCCAGCCCTGCTCGTAGAGCGTGCGCCACCAGTCCTTGATCTCGGCCCAGCG
>JBQTHU010000178.1:0-12932 GCA_052389535.1 Betaproteobacteria bacterium | reverse complement strand
CGGGGCATCACCCAGCCGAAACCGGTTGAGTGGCCGGATTCCGCACGCAGGCCGAGGGCGAGCTGCAGCGTCCTCACGTCCTGGTCGAAGTAGGTCAGCGCATTCAGTCCTGCGCCGGTTTCGGTTGCCTGCTTGAAGCGATCGAGCGCGTAGTCGAGGCGCCCGTAAGGCGAAAGCAGCACGCCGTTCCGGCGGAACTCGTATCCCGCGGCGAGCGAGGCGAAGAACTGGTCGCTCCTGCGATCGGCGCGTGCGAAATCGTCCACCGCGGCGACGTAGCGGTCGGTATCGTGCTTGAGGTCGCCATAACCGATGAGGCCGTCGATGAAGGTGTTGGGCGTAGGCTGGTAGCTGCCGTAGAGCGCGACCGATGCGCCGCTGGAGCGGCTTTGCGTGCCCTCGGTGCCGATGTCGGTGCGGTCATGCGCGTACCCCACGCCCAGGCCGAGGGCCAGGCGGTCGCTGAAGCGATGGTCGATGCCCAGGCTCACGCCGTCGGTGCGGAAGCGCATGCTGCTGCCGTCGTTGGTCGGCTCACGCGTGCCGAAGGTGAGGTTGCCGCCGATCCAGAGACCGGTGTCGGCGCTCGTGCCAGACCCGCTGCCGTTGGTGCTGTATGAGAGGGCGAGGGATTGATTCGATGCGGCGCTGAGGGTGCTCAGCATCAGTGAGCCAAGTCCATCGTGCTTCGACTTCGCGTCCGCTCCGCTCAGCATGAATGGATTCGCGTCCGTTCGCGCTGGGCCTGTCGAGGCGTGAACGCCCATCGCATCCACCGTTCGCGCTGGGACTGTCGAGGCGTGTACGCCCATCGCATCCACCGTTCGCGCTGAGCTTGTCGAAGGGTGAACGCCGAGCTGAGCGCGCGCCTCGCCCGCCGGAGCCGCTCCCCGATGCAGCGACTCCATGCGGCGCTGGAAATTGGAAATCTGCGCGCGCGAAAAGCGCCGTGCAGCGCGTGTCTGAGCGCTGAGCAGCCCGATCACGTTGGCGTTCTTCGACGGATCAGGGCGATCGGCCACGGTGACCGTTACCACCGCCGGCGCAGATGATCCGAACGCGTTGAACGCCGCATAGGCGAAGGTATCCGGGCCGAAATAGTCCTGGGCCGGCGTATACGTGACCGAGGTGCCGCTCGCGGTGGCGCTTCCATGACCCGGCGCAGAGACGATGGCGACACCCGTAACGGGGCCGGTGATGAAGGGCGCGAGGTCCAGCGTTCCCGACGAATTCACCTGGACCGTGAGAGATGCCGCCGCGGCGCCCGGTCCGGTCGGCGATGGCGTGCCGGTGCCGGTAAGCGGAGCGACGCGCGTGATGGCGGCGGTGACGATATCGACCTGCGCGTTCTTGACACCGACCGCGGCCGGCCGGAATGCAACCGTTATCGTGCATGCATTCGAAATCTGCGCGGTCTGCGCACCGTCGTGGAGCAGCGTCGGCGTGCCGGGGGTGCAGGTGCCGCCCGTGATCATGAAGTCGCCGGCGTTGGCACCGCTGAGCGAGATGGAATTGAGCGTGGCGCGCGTGCCTGCGGGGCCGCTCACCCCGGCGACGAAGATGGTGCGCGAGGCGCTCGTCGTGGCGGCGATCTGATTGCCGAAGTCGATGGTCGGCGCGGGGCGGTTGATGCCATCAAGCGAATGGAACGGCGCGACGGCGGAATTGATCGAAATGGCGATGCATTCCTGCAGGCCCCCGCACTCGGCGTAGGCTTTCTCCGCAACCAGCAACGTCGAAAGAACGATCGCTGCCGCCTGCAGGAACAGGCGTTGACCTGACGACGCATCAGGCGCTTTTTTCACGGCCGCCCTCCCCCTGTGTGCCTCGTGCCGTTCAGCGCCCGGGCCGAGCGGTATCTTACATTAGTCTTTAGAATACCGGTTAAAGTCAGCTCGCCGGTGGGGCGAGGAGGAAGATGCGTATTTGGCTGTGGTGTTTGTTCGTGTTCGTGCCGAGCGCGGCGGCCGCTGTGGAGTGGAAGTCCCTGCCCTCGCCCGCCGAATACAAGGCGATGGTCGATCTCGATTCGGTCAAGCCGCAGAAGAACTTCTCGTCGTTCACGCTGCGGCGCGTCTATCGCGACGGGCAGACCGATCCGGTGGGCAATGAATATTTCACGACGCGCCTCATCGTAATCGCCGATTGCGCTACCCGCACCGGCGTCACGGCGGTCACGCAGTACTACGGCGAGGACCGCAAGCTCACCCACCGCGACGTGCAGAAGAAGATCGCGAAGTCGGAGTTCGCGGCGCCTCAGGCGGGATCCGACATGGCGGAGGCGATGAAGCTCGCGTGCGAGCGGCTGGCGGAATCGGGCGCCGGCACCACACCTGACGCTGATAAGCCCTCGGCCGCCGCGAAACCGAAGGCCACAGTGAGAAGCTCGAGTGGTTCGGGCATCGTTGTCAGCCGCGACGGACTGGTACTGACCAATCAGCACGTCGTCCGCCAGTGCGATTCATATGAAGTCATCGACGATGCGAACCGCCGGTTGAAGGCTGCACTGCAAACGGTGGACGCTGCCAATGACCTTGCGCTACTGACGGTGCGGGAATCATTCCCCGCGGCCGCACTGCTGCGCAAGGACCCCGTGCCCAAGCTGGGCGAGTCCGTGACTGTCGTCGGGTATCCGCTGGTGGCGGTACTGGGCACGCGGCCGAGCGTCGGTTTCGGGCACGTGGCCGCTACGGCGGGCATTCGCGGCAATCCCGGCCAGATGCAGATTTCGGTGCCGATCCAGCGCGGCCACAGCGGCGGACCGGTGTTCGATCAGGCCGGCAACGTGATCGGCGTGGTGGTCTCGAAGTTGGATGCTTTGAAGGTGGCCCAGCGCATGGGCGACCTGCCGCAGAACATCAATTTCGCGATCCGCGGCGACGTGGTGCGCTCGTTTCTCGAGGCACATGGAGCGTCGTTTACCGCATCGGATGCATCCACCAAGCTCGAGAACACCGACATTGCAGCGCGCGGGGCCGCGGTGACGGTGCGCGTGCGCTGCCTCCGCGACGGCTCGACGGTTACTCCGGCGTCTTCGACAGCCACCCAGGCGCAGTAACAGCCCTTATACCAGCGTGACGAGATCCGAGTAAACCTTCAGCAAGCCATCGGCCGTCAGCAATCGCATCGGTTCATCAAGCGCCTGCGCGATGAGCATGCGGTCAAACGGATCGCGGTGATGGGCTGGAAGCACAGCCACGGCCGCAGCATGCCTTGCTGAAACGGGCAATTCGACGAAACCGCTGGCAGTAATCCCGGCGACGAGATCTGCAGGCGCCGCCCGTAGTCTTCCGATCGCGACCTTTATCGTGGCTTCCCAGATGGACGCCGCACTCACGAACACCTCATCCGCGTCATCAATCGCAGCGCGCGCCTCCTTGGACAACTTCGGCAAGTCGGCCAGGTACCAGAGATAGATTTGCGTGTCGAGAAGCAGCCTCAAGGGCGCCCCTCCAATGCGTTCAGCACATCCTCGGGGAGGGGTGTGTCGAAATTGCTCGGAATCCTGATCTTGCCCTTCAAGTATCCAGGCTTGCGCACCGCTTTCGAGGCCCGTATGGGAACGAGCTTGGCAAGCGGTTTCCCGGCCTTCGCTATCACCAGTTCTTTCCCGGCGCTGACCTCGTCGACCAGGCGCGAGAGATGGGTCTTGGCTTCGTGAATATTGATGGTAGCCATATGATCTTCTAGTGAACTAGGTTTAGTCTAGTCTACCAGACATTGCATGTAGATAGCACATCATTTGTCCGGTCTATGTAGCAGGTCATTTGTCCGGTTCACTAGCCTCCGAAAGGGGAGCGAGATGAAACGGACAAGGGTGCTACAGGAGATTCGACAGATGCGTTTTGAAGAGGTGTATGGGCGTTGGCAGGCTGGTCGGCTGATGCAGGAGGAAGCGGCGGAGATTTTGGGCGTGGACGTTCGCACCATGCGGCGCTGGACGCGCCGCTATGAGGCCGAGGGGCTGGAGGGGCTCATCGATCAGCGCATTGGCGCGGTCTCGGCAAGGCGTGCGCCGGTGGACGAGGTGCTCAAGGTTCAGGCTCTCTACCGCAAGCGCTACGGCGGGTTCACCGCCAAGCACTTTCACGAGAAGCTGACCGAGGCGCACGCTGTGGAGCGTTCTTACACCTGGACCAAGCGCGTGTTGCAGGAAGCAGGGCTGGTGCCCAAGGCCAAACGCCGCGGCGCACACCGCAAGCGTCGCGAGCGCCGTCCCCTACCGGGCATGATGCTGCACCAGGACGGCTCCCGCTATGAATGGGTGGCCGGCTGCCAGTGGGATCTCATCGTCACCATGGACGATGCCGACAACACCATCTACTCGGCGTTCTTCGTCGAGGAAGAAGGCACGATGTCGAGCTTTCGCGCGGTGCGCGAGGTGATCGAAACCAAGGGCCTGTTCGCCAGCCTCTACGTCGATCGCGGCAGCCATTACTTCCTCACCCCCAAGGCGGGCGGCAAGGTCGACCCCAGCCACCGCACGCAATTTCATCGCGCCATGGACCAACTGGGCATCGAGCTGATCGCGGCCTATTCGCCGCAAGCGCGCGGGCGCAGCGAGCGGCTGTTCAAGACGCTGCAGGATAGGCTGCCCAAGGAACTGGCCTTGGCCGGTATCACCACCATGGCGGCCGCCAACCGCTTCCTCGCGCGCACCTATCTGCCGGCCCATAATCGGCGCTTTCGCATCGCCCCCGCCGACTCGGGCAGCGCCTTCGTGCCCTTCATCGGCCAGGGCTTGGCCGATATCCTGTGCCTGCACCACACCCGCAGCGTCGCCAACGACAATACCGTGCGCTACAACGGGCTCATCCTGCAGATCCCGCCGGACACCCATCGCTGCCATTACGTGAAGGCCACCGTCCACATGCACGAATATCCTGATCGTACCTTGGCGATCTTCCATGGACCGCGCCAGCTCGCACGCTATGACGCCAAGGGTCGATTGCTCAAGCTAAAGGCAGCCGCGTAATCCGCCCGCGGCCTCAACCTTACCAATCAATAGGCGGACAATTCACGTGCTACAAAAACCGGACAAAACTACTTGCTATCTACAGTCTACCAGACATTGCACATATTCACCAGAACAACTCGTGTGCCTTACGCTGTGCCGGCGTCTATCGCGGTCAGACGGACCCGATGGGGACCGAGTCGGTTACCGTTGTGGAGTAGTCCTCTGGTGAGTGCTGGCGCCGAGCGTCGGTTTCGGGCACGTGGCCGCTACGGCGGGGATTCGCGGCAATCCCGGCCAGATGCACATTTCGGTGCCGATCCAGCGCGGCCACAGCGGCGGGCCGGTGTTCGATCAGGCCGGCAACGTGATCGGCGTGGTGGTTTCGAAGCTCGATGCTTTGAAGGTGGCCCAGCGCATGGGTGACCTGCCGCAGAACATCAACTTCGCGATCCGCGGTGACGTGGTGCGCTCTTTTCTCGAGGCGCACGGCGCTTCTTTTACGGCGTCGGATGCTTCCGCAAGGCTCGAAAATACCGACATCGCGGCGCGCGGCGCGGCGGTGACGGTGCGCGTGCGCTGCCTCCGCTAGGGCCACACTGTGCCCCCCGCTTCATCCACGACCACGATGCCTCAGTAGCGATTCATCGCCGCATCGAACCGAGGGAAGAAGAGAAAAGCCCCGCAACAAGTGCGGGGCTTCGGCCTGGAAACGGGCCAACCAAGTCGTCAATCCAGCTTGATATTGTCGAGCAGTTTGTTTTGCGCATCAGCCGCTGATACAAAGGCCACTCCCTGCAACACTGCAACAGTCACGCTTCCCCCCGCAGCGCCGCCGTTCATGTCGACGGTAACCTGAATGTTTCCGCCGCTGTTCGCGAAGCTGAGGTTGCCGCTCGCCACGGCGGCATTGACGTCGCCTCCGTCGGCCCACGTATTGCCGGGCAGATCGAGTACCGCGCTGATGTCGAGTACGTCCGCGCCCGATCCTGGCGCGGCAATGTTGAAGTCGGCAATCGTATCGGTACCCTCTGCGAGCGCGGTGTACTTGTAAGTATCGCTGCCCACGCCACCTGTCAGTACATCGTTACCGGTGCCGCCAACGAGAATGTCATCGCCGGCATTACCCGACAGGTTATCAATACCGCTCCCTCCAAGCAGCACATCGTCGCCCGCGCCCCCACTTATCGTGTTGGCCAATGCAGCAGGGTCGAGGTCCAGGTCGATGGTCCCGGTCGCCGTGTCGCCGTCGCCATCGGTCAATGTAGTGCCGAGTTGCAGATTAAGCGGCGTACCGATGTTTTCCACGAAGTAACCGAAATTGCCTAGGTCAAAGCTTTCGCCGTTCAGGCTGCTCGGATTGGGCGCAATCGCATTCTCTATCTCGACTCTCTCGAAGCCGTTTTCGGTATGAATAAGGATCACATCGTTGAGGTCAAGCCCGTCGACCCGATACCCGCCATTGCCGTCGGTCTGGAGCAAGCTCAGGTCGAGCGCCACCCCATTCACCGAGATTGAGGTAATCACGACCTGAGTCTCAGCCGGAACTGACGCCGTAGTATCCCGGCTAGGCGTTATCTCGTTAAAGTGCGTGACGTTGCTGGTGCCCGCCGGATCATCATCGGCGACATCGTAGGCCCGCAGCCAAACCTCAATGCCATTCGCAGGCGTGCCACCCCCCACTTGAACGATGGAGAACTGGAAGTCGTTGACCGTGTAATGGACGCCATAGTCATACGTCTCGTCACCAGATGCCGAGTTGATGACCACGTCGGTTACGAAATCTATGCCGAGCACCTCGCCATCGTTCATCGACTGGTTGTTTACGCCGATCGATCCCGGGAAGTTCTGGGCCGTATTGACCGTGCCGATGGAACCGAACGTGCCATTCGCATTTTTCACGTAGCCCGAAAACAGCACATCGTTCGGGGTATTCATGCCAGTCGCAACGGATACATCGATGGCGTTGAAGTCCTTGTTGCCCGATTCCGCGAAACCCACCCCGGTCAAATCCACACCAGAGCCGTTATTGATCGGGTTGACCAGGTTGAATACATAGCTGTCAGTGCCCGGAATCAGGGTAGCCGTGAATACGGTTATCCCGTCGTCGATGCCGTCCAGCGGATTGGAGTCGGTTGTTCCCGTCAACGTATCCGTCCCAAATCCGTACACGTAAATCGGCGTGAAGTTGGAACCCGTAGTGAGACTCGTGATTCCGTCTTCGGTGATCGAATCAGTGCCGTCGAAGAAACTGGAAAATATGACCGACTGCACCCCATCACTGCCAGCGGTGGCAACGGCATTCAGTGAACCGGTGATAACGCCCCCGCCGAGATTGACTATCTTCTGGTCCTGCGGCGCATAGTCGGCCGGACCGTCGTCATCGAAGCTGATCTCGTTGGTGATGTTCTCCACTGCCGACTTGGTGACCGCATCCCCATCGCCATCCACCACGGTGCGGGTGAGCTTCACGCCCAGCTGCCCGGACGTCATCGACAGCACCAGGTTTTCGTCAAACTTGGTGATGTCACCATGCTCCAGCGCCATGAACTGCGTCACGGTGAGCGTCGCCGTCGCCGGATCCGTTCCATTGAGCACCACAGTGAAGGCAATCTCATCGGCATCCGCACCGAGCGGATCTGTGCCGCCGTTGACCATGCCATATACCGTGTTGCCCAGCAGTACCAGATCAATCGTATCGTCGGCGAAACTGCCTGCTGCGTCCGACACGCTGAGATTGCTCGCCAGACTCGTCACCTCGGTTCCGGAACCGTTGAGCAGCACCAGGCTCAGCGTCTGCGTATCGCCTGACTCTCCGTCCGAACCGACATCTTTGCTTGTAGTAAACAGCCCCGCCAGCGCACCCGCGGCGGTGCCGACCTGTCCCAGTCCGGGGCCCGCATCGTCCACGTTCCCGCCATCGGCCGCCTCGCCTGCAGCGTAGATATCCGCGCCTTCAGACTCATCCAATTCCGCCAGCGCCAGGTCGGCCGCGTTGGCTGTTACCGTCAGCGTCGGACCATCATCATCGAACGAGAAGAACGAATCCTGACTCGTGATCAGATCAATCTGATCAGCCACCGTGATCGCGTCCCCATCACCATCGGTGCGCGTCACCTCATACTGCAACTGCACCCCACCCTCGGTGGCCAGCAGCTCCGCCACCTCGTCAAACAGGTCAGGATTGTCCGCACCGTGATCGATCGCCTCAAACTGCGTCAACTGCAACTGCTCGGCTCCCGGCGCACCCACGATCTGGATCGTGAACACCACGTGACCGTCTTCGTCCTGGCCCTCAATCAGCGTCGAGGACGCCAGCACCAGCGAGATCGCCCCACCGTCGGTCGCACTCAGATTGGTCGCCAGCGGACCGGCTTGCGTAAACACGAAACTCAACGTGCCATTGACCGAAGCCTCACCGTCCGAACCCGCATCCCCGCCTACCGTGAACAGCTCAGTCAGACCCCCGCTGATCGCCGTCGTGCGCTGCCCAAGTCCAGGACCCGCATCGTCCGCGTTGCCGTCCGCCACCTCCGGCGCATTGGCACGGTCATCACCCACCGTCTCGTCCACGTTCAGATCAAGTACCGACAGCCCCTCGGAGTCCGCCGTCACCGTCAGCGTCGGACCGTCGTCCTCAAAAACGATGGCACCACCGATATCGGCGGTCACCTGGCTGGTATCGCCATCTCCGTCCGTAACCGTCCCTACCGCCTGAAGAACACCGGCCTGGATCGAAACCGGCTCATCGTAGTTATCGGGGAACGTGGGGTGCTGCAGCGACCCATACTGCGCGACGGTTACATTGCCTTCGCCGTCGATCTGAATCGCAAGCACGACCTCGCCTTCGCTGCTGCCAGCACGGCCAACCACATTGTCACCGTCTTCGAATAGATAAACGGTCGTGCCATCGGTAGTCTTGAGCCCGGAATCGATCCCAACATCGGGATTTTCCGGATCGAAGCCGATGACGTTGAGCGCGAAGGTGCCCGTTGCGCCTTCCTCGTCCTCACCCGCAGCGCCGCTCTCACCGCTCACCAGCGATCCGGTCGCGAGACCGATCGGCGTGCCATAGCCAGCCGGGAACGGGTTGCCGGTCACATCGTCGTCATCCTCCGCGTTTGTATCGGCGTCATCCAGTCCCAGCGACTCATCCAGGATGACAGCGCCACCCGTCAGTTCGATTTCCGCCGACGGCCCGTCGTCATCGAACTCGACGAGATGGCCGATGGCCACTTCGTCGGTGGCGACATCACCGTCACCATCGGTCACCGTCACCACCGCATTGATGTAGCTGCCACCCTCGCCATCAGTCAGATTCACCGACTCGTCATGGTTGTCCGGCGACTCGGGATGGAACAGCGACAGATACTGCGCAACACTCACCACCCCCGTGTCCGCATCGATTGTCACCGCAAAGGCCGCTTCTCCAAGCCCTTCACCGGTGTCAACACGGCCCACGATGATGCCGTCCTCCAGCACCAGCGTGATCGCCTGGCCATCGGTGGTCTGCAAGCTGGTGGAGCCATCGCCCGAAAGCTCGAGCGAGAACTGGGTCGTCGCGCCTTCTTCGTCCTCGCCGGTCGTGCTGCCCGCAGCGCTCACCACCGCGCCGTTGCTCTGCGCATATCCTTCGAGGTCCGTACCCTTGTCGGCCACAGCCTCGAATAGCGCCGACAGGTCGGCCACATCGTCGTCCTCGGCCTGCACCCCGGCGGTCTCGTCGTGCACCACCATCGCGCCGTTGACCGTCGAAATCGTCGCCGAAGGACCGTCATCGCCAAACCGGATCAGGCTGCCGATCCCCACTGCATCGGTGTCAACGTCCCCATCCCCGTCGGTCACCGTCACCACGGCGTTGACGTAGCTCAGCCCTTGGCCATTGGCCAGATCTACCGTCTCATCATGGTTGTCCGGCGAATCCGGGTGGAGCAGCGACAGATACTGCGCGACACTCACCACCCCCGTGTCCGCATCGATCGTCACCGCAAAGGCCGCTTCTCCCAGCCCTTCGCCCGTGTCAACACGACCCACGATGATGCCGTCCTCCAGCACCAGCGTGATCGCCTGACCGTCCGTCGTCTGCAAGTCCGTCGTACCGTCACCAGCAACAGTCAGCGAGAACTCCGTCGTGGCGCCTTCCTGATCGCCGCCCGTGAGGCTCGCCGAACTGACTGCCGCGCCATCGCTCTGCGCGTAGCCCTCCAGGTCGCCGCCCGTATTGGCTACCGCGCCGAACAACGATGAAAGATTGGCTACATCGTCATCCTGCAAGTTGGCCGACTCATCATGCGTGACAGCCACCTCTTCGACCTGGATCGACGCATTGGGACTGTCGTCTTCTACCGTCACCACCAAGGTCGTCGGAGTAGTTGCCGTGCCGTCGGACACGTTGATGCCGACAGTGAAGGACAGATCGCCCTCGCCTTCGTCCTCGATGTGGTCGATCTGGCCCGACAGCGTAACCGTGTAGCTGCCCGAGTTATTGATCGTGATGGTGACGATCGTGCTTTCGCCTGCAGACCCGACAAGCGTGTTCGTCCCCGCTCCGGACCAGTTGATCGCTTCGCCGTTCGACGTGAGCGCGTCCGATGGCGCGCTCAGCGTTACGGTGAGCGCCTCGTTGTCCGCATCGGACACGAAGATCGTGCCGTTGGCCACGGCAGCATTGGTTTCATCGTCATTTCCACTGGTATCCGGGATACCGCCGGCCAATCCCTCCTCCGATACTCGAGTGGAGTCACCGCGCACCACCGGCGCATCGTTCGTGCCGAAGATGGTGATCGTCAGCGTGGTGGTATTCGAATCGACGTTGAAGCCGTCGTTGACGGTGTACGAAAAACTCTCGCTCAGGGTCTCGCCGTCGTCGAGCGCCTGCACATCGGCGTGCGCATCGTTCAGCGTATACGTATACGTGCCGTCGGCGTTCAGGGTAAGCGTGCCGTACGTGCCAGCGATAGCCTCGCCGACGTTGGCTGCGCTGCCGTTCACCGTGGATACGATCAGCGGCTCAAAATCGGTGTCGGCCACATCGGCGAAGGACAGCGTCGCGCTGGGGTCGCCGGGATGCGACTGGTTCTCGAGCACATTGCCGCTCGCGTCGGCCACGTCTTCCTGCGCCCAGTTGGTATCGGCGTTCGCCACAGGAAGCGCGTCATCGTCGATGATCGTGACAACAACGGAGCTGGCATCCGGATTGATCGACGCGTTTACCGCATTAGTGAGAACCACATTGAAGGTCTCATCGCCTTCGACGAGGTGATCCTGAACGATTAGAACGGGAACAATGACTTCTGTTTGACCCGCGGGTATCGTGATCGTGTGGGTGAAATTGCCGTCGGGGTTCTCGGCCTCGTCAAAGTCTGTGAGGGGCGTTGCCGTTCCGCCGATGATCTGATAGGTGACCTGGACGTCTTGGGTGAAGGACTGACTCAGCGTGATAACGAAGTTGACGATCTTCGTGATGTCACCATTGGTTCCCTCCACGACGCTCGCTGCATTTCCGGAAACGACAACGCCGTTGTCTCCCGGAATCTCCGGATCATCGGGCTTGGGTTGTATGCTGATCGAGACCCCGGGAGGCGTCTCTTCCGTCTCTTCCTCGAGAAGCTGGAACTCCGGCGCGGGGAATGCAATCGAGGCACCCTGCGTGGGAAATCCGGACGTCACTTCGCCGGTGGTATTTGCCTGGTCCAGCACGACGGGTTGATGACTGCCACCGCCATCCGCACCGCCGGCGCCCGGCGCACCACCGGCCGCGGGCGCCTGCGCGACCTGCGACGGGTCCGCACCGGCCGCGATCGCTGCTTGCAACGCGGAAACGTCCGAGGCGGCGGGCTTCGCACCCGCTGCAGCAGCGGCAGCGTCCAACGGCGGAGGTGTGGCACCGGCGGTTCCTGTGCCGCCCTCGGGGCCGAGCAGGTCCGCATCGAGCGCGACCTTGGAATTGAAGCCGAGGTCGAGCAGGCGGCCATCCTCGAGCTTGATATGCACCATGCCATCGGCGCCGGTGGTGATCGTCTCCTTGAAGGAAACTTTGTCGCCGACCTGCGCGATACGCACGACGCCATCGATGCCGATGATCTTGACATCGCCAACCACGACGGTAATCGTGCCGACGATTTTTCCGGTGGTGGTGCCAGCCGGGATGGCTGCGATGCCTTGTGCACCTGGAGCCGCTTGCGCCACCACGATCGGCGTGGTGACGTCAATCACGTCCGGCTGCACTTGTGCCGCAGCGTTCGCGGAAACGAGCCCGCTCACATTGGTAAGCAGGCGTTCCGCCGGCGCAGCGGCCGCGCCGCCGCCCGAGATCAAAGAACCGCCGTCGCTTGCCGGAGAATTGAGAAATCCCGCCGACTTGCCGCCGTTATTGGTCGCCATCGTGTTTCCCCTGTCAGTTACTGTTCGTTCTTGTTGAGCGCCCGCGCGCCCCACCCCGTGTTAAATACTGCTCAAATTCGTCGCCTGATGTGAGGTCTATTGGTATCGCTACCTTGGTGCCGTCTGTGATTTTTGTCACAGCACTCGCGGCACTGATTGGCCAGCCGTGATCTGTTGCCTATGCTCATTGTTCGGGTATTTGAACTGCTGCCCTAACACTGGAGCGGCGCATCGTTCAGCAGATCCTGCAGCGTCTTGCCGGTAACGTTGGCAAGCGTCAACACCGGGACTGGCTGGCCAGGCCCGGGACCGTCCGCGTCCACGCTGATGACAGTGCTGCCGCCGATCGTCTGGAAGGTGATGTATGCGCCCGCGGAATCGGCCCCATCCAGCGGGATGCCCGAAAGGACGTCGTGCAGCTTGAGGACCTCGCTTGCGGCGGGGGCAGAGACCGCCTCGCCTGATTTCGCGCTTTCGGTTGCCATTGCTCCTCTCCCGGGAATATGGGGCGCGCGGCCCCTGGGCTGAGGAGGCTAATTTAGGCCGTTTGGGGGCGGGGCGGCAGGGCCATAGGTACTAGTACCTTGGTGCCGGT
>JBQTHU010000177.1:0-26503 GCA_052389535.1 Betaproteobacteria bacterium | reverse complement strand
TCGGTGGCGTTCGTGCTCGGCACGCTCATCAGCCAGATCCGCCTGCTCGAAGCGACGATCTATCCCTATGTCGTCGCGCTGCAGACGCTGCCCAAGATCGCGATCGCCCCGCTCATTCTGGTGTGGGTGGGGCTGGGCATCGAGAGCAAGATCATCATCGCCGCGCTGGTCTCGTTCTTCCCGATGCTGGTGAATACCATCGTCGGCCTCAAGTCCGCCTCGGCCGACAAGCTCGAACTCATGCACGCGCTGACCGCCTCGCACACCAAAACGTTCTTCCTGGTGAGGCTGCCCGAGGCGCTGCCCTATATCTTCGCCGGGCTGCAGATCGGGATCGTGCTTGCCGTGCTCGGCGCGATCGTGGGTGAATTCGTCGGCGCCAAGGCGGGGCTGGGCTACCTCATCATCCAGATGAACTACACGATGGACGTGGCCGGCATGTTCGCGGTACTGGTCATCCTCGGCGTCATGGGTGTGGCGCTCAACGTCCTCATCACGGTCGTGCGGCGGCGGGTCATCTTCTGGCAGCGCACCGACGTAAACACGATTTGAGTTACTTAAGCGGGCCGGAGCAAGACCATGAACAGAACCTACCATCCGGGAACGTGGCAGCAGCAGCGGGCGTTCTCGCCCGTGGTGGAGACGCGCGGCGGGCGCACGCTGTGGATCGCGGGACACGGCGGGCTGCACGGTACCGACCAGCCGCTCGACGGCGACTTCGACGGTCAGGCGCGCCAGGCGTTCAGGAACATCGCGGCGACGCTGGCGCAGGCGGGCGGCAAGCTGTCCGATATCGTGACCATGACGGTGTTCATCATCGACGCCCGCTACGGCGACCGCTTCATCGAGATCCGTAAGGAAGCATTTCCCGACGGAAAATATCCGGCCAGCGCACTCATCACCGTCGCGGGCTTTGCGCGCCCGAGCATGATGGTGGAAATCCAGGGCGTGGCGGTCGTGTCCGAGTAGAACCCTGATGTTCCGCTACGCGGCAGCTTTGGCCGGCGATTTCTTCTTGGCCTGTGCCGCCTTGGCGTGCATGGACGCATAGGCGCCGTGCGCGGCCGCTTCCGCATCGCCGACGTGCACCGGATAGCCCATGTCGTCGAGGACCGAGCCGAGCGCCGAGAGGCACAGCATGACGTTGTCCGGGCGGCACGAATAGCCCATCAGCCCGAAGCGCCAGATCGTGCCGGCAAGCGGACCCAGCCCCGCGCCGATTTCGAGGCCGAACTCGCCGAGCAGCGTCTTGCGCACTTCCGCCTCGTTCACGCCTTCCGGGCACATCACCGCGTTCATCTGCGGGATCTGATGCTGCTCCTTCACCAGGAACCTGAGTCCCATCGCTTCGAGGCCGGCCTTGAGCGCGGTGTGGTGGCGCTGATGGCGCGCCCAGCAATTCTCGAGCCCCTCTTCCCGGATGAGCAGCAGCGCCTCGTGCAGTGCGAACAGCGAATTCGTCGGCGCGGTGTGATGGTAGGTGCGCGTGGTGGCGCCCCAGTAGCCGAGCAGCAGATTCATGTCCATGAACCAGCTGTGGATCTTGTCCTTGCGCGCCTTCACGTAATCCACCACGCGGTCGCTGAACGAGACCGGCGAGAGGCCCGGCGTGCAGGACAGGCACTTCTGGCTCGCCGAGTAGATCGCATCCACCGACCACTCGTCCACCAGCACCGGCGAGCCGCTCAGCGATGTCACCGCGTCCATGATGGCCAGCGCATCGTGCCGGTGCGCGATGTCGATCAGCGTGCGCGCATCGGACAGGACGCCGGTGGATGTCTCCGCGTGCACGAACGCCACCAGCCGCACGCCCCGGTTCTTCTTGAGCACGTCCTGCAGCTTCTGCGGATCCACCGGTTCGCCCCATTTGTCCTCGACGACGATCGGGACGCCGCCGCAGCGCTCGACATTTTCGATCATCCGTCCGCCGAAGACGCCGTTGCGGCAGACGACCGCCTTGTCTCCCGGGCGCACCAGATTCACGAAGCAATACTCCATGCCGACGGAACCGGGGCCGGAGATGGGAAACGTGAGCGCGTTCTTCGTCTGGTAGGCGTAGCGCAGCAGCGCCTTCAGCTCCTCCATCATCTCGACGAAGATCGGATCGAGATAGCCGATCGCCGGCTGGCTCATGGTGGTCAGCACGCGGGGATGGATCTCGGTCGGCCCGGGACCCATCAGCGTGCGCTGTGGAGGATGGAAGGAACTGATGCGTCTGGCCGGCGCGTAGCTGCTCATGGCGTCACTCCCGGTAAGCGGGGATCCGAAAAAGTTTTCGCCGTCCGGCCGCGACTTGAGCCGGATCGGCTTGATCGAATTGGCTTCGTTGAGAACCTCGAGCGCGCTGATCCCGCCGCCGGTGATGTGCTCCACCTCCATCGCCCAGCGGGCCGGCACATAGCCCGACTTGATCCAGTTGCTCACGACGGCGCGATCGAGCCGCAAGCGTCGCGCGAGCTCGGCCTGGCTGCCGAAAAGCTGGACGAGTCGTTCAGCGCAGTTCATGGTCTCGGCCGCGAGGCTAGCATGTCAAAATTACTTTGACAATCACAAATCCTGCCGGCCGATAGCCCGGCCGGACGGCACCGGGCTGAAGCTGCGTGCCGTTTGCGTATCGAAAGAAGGGTTACGGCCTTGCCGGCGCCTTGAAGTCGTACCGCTGCCGATCGAGGAGCCGGCTCGGCCGGATGTTCTGCAAGCCGGTCAGTATGGTCTCCAGGCGGCCGGGGTAGCGCTTGTCCCACTCGCGGAGCATCGATTTCATCTCGCTGCGCTTGAGATTCTCCTGCGAGCCGCACAGAGTGCACGGAATGATCGGAAACCGCCTCGCTTCAGCATAAGCCGCGAGATCGCGCTCTTCGCAATAGGCGAGCGGGCGGATGACCACGTGCCGGCCATCGTCCGAGAGCAGCCGCGGCGGCATGGCTTTCAACGTCCCTCCGTAGAACAGGTTCAGGAAAAACGTTTCGAGGATGTCGTCGCGGTGATGGCCCAGCGCGATGCGCGTTGCGCCGAGTTCGCCGGCGACCCGGTAGAGCACCCCGCGCCGCAGCCGCGAGCAGAGCGAGCACATCGTTCTGCCCTCGGGTATCACCCGCTTCACCACGCTGTAGGTGTCCTGCTCCACGATCCGGTACGGCACGCCCAGACCGTCGAGGTACCCGGGCAGCACACGCTCCGGGTAGCCGGGCTGCTTCTGATCGAGGTTCACCGCCACCAGATCGAAGCGGACCGGCGCGTGCTCGCGCAGATGCATCAGGATATCGAGCAGCGCATAGCTGTCCTTGCCGCCCGAAAGGCATACCATGACCTTGTCGCCCTCGCCGATCATGTCGAAATCGGCGATGGCCTGACCGGCCAGCCGGCGCAGGCGTTTTGCAAGCTTGTTCGCTTCGTACGCCTGCTTGCGTTCGCGCGTGCTGCGCGGTTCCGTGCGAATGATGTGCGTTTCCATGATTCGGCCCGATTCAATGCGCTGCTTCGCGCTTCACTCTACAGTTCAGACGCTCAGGCTGCGCCCGCCGTCTATGGCGATGACCTGCCCCGTCACGTAGGGCGCCTGGGCGATGAGAAACTCCACCGCCTTTGCGACGTCGTCCGGCTCGCCGATGCGCTTCAGCGCCGTCTGGTTGACGATGCGCTGACGCGAGACTTCGTCCTGCCACATTTCGTTCTCCGGCCAGAGGATCGTACCGGGGGCGATGCCGTTCACCCGCACCTCGGGTCCAAGCTCGCGCGCAAGCGATCGCGTGAGGGCGAGCAGCCCGCCTTTGGCGGCGTTGTAGACGACGTGGTTCTTCATCGGCAGTTCGGCGTGGATATCGACGATGTTCACGACGCAGCCGTGATTCCGGCGCAACTCGCGCGCAGCCGCCTGCACCAGGAAGAGCGGCGCCTTGAGATTGGTTCCCATCAGATCGTCGAAGACCTGCTCATTGATCTCGCCCACCGGCGTAGGATAGAAGCTCGAAGCATTGTTCACCACCGCATCGAGGCGGCCGAATATCCGCAGGATCTCCTTCACCATCCCGCTCAGCGCCGCGAGCTTCAGCAGGTCGGCCTGCAGCCGGGCGACCGAACCGGGTCTTTGCGCGTTCAGTTCGGCCTCCAGCGCACGCGACTCCGCGGCGGAAGCGCGGTAATGGATCACCACCTGCGCGCCGGTCGCATGCAGTCGCCGGCAGATCGCCGCGCCGACCCGCCGGGCCCCGCCGGTGATCAGTACGACCTTGCCCTCGAGCGCGGACGGCACGTTGCGCCTTTCCTCTTCAATGACCATCGAGTTTGCGAATTTTACTGGATTGAACCACCATAACGCGGATGAGCCTGCCCGAGCCTGATCGAGACGCACGCGACCACAGTGCCCGTGTCGCCGCCGTCATCGCAGACGAGATCCAGCGTGCCGGGGGCTGGATCGCTTTCGAACGCTACATGGAGCTGGCGCTCTATGCGCCGGGCCTGGGCTACTACATGGCAGGGGCGCGTAAGCTCGGGCCCGACGGCGATTTCGTCACCGCGCCGGAAATCTCCGATCTTTTCGGGCAAGCGCTCGCGCACCAGGTTCGCGAAGTGCTCGCCGTCGCGGGAAACGAAGTGCTGGAAGTCGGTGCCGGGTCGGGCGCCCTCGCCGCTTCACTGCTCGCGGAACTGGAGCGCCTCGATGCGCTGCCGGCGCGTTATCTGATGCTCGAGCTTTCACCGGAGTTGCGGCGCCGCAGCCGCGACACGCTGGCCCGGCGCCTGCCGCATCTCATGGAGCGTATCGCCTGGCTCAATCAGCTGCCCCCTGCTTTTGACGGGTGCGTACTGGGGAACGAAGTACTGGACGCGATGCCGGTATCGCTGATCTGCCGTTCCGGCGGCGGCCTGCACGAGCGCGGCGTCGCGCTCTCGGACAGGGCTTTTGTGTGGCGTCTGCGGCCGCTTGACGAAGCGCTCTCGAAACGGGTGGACGCGGTATGGTTCCCGAGCGAGGGCTATTGTTCCGAGGTGCAGCGCCACGCGCAGGGTTTCATCATGTCGCTCGCCGGCGTGCTGCGACGTGGTGCGGCGCTGTTCGTGGATTATGGTTTTCCGCGGCACGAATACTACCACCCGCAGCGCACGCAGGGCACGCTGCGCTGTCACTACCGGCATCGCGCGCATGACGATCCTTTTTTCCTTCCGGGTTTGCAGGACATCACCAGCCATATCGATTTCACGGCGGTCGCGGAAGCGGGGCGCGCAGGCGGACTCGATCTGCTGGGCTATACCAGTCAGGCGCAATTCCTGATCGATTGCGGCGTCACGGACCTCGTTGCCCGTACACCGCCGGACGATGCGCGCGCCTACCTGCCGCTTGCCGCGCAAGTCCACAAGCTCACCAGTCCGGCGGAGATGGGCGAACTGTTCAAGGTCATCGCCCTCGGCAAAGGTGTTGCCGAGCCGCTCCTCGGCTTCCGCAGCGGCGACAAGCGGCACACCCTCTAGACGGCATGGAAGCGGAGATCACGCTCACCTGGGCGGTGTGGCTCGCGGCAGGCGCGGCGATCCTGGCCGCCGGCGTTACCCAAGGTGCGCTCGGCTTCGGTTTCCCGACCATCTCCACGCCGGTGCTGGTGCTCGTCACCGACGTGAAGACCGCGATCATCCTCAATCTCATGCCGAACTTCGTGGTGAATCTCCTGAGCGTCGTGCGCGGCGGAAACTGGCGCGCGAGCCTCGGACGCTACTGGCCGGTCGCGATTTACGTTCTGATCGGCTCCTTCCTCGGCGCGCGGTTTCTGATCGTGGCGCCGCAGGAACCGATACGCCTTCTGCTTGCCTTGATCATTCTCGCCTACCTGTTCCAGCAGAACCTCGCGCGCCTGGACTGGAGCTGGCTCACCCGTTACCCGCGCCTTTCGCAATGCGCGTTCGGCCTGACCGGCGGTTTTTTTTCGGGCAGCGTCAACAATTCACTGCCGCCGCTGCTGATCTATTTCGTGCTGCTCGGCGTGGAAGTGACCGTGATGACGCAGATACTGAATCTGTGCTTTCTCGGCGGCAAGGTGGTGCAGGCGGCTACGCTCGGTGCTGCCGGCGAGATCGATCTATCGGCGGCGCTGGCGAACATTCCGCTCACGCTCATCGCTCTTGCGGGCATGTATGCGGGCAGCCGCCTGCAGAAACGCATCAGCACCCAGACCTACAGCCGTCTGTTGCGCAAGATCCTGTTCCTCATCGCGTTCGTTCTGCTGTGGCAGGGAGCACGGTATTTTGTGCCTTGAGCGCGTGGGTTATCATCGTTGCGTGGCCCACAGCACGTCCAGGGTGAGCGTATTGTCGAGGTTGCGCCGCGCGTTGCCGGCGGCGTTGGCTCTCACTCTTCTTGCCTGTGCAGTGCATGCAGCGGATACGACCAGCGCGCCGGAGATCGCGAAGGCACAGCGGCTGTGGTCGCAGAGCCCGCATGGCAGGATGCTGGAGCGCATCCTGCCGCCGGCGGTCACGCCCGAGCAGCTGCCGGAACCGCAGTCGGAGGGCGCGCGCCTTGCCGCCCGCTACTGCGTCCAGTGCCATCATCTGCCCAACCCGCAGATGCACACCGCGGACAAGTGGACGACCACGGTCGAGCGCATGGTGTGGCGCATGCACGGCAAAGGAAACCTGGGGCAGCTCATGAAGGACATGATGGCCGGCGTGCAGGCCCCGACGCAGGATGAAATCGCGGTGCTCAACCGCTATCTGCAGAAGCACAGCCAGAAGGAAATCGATCCCGCGCACCCCGGCCTCAGGACGGAAGCCGGAAAGATGTTCAGCATCGCCTGCTCGCAGTGCCATGCCGCGCCGGACCCGCAGCAGCACACGAGCCGGGAATGGCCGGCTGTCGTGGAACGCATGAAACAGCACATGGCGTGGGCGAACATCATCGTCGGTCCACCCGAGCTGCGCACCGCGCCGGAACTCCGGACAAAGGACATCGTGAGGTTCTTGCAGCGCTACGCGCGCAATCCGGGCGGCGGCTGATACTTGTGAAAGCAATGCTGCTCGACGCGCCGGGCCGGGCTTTGCGCCTCGCCGATGTCGCGACACCCCGCGCCGGCCCCGGCCAACTGGTGCTCCGCGTTCGCGCCTGCGGCGTGTGCCGTACCGATCTGCACGTCGCCGATGGCGACCTGGCCCGTCCCAAACTGCCGCTGATTCCCGGGCACGAAATCGTGGGTGTAGTGGTGGAGTGCGGCGCAAACGTCGAGCGCTTCGAAATCGGAGAACGAATCGGCGTGCCGTGGCTGGGCCACACCTGCGGCCGCTGCCCTTATTGCGCGGAAGGACGCGAAAATCTCTGTGACCAGCCGCGCTTCACCGGCTACGACGTCGATGGCGGCTATGCGGAGTATGCGCTCGCCGATCAACGCTACTGTTTCGCAATCCCGCCAGGCTACGACGATGTATCGGCTGCGCCGCTCATGTGCGCAGGGCTCATCGGTTACCGCGCGCTGGTCATGGCCGGCGATGCGCGGCGGCTGGGAATCTACGGCTTCGGCGCAGCGGCGCACATCGTCGCGCAGGTGGCCCGGTACCAGGGCCGCAGCGTCTACGCGTTCACGCGACCGGGTGATGCGGACGCGCAGCGCTTCGCCCGCGAGTCGGGCGCCGAGTGGGCCGGAGACTCGACGTCCGCGCCGCCCGAGCCGCTCGCTGCTGCGCTCATCTTTGCCCCGGTCGGCGCGCTGGTCGTTGCGGCGCTGCGCGCGACCGTGAAGGGCGGAACGGTGGTCTGCGCCGGCCTCCACATGAGCGAGATTCCGGCTTTTTCCTACGACCTTCTGTGGGGCGAGCGTGTGGTGCGCTCGGTGGCCAATCTCACGCGACGCGACGGCGAGGAATTTCTCGCGCTCGCGCCCACCATTCCCGTGCGAACGAGCGTGGAGAGGTTTGCGCTCGATCAGGCGAATACGGCCCTTGCCCGGCTGCGGGAAGGACGTCTCCGGGGCGCGGCGGTCCTCACTCCTGACTGACGGCTGAGGTTAATCCACGTGCACAGATCGGCCCGCGCCGGCGCCTTGGGCTCGTAGAAGGGACCCGGCGCGTCGCACGCGTCACGATGGCACTTTCATGCCGCGCCGTACCGCCGGGCGCGCCGAGATGGCGTCGAACCAGCGCTTAACGTGCGGAAAGTCGTTGAGATCGGTCTTGTGCCATTCGTGGCGCGCAACCCAGGGGTAGGTCGCAACGTCGGCAATGGAGTAGTCGCCCGCGAGATGCTCGTTGCGCTCCAGGTGGGCGTTCAACACGCCGTAAAGCCGCTTCGTCTCTTTGGTGTAGCGCTCTATGGCGTAGGGCACCGGCTCCTTCGCAGCGCGCAAGAAATGGTGCACCTGCCCGAACATCGGGCCCACCCCGCCCATCTGGAACATCAGCCACTCCAGGACCGAGTAGCGGTCGGCGCCGGATGCTGGAAGGAGCTTCCCGCTCCTGTCGGCGAGGTAGATCAGGATCGCGCCGGATTCCATCATCCGTATCGGCGCCCCGCCCG
Source organism: Betaproteobacteria bacterium (assembly GCA_052389535.1). Lineage (GTDB taxonomy): Bacteria > Pseudomonadota > Gammaproteobacteria > Burkholderiales > SG8-41 > DSOT01. Next base: position 18,006 of record JBQTHU010000177.1, on the reverse strand, counting down.
GTCCATCTGGATCGACGATCGCCGGGATCTTGGAATTGGGATTGATCGCGACGTACGCCGGCTTGAACTGATCGCCTTTGCCGATATCGATCGGGTGAACGCGGTAGGGCAGCCCGAGTTCTTCCAGCATGATCGAGACCTTGCGTCCGTTGGGCGTCGTCCACGTGTAGAGATCTATCATTTCGCTCCTTTTGAATCGTTAAGCGTCCGCGCAACCGCCTCGCGTCGCGCCGAGTGCAGGCGCTGCCTGATTTCGTCGGCGCTCGCAGCTTCGCGCGCGATGGCGCCGCCATCCACGGCCGCCCCGGCTTGGACTGCCCGCTCCAGCAGCGCCTGCACCGGCTCCGTTTCCGGTTCGGCCGCAAGCACTGCGGCAACGAGGTCCGAGAAGCGCTGCGGCCGCCTCCATGCATCGGTGCGCTCGAGCACGTCGAGCAGTGCATCCGCATCGAGTTCCTTAGCGTCGACGATGACGTTCCCGTGGCGCGCAGCGAGCATCGCCAGTTCGCGACATGCCGCGGGAGCCTTCAGCCGTCCCGCAAGCGATTCGACCGCCAGCGGGTCCAGCGCGCGGGCCAGCGCGGCGAAGCGCGTTTCGAGCGCGCGCTCCTGTTCCGCAACGACATCCGGCGCGTTCAGCATCTCTGCGCCGGAGCGTTCGATCAGTGCGTCGATTTCGGGGACGATCCGGGCGAGCGCGCCGCACTCGCGCAAGACCCGGAACATGCGCGAAGGTTTCTTTTCCATCAATCCGTGCGAAAGCTCCTGCCACACGCGCTCGGGCACCAGTGCGTCGGCTTCGCCGGATTCGACCATGCGCCGCATCAACGCCAATGTCTCCGGTGCGACGGCGAACCCATGGCGGGCGGCAAACCGCGCAACGCGCAGAATGCGCACCGGGTCTTCGGCAAAGGCCGGGCTCACATGCCGCAGGATACCGGCCTCAAGGTCCGCCATACCGTTGAACGGATCGATGAGTACGCCGGATTCGTCCCGGGCAAGGGCATTGATGGTGAGATCGCGCCGGGCCAGATCCTGCTCCAGCGTGACGTCCGGGGCGGCGTAGAACTCGAACCCGTGGTAGCCCCGCGCCACCTTGCGCTCGGTACGCGCGAGCGCATATTCCTCGTGCGTTTTCGGGTGGAGAAAAACGGGAAATTCGCGTCCTACCGGCTTGAAACCGAGCTTAACCATCGCTTCGGGCGTTGCGCCGACGACGACGTAATCGCGATCCTTGACCGGGAGACCAAGGAGTTCGTCCCTGACGGCGCCACCCACGGTGTAGATCTTCATCACCAATCACGCCATGCCGGCTGACGCAACGACTCCCGTACGGGACGCGCGGCGGGCTGTTTCGGCCATCGGGTCAGCGGCCCGCCTGGTTGCGGTAACGAAAGTAACGCGAGCGCGGCGTGCGGCTGCCGAGCCAACCCGGCGCGACGGCTTCCAGCGGGGTCGGCCGCATGCCGAAGGGAAAGTCGCACCGGCACACGCTGTCAACCTTCATCGAGTGGTAATTGTCCCGCGTGAGCAGCTTTACCGGCAGCCATTCCATCGCATAAGCCTGCCAGTACGAAAGGCGGTCGCTCAGCCCGATCACGGGACGCGCGCGTCCTATCGTCTTTCCCGCGTACTGAACGAGTTCGCGTAGTGCGTATACGGTGGGGCCGCACAAATCGTGGCTCTGCCCGAAGGCGCGCACGTCTTCGAGACTCACCGTGAAGGCGTCCGCCACGTCCTCGACAAACACCGGCTGAAAACGCGCCCCGGGACTGCCGAGCACCACAACCGGCAGCAGGCGCTGCAGGAACGCGAAGAGATTCAGGAAACGGTCGCCCGGCCCGAAAATCACGGAGGGCCGGAAGATCGTCACGTCCAGTTGTGAAGCCCGAACGATGCTTTCCGCCTCCCCCTTGGAGCGGAGGTAGGCGCTCGGGCCGGCGGGGTCGGCATTGAGCGCGCTCATGTGGAGATAGCGCCGGATGCCGCTTTCGCGACACGCTTCGGTGATCTTGCGAGCGAGTCCCGCGTGCGCCTCCTCGAAACTCTGGCGGCCGCGTCCGTCGTGCAGCACGCCGATCACGTTCACGACGGCATCCGCGCCCTGCACGAGGCGCGCTATGTCGGTGGGATCGTGGACGTCGGCCGGCACGACATCCAACGTCGGCAGCAGCAGCAGTTCCTTCGCGCGCTCGCGATCGCGGGTGGGAACGCGAACCCGGTAGCCGCGCGCCGTGAGGCGATGGCAGATATGCCGCCCGACGAAGCCGCTGCCACCGAACAGGCAGATGGTCGTGACTTTCACGCGGATATTTTAACCCGCAGGCTTGCGGATCCTTCCGCCGCTACGGCGTGTCGCCCAGCGCCGCCTCGCGGTCAGGGAGCCGCGGCCCGATGATCCCCAGGCGCTGCTTGAGTGACTGCAGTTCCTGGCTGAAGGCGTGGGCATAGTAGCTGGTGTTGGCCATCACCCGTTTCACGTAGTCGCGCGTCTCGTTGAACGGTATGGTCTCGGCATAGACCGCGCCTTCCATCGCGCTACCGGGACGCCACGCCCGCGCCCTGCCCGGCCCTGCATTGTAGGCGGCGGACGCGAGCACCGGATGCTCGTCCAGTACATCGTAGACATGGCGCAGGTAGTAAGTCCCGAGACTCACGTTGGTATCGATTTCCGTCACCTGGGTCCAGCGCCAGTCCTTGAGGCCCAGCTTCTTCGCCACCCAGCGGGCGGTGTTCGGCATGAGCTGCATCAGGCCGCTCGCCCCGGCGCTGGAGCGGGCATCGCTGATGAAGCGGCTCTCCTGGCGAATGAGGCCGTATACCCAGGCTTCGTCCAGACCCAGCTCGCTCACGCGCGGCTTCAGTATGTCGCGATACGGCGCGAGATAGCGCAGCTCGAAGTCATGAAGCGAGACGGTGCGGTCAGCCGTGTTGATCGCGCGGTCGTACAGTTCTGCGCGACGGGCGACCTCGGCGGCAGCCAGAAGTTGCCTGTCATCGAAATTGCGGATGGTCCACAACCACTCGCGCACGCCATCGAAGCGCAATCCGAGCCGGTAGAGTTCCAGGGCGCGCCGGACGCCCGGCTGGGCGCTCATCGCCTTGATGTCGCTCGCGGCGGGCCTGAATGACGCGGCCGGATTGGCGATCCGCTGTCCCAGCTCTTCGGTCGCAAGCTGGCCATAGAAGCTGAATTCCGGGGAGAGCGACCGGAAGATCGTTTCCGCCTCCTCGGGCTGCCCCAGCACCGCGAGCGCGCGTGCCCGCCAGTAGCGCCACCCCGAGTCGCTCTTTTCCCGTTCGGTCATCGCATCGATCGCTGCAAGCAGCGTCGCCCAGTCGCGTGCACGCAGCGCGGCGCGGGCCTTCCACGCGAGCTGCAGGTCCGACAGGTCCCCGGCGCGCTCGAACCAGGAAAGCGCGCTCGGATCGTGGCGCATCGCCGCGTACTGCGCGAGCAGACCCCAGACGTAGGCGCGGTCTTCGGCTGCGAATCGCTCCTCGTGCCGGGTCCAGTGCGTGGCGGCCTGCTGAGGCGAGCTGCGGGCAAGGCGATGCACTGCGAACATGACCGTTTCGCGGCCTGCCCGATTCTTGAAATCGAAGCTTTTGCGGTCGAGGAAGGCACGCGGGTTCGCCGAGATGGCGCCCAGGAGCTTGTGATCAGGCTCCTGCCTGGGCGGCAGATAATCCGCGGCGCGGCGGGCGACGCTCACCTGCCCCGCCTCGAGCGCCAGACGGATGCGCATCCATATCTCGTCTTCCCGCAGTTGCCTGCCCGCCACCAGCGCGCCAAAAAGCGGGGCGCAACTCTCCGGCGAATCCCGGCCGACGAACCACAGTGCGCGCGCGGCGGCGAGCGCTTCCGTCGGCGCGCTGCGCATCCGGGACTGCAGGGAATAGCAGGTAAGCTCGATGTCGTCGCGCGCAAGCCTGGGGAATTCGGCATCGAAAAGATCCCACTGCTGCCGGGCGCCGAGCGCCTTCAGCCAGTCGATGCGCAGCCGCTCTGAAACGGCGCTGTCCTGATTCGCGCCGATGAAGCTGCGCAATTCCGAAGGATCGGCACTGTCGAGTCGCATGCGGAGCCGCCAGTACGCGACATACGGCTCCAGGATGTAGCCCTTCAGCCGCTGCGCATAGCGGTCCACCCTGGCGGCATCGCCGGTCCGGAAGGCCTCGCGCGCCGCGAGGAAGTCGTCGTCCTGCCCTGCCGCGCAGGCCGGGGCGCTTGCCAGGCCGAGCAGCGCGCCGGCAAGGAGGATACGCATCGTATGCAGCATCGTCATCGCTTCGTTATGTCAGGCGCTCTTATCCGTTCAGCCGAGGAAAAGTTCGTAGGCCGGATTGCGGGTCTCGTCGCGATAGGGATAGCCGACTTCCGAAAGGAAAGTCTGGAATTTCTTCTTGTCGCGCGCGGGAACCTGCATGCCGACCAGCACCCGTCCGTAATCGGCGCCATGATTGCGGTAGTGGAACAGGCTGATGTTCCAGCCGCGGCTCATCGCGGTCAGGAAATGCATGAGCGCCCCGGGCCGCTCGGGGAACTCGAAGCGGTACAGGATCTCGTTTTCCACGGTCGCCGCATGCCCGCCCACGAGATGACGGATGTGCAGCTTCGCGAGCTCGTTGTCGCTGAAATCGATTGTTTTCAGACCATGACGCCTCAATGCGCGAACGAGCTCCGCGGTCTCCTCCCGGTTGTGTACCTGCACGCCGACGAAGACGTGTGCCTCTTTCGGGTCCGCGTAGCGATAGTTGAACTCGGTGATGTTGCGCGGCCCGATCAGACTGCAGAAAGTCTTGAAGCTCCCCGGTCGCTCCGGGATGGTCACCGCGAGAATCGCTTCACGCGCCTCCCCGAGTTCCGCCTCCTCGGCGACAAAACGCAGCCGATCGAAGTTCATGTTCGCGCCGCACGCCACCGCGATGAGCGTCTTGCCGCGGACGCCTGTTTTCTCCACATGCGCCTTGGCGCCCGCGATGGCGAGCGCGCCGGCCGGCTCCAGCACGGCCCGCGTGTCCTCGAACACGTCCTTGATGGCTGCGCACATGGCGTCGGTATCGACCCGGATCACCTCGTCCACGAGATCGCGGCACAGGCGGAACGTCTCCCTGCCGACCTCCTTGACCGCGACGCCGTCCGCGAACAGCCCAACCTGCCCGAGCTTCACCCGCCGGCCGGCCCTGAGCGAGCGATACATCGCGTCCGCGTCCTGCGGCTCGACCCCGATGATGCGCACCCGCGGGCGCAGCCGCTTGACATAGGCGGCGATGCCCGCGATCAGGCCGCCGCCGCCGATCGCCACAAAGATGGCCTGGATGGGCTTCGCGTGCTGGCGCAGGATCTCCATGCCGATGGTGCCCTGGCCGGCGATCACGTCGGGGTCGTCGTAGGGATGCACGAAGGTGAGACGATGCCGGCGCTGGAGCTTGCGCGCGTGCGCATGCGCTTCGTCATAGGTATCGCCGTGGAGTATCACCCTGGCGCCGCGCCCGCGCACCGCTTCGATTTTGATCGGGGGGGTGGTGACCGGCATGACGATGGTCGCAGCACAGCGCAGCCGCTCAGCCGCGAGCGCAACGCCCTGCGCATGATTCCCCGCCGATGCGGTGATGACGCCCCGCCTCAGCGCCTCGGGCGAGAGCCGCGACATCTTGTTGTAAGCGCCCCGCAGCTTGAACGAGAAAATGGGCTGCAGGTCCTCCCGCTTGAGCAGCAGCCGGTTCTGCAGGCGCCGGGAGAGGCCGGGCGCAAGTTCGAGCGGCGTCTCTATGGCGACATCGTATACGCTCGCGTTGAGGATGCGCTCGAGGTAGTCGTTGTTCTCCATGAACAGCGTGGCGGTGAGCGGTAAGGGTATCAGGAATGGTGGCGCGATGTAAGCCGGCCGGCGGATGCCATCGCCGTTTACCCCGTGGTGTTTAACGTTTACCATCCGCCGCATGACACAGGACGAGATGAAGAAGGCGGCCGCCGCCGCCGCGCTCGATCACGTCGTCGATGGCATCATCGGAGTGGGGACCGGATCGACGGCAAACTTCTTCATCGCCGAACTGGCCCGTATCAGGCACCGCATCTCGGGCGCGGTGGCAAGCTCGAAGGCCACTGCGGACCGCCTTGCCGCGCTTGGCATCCCGGTGCTCGATCCGAATACCCTGGAAAACATACCCGTTTACGTCGACGGCGCCGACGAGGTCGACCATGAGCTGGCCATGATCAAGGGCGGCGGCGGTGCGCTCACGCGAGAGAAGATCGTGGCGGCCGTGGCCCGGCGCTTCGTCTGCATCGTCGATGACTCCAAACTCGTTGAAACACTCGGCCGCTTTCCCCTGCCCGTGGAGGTGATCCCCATGGCGCGTGCATACGTCGCACGCGAAATCACGAAAATCGGCGGCACCCCCGCCTGGCGTGAAGGATTCGTGACCGACAACGGCAACGTGATACTGGACGTGCGGGGACTGCGCATCTCACGGCCCAAGGACGTCGAAACCGCGCTGAACGGGATCGCGGGCGTCGTGACCAACGGCCTCTTTGCGCACCGCGGCGCCGACGTTCTGCTGGTGGGCGGTGCGCGCGGCGTGCGGACTGTCACGCTGCAATCGGCGGATCTTCCATATCGCAATGACTGAATACTCCACCATTGCGGCGGTGGATCTGGGCTCCAACTCTTTTCACTGCCAGATCGCGCGCGTGGTGGGCGACCAGCTCTATCCGCTCGACGCCTTGCGCGAGCCGGTACGGCTGGGTGCCGGGCTCACCTCCGACAAGCTGCTCGACGACGAGGCCCAGGCGCGGGCGCTCGCCTGCCTGCAGCGGTTCGGGGAACGGCTGCGCGGTTTCGACCGGCATGCAGTACGCGCGATCGGCACCAATGCCCTGCGGGTGGCAAAGAACGGCGCCGCTTTTCTCAGGAGGGCCGAGGCCGCACTCGGCTTCCCGATCGAGGTCGTCGCCGGCAGGGAGGAAGCGCGCCTCATCTATCTTGGCGTTGCGCATCATCTTCCGGCAACGCGCGAGAAGCGCCTGGTGGTGGACATCGGCGGCGGATCCACCGAGTTCGTCATCGGCGCCGGCTACAAGCCGCTCCGGCTGGACAGCCTCTTCATGGGCTGCGTGTCCTACAGCCTGCGTTATTTCCCGGACGGCAAGGTGACGAAAGGCGCCATGAAGCAGGCCGAAATCGCCGCCCGCGCGGAACTGCAGCCGATGGTGAACCGGTTTTCGCGTGGCAACTGGCTGCACGCCGCCGGCTCCTCCGGGACGGCGCGGGCGCTCGCCGAGATCATCAAGCTGAACGGCTTCGACGGCGACGCCATCACTCCAGCAGGCCTGGAGCGCCTGCGCGCTCATCTCATCAAGGCCGGCGACATGAGCCGGGTCGAGCTCGCCGGGCTGCGGCCCGACCGCGTGCCGGTGCTGCCCGGCGGTGTCGCGATCATGAACGCCGTGTTGTCGGAGCTGCGCGTCGACTCCATGGTGGCTGCGGCAGGTGCGATGCGCGAGGGCGTGCTGTACGACATGCTCGGGCGCTTCCACCACAAGGACATGCGCGACATCACCGTAGCGCAGTTCATGCAGCGCTACCACGTCGATGCGCCGCAGGCACGGCGCGTCGGCACGCTCGCCCTGAAGCTCTACGACAAGCTTGCCGGCGCCGATGCCGATGAAACGGCGCCGCACTACCTCGCCTGGGCGGCGAAGCTGCACGAAATCGGCATCTCGGTTGCCTACAGCGGCTACCACCGGCATTCCGCTTACATCATCACACACGCGGAAATGCCCGGCTTCTCGCGCGACGAGCAGACGCGGCTCGCCGCCCTGGTGCTGGCACATCGCCGGTCGTTGAAAAAAGTCGCCGATCGTATCGACGGTCAGGTGGACTGGACTGCGGTCCTCGCCTTGCGCCTGGCGGCGCTCCTCTGCCGCGGACGGGCGGACATCGCGCTGCCTCCGTTACAGGGAAAAACGCAAGGCCGGCGGTTCCGGCTGGACATCGACGCGGAATGGCTGCAGCGTTTCCCGCTCACGGCGAGCGCCCTCGGCAATGAGGCGCACGAATGGGACCGCATCGGGCGGGAACTGAAGATTCCCGGCATCGAAGAGACAGAGCCCGCCTTCGATATGGCGCTCGCCGGCTGAGGCGCTCTATAGGAGATCCGGCCCCATCACCGCGCGCAGCGAGGTCTTGTCTTCCCGTTCCCGGTGGACGAGCCACCACACTGACGCCTTCTTCACGTTCCAGTCGGCCACGCTGCCGGTGAGCGCGAGCGCTGCCGCCTGACCCAGCACCGGCTGGTGACCGACGACTACCACGGTTTTGTCGGATTGCGGCCATCCGGCTGCCTCCAGGATCGCGTGCGGCGTGGCAAGCGTGCCGACTTCCGCGCGAATTTCGAAGTTTCCGGTGAGAGCCCGCGCTGTCTCCTGCGCGCGGCGGGCGGAGCTCACCAGCACGACGTAGTCCGCGGGCAGCCGCTTCATGAGCCAGGCTGCCATGCGTTCCGCCTGCTTCCGGCCTTTGCTGGTGAGCCGCCGCGCCTCGTCGGGGATGCCGTTTTCGGCATCGGCATGCCGCCACAGGATGAGGTCCATCAGCGACCTGCCTGGCGTGTCGCCAGCATGTTTATGAGCGCGTCCTGCACGCCGACGGCCTTCCCGCGACGCGGCGTGCTCAGCCGGTAATTACCATCCTGATCCATATCCCATGCCTGACATTCGTCGTCGAGATAGGCCTTCAATCCCTCGGCGATGACGCGTTTCTTGAGCGCCGGATCGAGCACCGGAAAGCATGCTTCGACGCGGCGGAAAAAATTACGATACATCCAGTCCGCGCTCGAAAGATAGACGTCCTCCGCCCCGTTGCTGTGGAAATAGAAGACGCGCGAGTGTTCGAGGAACCGGCCGACGATCGAGCGCACTCTTATGTTGTCCGAGATGCCGGGAATGCCGGGCCGCAATGCGCATACGCCGCGCACGATGAGGTCGATGGAAACTCCCGCCTTGGACGCATCGTAGAGTGCTGCGATGACATCCGGCTCCAGCAGCGCGTTCATCTTGGCGATGATCTGCGCCCTCTGACCCGCCGCCGCATGCCGGGTTTCCGTCTGTATTGCGCGCAGCACCTCCCTGTGCAGCGTGAACGGCGACTGCCATAGGCGCTTGAGCGAAGCTACCCGGCCCAACCCCGTGAGCTGGATGAAAAGATTGTTGACGTCGGCGCTGAACTCCTCGCTGCAGGTGAACAGGCCCCAGTCGGTGTAGAGCAGTGCCGTCCGGGGATGGTAGTTGCCCGTCGCCAGGTGTACGTAGCGCTTGAGCCCGTCTCCTTCCCGTCTTACCACGAGCGCCATTTTCGCGTGCGTCTTGTGCCCGACCACCCCGTAGACCACGTGCGCGCCCACTTCCTCGAGGCGCTGCGCCCAATTGATATTCGCTTCCTCGTCGAAGCGCGCGAGCAGCTCCACCACCACCGTTACTTCCTTGCCGCTGCGGGCGGCGCCGATGAGGATCTCCATCAACTCGGACTCCGCGCCCGTTCGGTAGACCGTCATCTTGATCGCCACGACGGCCGCGTCGCGCGCTGCCTGCTCCAGAAACTCGATCACCGGGCGGAACGACTGGAACGGATGATAGAGCAGCACATCGCGCGCACCGACTGCGGCGAACATGTCCTCTTCCATGCCCGGCGGCCGCCCCGGCATGAACAGGGGAAACTTGAGATCCGGACGCGCCACCCCGTCCGGCACGTTGATGAGGCGCGCCAGGTTCACAGGACCGTCCACCCGGTAGAGATCCTCCTCTCGCAGGTTGAACTGCGCCAGCAGGAAATCCGAAAGCTGTTGCGGGCAGTTGTCCGCGACCTCGAGCCGCACTTCGTCGCCGAACTGCCGGTGAGGAAGCTCGCCGCGCAGCGCAGTGCGCAGGTCCTTCACCTCTTCCTCGTCGACGAACAGCTCGCTGTTGCGGGTCACGCGGAACTGGTAGCAGCCGAGCACCCGCATGCCGGCGAAGAGCGAGCCCACGTGCGCATGCAGTATGGACGACAGAAACACGAAGTCGTACTCGGCGCTGGCAATGCCGGCGGGGAGCCGCAGCACGCGCGGCAGCACGCGCGGCGCCTGGACGATCGCGATTCCGGAGCTGCGGCCGAACGCGTCCTTGCCTTCCAGCTCCACGGCGAAGTTCAAACTCTTGTTGAGCACCCGCGGAAAAGGGTGTGCCGGATCGAGCCCGATCGGCGTGAGCAGCGGCATCACCTCGCGCACGAAATAGGACTTGATCCAGTCGGCCTGCGCCGCGGTGAAGTCGGCACGCCGCAGAAAGCGCACGCCGGCTTCGGTAAGACCGGGGAGCACATCCCGGTTCAGCAGCTGGTACTGCTCGGCCACTATCTCGTGCGCCTGCTGCGCCACGCGGGCATACACCTCCTCGGCGCGCATGCGGTCCGGGCCGATCGGCGGCGCGCCGGCTTCGATCTCCGCCTTCAATCCGGCAACACGGATCTCGAAGAATTCGTCGAGATTGCCGCTGACGATGCACAAAAAGCGCAGGCGCTCGAGCAGCGGATGCCGGCGGTCGCTCGCCAGCGCAAGGACGCGCCGGTTGAACGCGAGCTGCCCGAGCTCGCGGTTGAGATAAAGTTCGGGGGAAAGTCGGCCCTTGCTCATCGCCGGCATGCCAGCCCCGCGCGACGCGCTGAGGCGGTACGGACAGCTACCGGGACGAAGGCGGCACGTACCCCGAAGCGATGTCCGCGCCGCCTCCGAAGAAGTGTTTTTCCATCTGCTGCGCGAGGTAATCGCGGGCTTTCTTGTCCGCGAGATTGAGGCGGTTCTCGTTCACCAGCATTTTCTGGTGTTCCAGCCACTGCTTCCACGCCTCCTTGGACACGTTCTCGTAAATGCGCCGTCCGAGCGCCCCCGGATAGGGCGGCACATCGAGGCCCTCCGCTTCACGACCGAGCTTTACACACTTCACCATGCGCGCCATAGCGGATATCTCCAGAACCGTTGCAGAAAGCGTGCCAAGCTACCACTGTGACGCCACTCGTTCAAGCGCGCCTGTAACCCGCGCTGATCCGGGCGCGTGAGGAGGTGGCGAGCAGCGGATGATCGCTGCGGGGTTTCTCGAAGTAATAGCCCTGGACCGCGTCGACGCCGAACGCTTTCAGCATTTCGAGCGTTTCCTCGTCTTCGACGCACTCGGCGATGGTGGTGCGCCGCAGGCCGCGCGCGACGGACACGATGGCCTTCACGAACAGCTGATTGTCGTAGTCGCTCGGCAGATTGCGTATGAAAAGACCGTCGATCTTCACCGAGTCGACCTGCAGGTATTTCAGGTACGCGAACGACGAAAAACCGGTGCCGAAATCGTCGAGCGACACGCCGCACCCGGTCTGGCGCAGCGCTTCGATGAAGCGCTGCGCATCGTGAAGGTCTGAGACGGCGGAGGTTTCGGTCAGCTCGACCAGCAGGCGCTGCGGCGAGACGTTGCGCTTGCGCAACTCATCGGCGATGTACCGCGGCAGCGCCGGCTCGCCGAACGAGCGTCCCGAAATGTTGACCGCGAGCCCCGGTATCGCGGGCACTTCAGCCAGCATCTGGATCGATTCTCGCAGCACCCAGCGGTCTATGTCGAGAATCTTGCCGGAGCGCTCGGCGTGCGGGATGAACTGGCCGGGCATGAGAAACGAGCCCGGATCATCCTTGTCGCGCATGCGCACCAGCACTTCCAGGTGGGACAGCATCCGGTCCCCCGTCGCGTAGATGCCCTGGAACTGGAGGTCCATCAGGCCGTGCTCGAGTGCATGGCTCATGCGCTCGTTCCAGGAAAGGCGCGACACCATCTGCAGCGTGGTATCGAGGTCGCTGCGGTAGATGCGCCAGGCGTTCTTGCCGGAATCCTTGGCCTGGTACATCGCGGTGTCCGCCCGGGAAATGAGATCCTCGACGTTGTCGGCATGGTCGGGAAAGAGCGCAATGCCCAGGCTGGAAGTGAGGCGCAGGCTCTGCCCCTCGAACTGGAAGCGCACCAATGCGATCGAGCGCGTGACACGTTCCGCCAGCACGCTCACCATTTCGTCGGTGGCGTCGGGCACCAGTATCGCGAACTCATCCCCGCCCAGCCGCGCGAAGATCTCGTTGCGCCGGACCTGCCCGCCCACTTCCCCCGCCACCCGGATCAGCATGGCATCTCCGGCGCGGTGCCCGAAGGTGTCGTTGATGTACTTGAAGTCGTCCAGATCGAAGAAGAAAAGCGCGAGCCGCGTGCCGTTGCGCTGTGCGTCGGCGATCATTCTGCCCAGCTCGTCGTTGAACCGGTGGCGGTTGTACAGCCCTGTCAGCGCGTCCCGCTCGGCGAGGTAAACGAGTTGCGCCGCGGTCTGGCGCTCCAGCGTGACGTCCTCGAACAGCCACAAGTACCCCACCGGCCGTCCCTGCACGTCCTCGACCGTGTAGCCCTGCTGGGTAATGGTGCGCCCGTCGGCCATCTGCAGCTCGAGCACTCCCAGCGGTTCTCCTGTTTCGGGCTTTCTCAGCAGGTGACGGCCCTGCTCTTCAGGACGCGCCAGCGTGCACCCGGAGCGCGCCAGCACTTCGCCGGGCGCGGAATCGATAAGCCTCACCGCCGGCTCTATCATCCAGATGCGGGAGAATGCCGGATTGGCGTAAACCACGCGGTCGTCAGTACTTACGAACAGTATGCCGATGTCCATCGCCGCCAGCAGCGCAGACAGTCGCGCGTGCTCCTCCTGCTGCACGCTCTGCGCCTGACGCAGCTCCGCGACCTTCGCCTCCAGCTGCTGCTCCGCGAGCTTGCGCTGCTCGATGTTGCGGATGCTGATGCGAATGCCGAGGTTGCCGCCCCGCGTGTCGTAGATCGACCGCCAGTCCGCCGCCGCCCAGAATTCCGAGCCGTCCTTGCGGCGCGCGCGGAACTCGAAATCCTGCCCGGTCTCGCCCCGCAGCGCCTTCTGCACCTGGCGCACGGCGCGGTTCACGTCGGCGGCGCTCACGAACGGTGCCGGAAAATTTTCCGTCGCCAGGCATTCTTCACGGGTATAGCCGAACATGTCGAAAACGCGCGGGTTCACCCAGATCAGCCTGCCTTCGGGATTGATCCACAGTTCGCAGTCATAGCTGTAATCCGCGATGGCAGTGAACTTGGCTTCGTTTTCCGCGAGCGCGCGGATTCGCTCCTGGAGCGCGCCCGCCATCGTATTGAATGCGTGCGTCAGCCGGCCCACCTCGTCCTGGCTCTCGACCGGAAGGCGCACGTCGAGATCGCCGGCTGCCACCTGCGCGCTTGCCCGTGTAAGCCGCACCAGGCTGCGCGTGAGCCAGTAGGACAGCCCCACCATCGTCAGCGTGGAAAGAATCAGCGCGACGACGCCGATCGCGAGATTGTCCTTGATCAGGTCCGAGCGGGCACGCTCCATGAACCGGGTCGATACGCCGAAACGCAGCATGCCGTGACTGCGGCCATCCATCTCGATCGGCACCGCGGTGTCCAAAACGCCGGGCTCGTGGAACGCCACCTGTTTCAGCGCAGGCAGGGCGCGCTCGCGCTCCCACCCGCTCGCGGCGACGGTGCGCCCGGCAGTGTCCTGCAGCACGAGATACGCGATGCCGTCTTCGCGCCGCACCCGCTCCAGCACCTCCTGTGCAGTCGCATAGTCGCCCGCCGCGACCGGCGGGGCGAGCACGGCCATCAGGAACTGCCTTTGCTCGTCGAGATGGGCGCGAGTGCGCTCGGCAAGCTTCTCGTCCATGATCTTGATGCCGTTGGCGATCAGCAGCGCGAGCATCACCGTCTGCACCAGCAGGCCCGCGAGCAGCAGCCGCACGCGCAACGACGGTGAATACCAGCCTGAGCCGGTGAACGCGAATTTCATGTGCGGTACGCTGCTCGGCTCAAAGACGTTTGGTCAGTACGACGGAACGGCGCTGCAGGTTGTAGAGGGTGCGACGCTCGCCGGGCAGCACCTCCACGCCGGCTTCCTCGAAACCGCGCTCGATGAACCACTGCTCGGCCCGGGTGGTGAGAACGAAAAGCTTCTTGAGCTTCTGCCGGCGCCCCCGCACCTCGATCTCCCGCAGCAGCCGCTCACCCGCGCCCTGGTTGCGGAAGTCCGGATGCACGGCGAGGCAGGCCAGCTCTCCGGCCCGTTCATCGGGAAAGGGATAGAGCGCCGCGCAGGCCACGACCATGCCGTCGTGATCGAGCACCACGAAGCGGTTCATTTCGCGCTCGAGCAGGCTGCGGTTGCGCTTGACGAGCGTGCCGTCCGCCTCCAGCGGCTCGATCAGCCGCAGGATGCCGCCGATGTCATCGGCGCGCGCGGGGCGCAGCACTTCGAGCGGGTCCGGCGTGAGCAGCGTGCCGACGCCGCGATGAGTGAACAGCTCGAGGAGCAGTGCATCGTCGAGATGGCCGGAGATCAGATGCGCGCGCTTCACGCCCTGCTGGCACGCGCGCACGGCAGCGGGGAGGTAGAAGCGCACATCGTTCGCCGCAATGGAGTCGCGCGCGAGCAGCGCCTGCGCCCGCTTCACCGTCAGCTCGCGCAGCAACTCTCCGCGACGTCCGGTGACGCCCAGAGTGTCCATGAGAAAGATCAGCTTGTCGGCTCTCAGCGCCCCCGCGGTTGAAGATGCCACGTCCTCCACCGTGAGGTTGAAGACCTCACCGGTCGGGGAATAGCCAAGGGGCGAAAGCAGCACGAGCTCGCCGTCCTGCAGCCGGCGCTGGATCGCAACCGTGTCTACCTTGCGCACCTCGCCCGTGTGCATGAAATCCACGCCGTCGAGCACCCCCAGCGGCTTGGCGGTGATGAAGTTTCCGCTCGCGACGCGAATGTCCGCGCCCGCCATCGGCGAATTGGGCAGTCCCATGGAAAGCAGCGCCTCGATCTCGACCCGCAACCGCCCGCTCGCCTCCATGGCGCACGCGAGCGCAATGTCGTCTGTCACCCGCAACCCGCGGTGAAAGCGGCTGCGGTGGCGCTGGATCTTGAGCTTGTCGTCGGTCTGCGGACGTGCCCCGTGCACCAGCACCAGCCGCACGCCGAGGGCGGCAAGCAGATTGAGGTCCACGGCGAGATCGACGAAACGCCCGTCCGTCACCAGCTCGCCCCCGAATCCGATCACGAAAGTCTTGCCCCGGAAAGCGTGGATATAGGGCGCCGCCGACTGGAACCAGTCGATGAACCGGTCCTGCGCGCGCAACCGCCGGCGTGCCGGCACGTGTCCCGGTTTAGCGCTCCCTGCTTCGAGGTCCTCGTTGCTGGAAATGGCTGTGCTCCCTGGCGCCACGGCGCGGCGCGAATCGAGATTCCGTCGCTATTTCAAGCACATGTTATGCGAGTACGGGTGTGAAATAAAGCGCCCGCGACGCGCGTCGCGCTAGAGATCGCCCCACAATGCCTGCATGGCGGCCACAGCGGCCAGCGCGGCCGTCTCGGTGCGCAGGATGCGCGGGCCGATCCGGAGCGCTACAAAGCCGGCGCGTTCGGCATCGCGGCGTTCTTCCGCGCTCAACCCGCCCTCGGGGCCCGCAACAAGAGTCACGCCGTTGTGCGGGCGCGGCAGCGCCTTCAGGTCCAGACTTGCGTCCGGCGAAAGCAGGATACGCAATTCGCCCTCGTTCGCTGTGCCCTGCCCGAGCCAGTCGCGCAGCGTCATCACCGGAAGCACTTCCGGGATGCGGTTGCGCCCGCACTGTTCGCACGCGGCAACGGCGATCGCCCGCCAGTGCGCGCAACGCTTCAGTGCACGCGCGCGGTCGAGTCGAACGATGCCGCGATGGGTTTGAAGGGGCTGTATGGTCGCCACGCCGAGCTCCACCGCTTTTTGCACGGTGTAATCCATGCGCTCGGCACTCGATATGCCTTGTGCCAGCGTAACGGCGAGCGGCGACTCGCGATCCACGTTCCGCCCATGCGCGACATCGAGCGTGACTTCGCCGCTCTCGACACGCACGATGACGGCGGCATACTCTATGCCGCGTCCGTCGAACAACGTCACGGCATCGCCGGGTGCGAGTCGCAGCGCATGCGCGAGGTGGTGCGCTGCCGCCGGCGGAAGGCGACAGCGGCCATGCTGCGGAACGTCGCCTGGAAAGTAGATACGGCTCAACGAGTTGACGTGCCTGAGGCGGGCCCGTGATTATGCCACAGCAACAGGCGGGCGCAGGCTCGCTCGCGTCGATGCGTCGGGAAGTGCCGGCGAACCGCTCAAGCTAGCCGCCCGCATGCAGGCAGAATAAAATCGCGCATCACGCGGAGCACGATTCTTGAAAATAGTCATACTCGGGGCAGGCCAGGTCGGATCTTCAGTAGCCGAAAACCTGGTATCCGAGGCGAACGACATCACCGTCGTCGATACGAATTCCGAACGACTGAAGAAGCTCCAGGATCGTTTCGACCTGCGCACGGTTAGCGGCAACGCGGCGCATCCTGCCACGCTGGCGCAGGCGGGTGCGCGTGACGCAGACATGCTGCTCGCGGTCACCCAGAGCGACGAGACCAACATGGTCGCCTGCAAGCTGGGGGCCACCATGTTCAACATCCCGACCAAGATCGCGCGCATCCGCTCCGCCGATTACCTGTCCCATCCCGAGATCTTCGCGCCGGAGAATTTCGCCGTGGACCTGCCGATCTGTCCGGAGCAGGTCATCACCGACTACATCGCCAAGCTGCTCGAGTTTCCGGAGTCGCTGCAGGTGCTCGAATTCGCGGGCGGCAAGGTGAGCCTCGTGGCGGTGCGCGCTTTTCACGGCGGGCCGCTGGTAGGCCACGAGCTGCAGTATCTGCGGCAGCTCATGCCGAACACGGAGACGCGCGTCGCAGCGATATTCCGGCAGGACAGCCCCATCATCCCCGAAGGCAACACCACCGTAGAGGCGGGGGACGAAGTGTTCTTCATCGCCGCCACGGAAAACATACGCGGGGTGATGCGCGAGCTGCGGCGCCGCGACAAGCCGGTCAAGCGCGTCATGATCGGCGGCGGCGGCAACATCGGGCGGCGGCTCGCCAAAGCGATAGAGGATCGCTACGACGTCAAGATCATCGAATTCAGCAAGGCAGGCGCAGAGCGGCTCGCCGCGGAACTCAACAAGACGCTGGTGCTCACCGGCGATGTCACCGACGAGGAACTGCTCGAAACGGAGAACATTGGCGACATGGACGTCTACTGCGCGCTCACCAACGACGATGAGAACAACATCATGTCATCACTGCTGGCCCGGCGCATGGGGGCACGAAAGGTGGTTGCGCTGATCAATCGTGGCTCCTACGTGAACCTCGTGCAGGCGGGACAGATCGACATCGCCATATCGCCGGCCCAGGCCACGATCGGCACGCTGCTTGCGCACGTGCGACGCGGCGATTGCGTAGCGGTGCACTCGTTGCGGCGCGGCGCCGCCGAGGCGCTGGAACTGGTCGCCCACGGTGATGCCCGCTCATCGCGTGTAGTCGGCAAGACAGTGGAGCAGATCGACCTGCCCAAGGGCGCGACCATAGGCGCGATCGTGCGCCGGCGCGAGCGGCCGGGAACAGAGGCCGAGCGCAAGCCCGAGTACGTCGATGAAGTCATCATTGCGCATCACGACACGCTCATAGAGCCGGACGATCACGTCATCGTGTTTGTGGTCAATAAGCGAATGGTCCCCCGGGTCGAAAAGCTGTTCCAGGTCGACATCGGCTTCTTCTGAGAAATCAGCCCCCCACATAGCGTAACAAGAACAAGCGCCGCGCAATGACCTGGCTGCTGACCATCTGTCCCGTCCTCGGCATCATTGCCATGGCGATGAGCGGGACGCACCTGCTGCCCATTGCGATCTCCATCGCGTACGACGACGGAGCCGCGGCACAGTTCGCGGTATCCATGACGCTCAACTTCGCAGTCGGCTGCGTGCTCTGGCTCCTCACCCGTCGCTTCAAGCGCGAGCTGATCCTGCGCGAAGGCATACTGCTGGTCGTGATCGTCTGGACCGGCGGCGCG
>JBQTHU010000176.1:0-4698 GCA_052389535.1 Betaproteobacteria bacterium | reverse complement strand
GCGCGATCTGGCTGCCGGCCGCGAAGCGGGCGTTCCTCCGCGCGCGCGAGACCTCCTCCATCGTCAACAGCGCGCTCGCGGAGAACATCAATGGGGTCCGCACCGTGCAGGAGATGACGCGCGAAGACTTCAATTTCGCCGCTTTTCGAGAGAAGGCGGCAGAAAACTACCGCACCCACGTGCGGGCGACGCGGCTCGCGCAGGTGATGGTGCCGACGGTGGACACGCTCACCGGCGCGGCGATGGCGATCGTCATCGTGGTCGGCGGGAACCGCGTGCTGGAGGGCTCGCTCGAGATCGGCGTCGTGGTCGCGTTCCTTTTCTACGTGCAGCGCTTCTTCGACCCCATCCGCTCGCTCACCATGCAGTACAGCGTGATGCAGCAGGCGATGGCTTCGGGGCAGCGCATCTTCGAAGTGCTCGATGTGCCGGTCGAGGTGCGCGACAAGCCCGATGCGATGGATTTGCAACAGGTTTCCCCGCCGATCGACGGCACGGTGGAATTCCGCAACGTGACCTTCGGCTACGTGCCGGGGCTGCCGATCCTCAAGAACGTGAGCTTCCGCGTGGAGCCGGCCGAGACCGTCGCGCTGGTGGGTCCCACTGGCTCGGGCAAAACCTCGACGATGGCGCTGCTGCACCGCTTCTACGACGTGTGGGAGGGCCAGGTGCTGATCGGCGGCGTGGACGTGCGCGACGCCACGCAGGAATCGCTCGGCCGCCGCATCGCGATGGTGCTGCAGGAGCCGTTTCTCTTCACCGGTACCGTATTCGAGAACATCCGTTATTGCACGCGAGATGCCGACCACGAGAAGGTGGAGCGCGCGGCACGTTTAGTCGGCGCCCACGACTTCATCGCGCGCCTGCCGCAGGGCTACGACACGGTGCTCGGCCAGCGCGGCGTGAATCTCTCGATCGGCCAGCGGCAACTGCTCTCCTTCGCGCGCGCCATCGTCGCCGACGCCGGCATCCTCGTGCTCGATGAGGCCACCGCCAGCGTCGACAGCTTCACCGAGCGCGAAATCCAGTCCGCGCTCGAAAAAACGCTCGCCGGGCGCACCGGGCTCATCATCGCGCACCGCCTCGCCACCGTGCGCAACGCCGACCGCATCATCGTGCTGCAGGACGGCCGCATCGTGGAGCACGGCACGCACGAAGAACTGCTGGCGCACGGCGGGCTCTATCACCGCCTGCACGCGATGAACGTCGCCTCCTTCGACGATGTGCCGGCGGAATTGAGCGCGACCAGTACGCAGCGCTGATGCACCAATGCAGAGGTTCGCTTGCGCTAGCTTGCGCCAAGCAGGATCCTGAAACGCCGACGCCTGCGCAGGCGATACACTGAGAAATCACGCTGATCGACCGTGGCAATTGCGGTCACCCCTGTGTGCTCTGCAAGAACGATCAAAGAAGCGTCAGCATAGCCGCAGGGCATATTGACGTACTGAGCGATGATCTTGGCCAGGGCTGCGTAATCCGCAACGGGCTGCACTTGGAGCAATTTGGCCTGACGCGCCCGCTCGAACCAGAGCAGTGCCGCGCGCTGGTGGGCGAGACTCCCGGCCAGGACGTAGGCGGTCTCCGTGATAACCGCTTCCGTCGTCAGCAACTGTCCCCGGAAGCGTTGAAACCAATCAACCGCCGCGGGATGGTGGCGATCATTGCGGTTGATGAGCGCTACGATGGCCCCGGTATCAAGTAGCGCGCGGGCCACGAAATGCCTTGCGCGCCAGCTCGCGTACGTTGTCCGATTGGATCGCTTTGACGCCCTTAGAAGGAATCAGATCAACCGCGAGCGAATACGCACTTTGACCACCCGCTTCATTGTCCAGGTAGGTGTCGAGCGCGCGCACGATGGCTTCGGTGCGGGTCGTACCGCGCTTCGCGCAGTATTCAGCCAGCTTCTCTTCCAACCTCGGGGGAATCCGCGCGTTGACTACTTTACTCATGGGCCGCTCCGTTTGGTGTACTACAATAGATTATGATTGTAACACAATGCGGAAGCGCCGTAACGAGACCCGGATCAATAACGCCGACCGCAGCAGCAAGCATTGCGGCCGGTAACGATCAGAACAGACCCTTGGTGCCGCCGCCGTCGACCGAGATGGCAGCGCCCTGGATGTGACTGGTGGCCGGCGAGACCAGGAAGAGCGCCAGCGCCGCAATATCCTCCGGCTGGCCCAGGCGGCGCACACCGGCTTTCTTGGCTGTTTCGGCGGCGACCTGCTCTACCGTCCGGCCCTCGGCCGCAGCCTGCTGTCTGACGAGGTCGGTATTGCGGTCGGTTTCGGTGCGGCCGGGGTGTATGGTGTTGACGTTGACGCCGTCACGGATGCCGAGTCCCGACAACCCCTTGCTGAAGTTGGCCATGGCCGCGTTGACCGCGCCGCCGATCAAGTTGCCGGGATTGGGGGTACGCGCCATGCCGCCGACGATATTGACGATCTTGCCCTGCGCGGCGGAAAGCATTGGCCAGAACAGGCGCGACACGCGGACAGCGCCGAAGAATTTCAACGCGAACCCGTCCATCCACACTTCGTCGGACTGTTCGACGAACACACCGGCTTGGGTTGCGCCGGCCGAGTTGATGAGGATGTCACAGCGGCCGTGCGCCTTCTTTACATGCTCGAATAACGCCTGGCAGCCTTCAGCGGTGCGGAGGTCGACGGCAACTATGGTCGGCCTCGGGGTGCCGGTCGCGGCGATCTCGTCGGCGGTCTTCTTGAGATTGGCTTCCGACTTGGCGGCCAGCACCGTCTGTGCGCCCTCCGCGGCGAAAGCCATGGCGATGGCGCGGCCGATACCGCGGCTGCCGCCGGTGATCACTGCAACTTTTCCGGACAATTCTTTCGACATAGCCTTATTCCCTCCTGAATAGTTTTTAAATACTAGGACACCCAACGTCACTTCCGCAATCGGACTAACGGACTCGAATGCATCCTAGAAACACATAGACATCATGCTAGCGGGTCCGCTCGCATCAGTTCGAGCCTGTCTAACGAGTGTCGTCAAGACTTCCGCACGCTCCAAGGGCCGGTTACTGCTCGACTGTTTCCCGGGAATCGATGCGGCGATCCGTACCGCGGCGACGCGGTTGCTTACCTATACTGAGCCGCTGCACCGGACGACTCGTTACTGCAGGGTCACCCTATCTTCCTGCACGAAGATCCTCCATACGCGCAGATCTTGCTCAATAGTATCCCTCAGCGCGGTCGCCGTTGATCCTTGGGGCTGCATAGCGCGACGTTCGAACTGACCGCGCACCTCGGGCATCTGGAGGATCGTCTGTAGTTTCCGGTTTAATGTTTCAATGATGGCCTTCGGCGTCTTGGCCGGCGCAAACAGCGCCTGCCATGCAGGCACCGAAATCCCGGGGACACCCGCTTCCACCATGCTAGGAATATCCGGAGTAAACCGGCTCCGCTCCTTAGTGACGGTCGCCAGTATGCGGAGTCGACCCTCCTTCGCGTATGCCAGGCCTACCGAAATGGGCGCAAAGTTGAGTTGCACTCGCCCCGCAACCAAGTCAGGCACGACTTGGCTGCCGCCCTTGTACGGCACTCTTACGATGCTGGTTCCGGTGGCTTTGAGAAATTGCGCCGTAGCCAAGTATTCACTGAGATTGCTCGACGCGTAGTTCAACTTGTTGGGATTCATTTGCGCATGGGCAACGAACTCCGCCACCGTGTTCGCCGCGATATGGGGAGTTACGTACATAGCCCACTCGAACCGGGTGACCTTGGATATCGGAGCAAAGTCAACGAGCACGTCAACAAGTGGCTTGTTCGCAAGTGACAGTGGCACCATGCTTGCACCGGAAAACAACAACGTGTACCCATCGGGGTTTGCCGCAAGCGCAGCCCGTGCCGCAATCGCGCCGTCGGCACCAGGCCTGTTGTCGATGACGAACGGCTGGCCAAGCGATTTAGACAGCGGCTGCCCGATCGTACGGGCGGAATAATCCGATGGGCCGCCCGGAGGAAAAGGAACGATCAAACGGATCGGCTTTGAGGGATAGGATTCCTCGCCCCCACTAATTGCCAAGCCGGTAAACGGGAAAATGGACATTGCCAGTGCGTACGTAACGGAGGTGGTGACGCGGTACATGGTCTCCTCCTATCGGTGACCGTCAACCAGTTAAACATATACGCAACGCGGTGATAAGATGACCGCTCACTACACCCGGTAACCAGCCGTTACCACATGCGCCTGAACCAGCTCTCCGACTTTCTCTCCATCGTGGAAGCCGGCAGTATC
Source organism: Betaproteobacteria bacterium (assembly GCA_052389535.1). Lineage (GTDB taxonomy): Bacteria > Pseudomonadota > Gammaproteobacteria > Burkholderiales > SG8-41 > DSOT01. The sequence goes on along the minus strand of JBQTHU010000176.1, from coordinate 441 downwards.
CGGGCGGCCGCCCGCGCTAACGGTGTCACGCATCCGGCCATGTCGAAGAGTTTGCGTGCGTTGGAAGACGAGGTGGGCATGTCGTTGATCCGCCGCGGCACGCGCGGCGTAGTATGTACGCCGGCCGGCCGCGCGTTCCTCTCTCGCGCTCGGGTCATACGGGCCGAGCTGCGTAAGGCGCAGGAGGAGCTGACTGCATTGGCGGCGTCTGGCGGCACGGTGAGTGTCGGCCTTTCACCCGCGGCGGTGGCGATAGCGCCCGAGGCGGTTGCCCGATTCCTGAATGATCATCCCATGGTGCGGCTACGTATCGTTGAAGGGTCACCAGCCGCGCTGGTGCCGCTCGTGCGCGATGAAACGCTCGATTTTGCTGTGCTTCAGCAAATAGCTGCCGCTACAGCTACGGGGCTCAAGTTCCGCGCGCTCCACCGTGATCGCATG
>JBQTHU010000175.1:0-50526 GCA_052389535.1 Betaproteobacteria bacterium | reverse complement strand
ATGGTGGCCGCGCTGTTGCGGAATGCGCCGCCGAGAAAATCGAATCCCGTGAACGCCACCGCGTTTTCGTTCGCGGGGTTCGACTTGATGATCTCGACCACCTCCTGCACCACCTTGTCCGTGCGCTCGAGTGTCGCGCCATCCGGAAGGAACACCGCGGCGATGTAGTAACCTTGATCCTCGTCGGGCACGAGCGAGCCGGGCGTCGCGCGCCACAGGCCGGTGGTGACCGCGACCATGCCGGCGAAGAGCAGCAGCGCGATGCCGCCCCGGCGCAGCATCCAGGTCACGCCGTCCACGTAGCGCCCCGTCATGCGCGCAAACCAGCCGTTGAACCAGCGGAAGAAGCGTCCCGGCTGCCGGTGCTCGCGTTTCAGAATCAGCACGCACAAACTCGGCGTCAGCGTAAGCGCGACGATCCCGGAAATGACGACCGCAATCGAAATCGTCACCGCGAACTGCCGGTAGAGCTCGCCGGTGAGACCGCCGAGGAACGCGATCGGCACGAACACCGCGCACAGCGTGAGCACGATGGCGATGATCGGGCTCGTGACCTCGCGCATCGCCTTGATCGCCGCCTCGCGCGCCTGCAGGTGCTCTTCGTGCATGATGCGCTCGACGTTTTCCAGCACGACGATGGCGTCGTCCACCACGATGCCGATCGCGAGCACCATGCCGAAAAGGGTCAGCGTGTTGATCGAGTAGCCGAGCGCCATCAGTCCGGCAAAGGTGCCGATCAGCGACACGGGAACGGCGGCGAACGGGATCAGCGTCGCGCGCCAGTTCTGCAGGAACAGAAATACCACCAGGAACACCAGCGCCATGGCTTCCAGCAACGTGATCACGACCTCGCGGATCGACACCTGGACGAAGCGCGTCGTGTCGTACACCACCGAATGGGTCAGACCTTGCGGGAAACGCTCGGCGATGGAGGCGACCTCGGCATTCACCCGGTCCGCCGTCGCGAGCGCGTTGGCGCCCGGCTGCAGGAAAATGCCGACCAGCGTGGCCGTCCGGCCGTTGACGCGGCCCATGAACTCGTAGTCCTTGGAGCCCAGTTCGACCCGTGCGACGTCCTTCAAGCGCAGCACCGAGCCGTCGCCGTTGGCGCGCAGCACGATGTTCTCGAATTCTTCGGGCTCGGACAGGCGGCCCTTGGTCGTGATGCTGTAGACCAGTTCCTGCGCATCGCGCGTCGGCGCCTGGCCGATGCGCCCCGCGGCGAACTGCGCGTTCTGCTCGTTGATCGCCCGCGTGAGATCGGCGGTGGTGAGCTTCAACTGCGCGAGCCGGTCCGGGCGCACCCAGATGCGCATCGCGTAGTCCTTGGCGCCGAAGATCTGGACGTTGGTGGTGCCGCGTACGCGCTTCAGCCGGTCCAGCACGTTGAGCGTGACGTAGTTGGAGATGAAGAGATCGTCGCGCGTGCCATCGGGCGAAGAGAAGGCGATGACCTGGAGGAACGCGGAGGAGCCCTTCTCCACTGTGACGCCCTGCCGCCGCACTTCCAGCGGCAGCCGCGGCTCGGCCTGCTTGACGCGGTTGTTGACGTTGAGGGCCGCGGTGTCGACGTCCGCGCCGATTTCGAAGGTGACCTGGATCTCCACCACGCCATTGGCCGCCGAGGTGGAGTTCATGTAAAGCATGTTCTCCACGCCGTTGATCTGGTTTTCGAGCGGCGCGGCCACCGTCTGCTCGAGCACTTCCGCCGACGCGCCGGGATACACCGCACGCACGGTGACGACCGGCGGCGCGATCTCCGGATACTGCGCGATCGGCAGCACGCGCATCGCGGCGAGTCCCGCGATGACGATGAATATGGACAGAACGGCTGCGAAGATCGGCCGGTCGATGAAGAAGCGCGAGATCATTTCGCCTCCGCCGGCGCCGGTTTGGACTCGGCCACCTTCACCGGCGCGCCCGGCCCGAGCTTGAGGACGCCATCGACGATCACCTGCTCGCCGGGCTTCAGCCCGGCATGGATGATCCAGCCGTCCCCGGACCAGTCTCCCACTTCAACCGGACGCGCTTCCGCTTTGCTGTCCGCGCTCACCACGTAAACGAACTTCCCCTTGGGTCCGTCGAGCACCGAGCGCTGCGGCACGACGGTTGCGGCGGGACGCAGCGCGCCTTCCAGCACGATGCGGACGAATTCTCCGGTGCGCAGCATGCCATCGGGATTGGGAAACTCCGCGCGCGCTTCGATCGTTCCGGTCTGGGGATTTACGCGCACGTCGGTGAAATTCACCACGCCGGTTTTCCCGTAAACGCGACCGTCGACCATCCTGACGCCCGCTTTGAAGCGCCCTTGTTCCGGCAGTTTGAGCCGGCCGGCTTCCACGTCCCGGCGCAAGCCGACGTACTCGCGGTCGGGAATGCCGAAGAGGACGTAAATCGGGTCAGTCTGCGTCACGGTGGTCAGCAGGACATTGGGACCGGACACGAGCGTACCCTCGGACACGACAGAGCGACTGGTCACGCCCGAGATCGGGGCCTCGACCCGCGTGTACTGCAGGTTGAGCCGCGCTTCGTTCACGCGCGCGCGGGCGCTCCTGAGTTCCGCATCGGCGACCTGCTCCGCTGACACCGCGTCGTCGTACTCCTTCTGGCTGATGGCGCGCGCCTCGATGACCGGCTTCAGCCGCTTCACCTCGCGCTGGGCCTGGTTCAACCGCGCTTCCGCCACCGCGACGTCGGCTTCCGCGCGCGCCAGCACGACGCGAAACGGCGCGGGATCGATGGTAAAGAGCGACTGTCCCGCCTTGACCGGTGCGCCTTCGCGATAATTGCGCCTTTCCAGGATGCCGGTCACGCGCGCGCGCACTTCGACTTCGCGATAACCGGCTGTCTGCGCGGGATACTCATAGCTGATGGGTATGTCTTTGGGCTCCACTTTCGCGACCGTGACCATCGGCGGGGGAAATCCGCCGGGACCGCCGGGGCCGCCCTGACCGGGCGACTGACCGCAGGCGGCGAGCAGCAGGGCAAGCGCCGGTGCGAGCGCACGCCCCGAAAGACGGGGGAATAGGGGGGACGGTGTGGGCATGGGGGGCCTTCCTCTTCTTCAAGACGCGCCGGCCAGTATCGAAATCGACAGCGCGGGCAAACAGTTTACATACAACCACGAATGTATGTAAAGTAGCGGCTCTGCGCCGTCCCGATGGCGCAACGGAGCTCCATGAAGTGGTAAGAAGAACCCGCGACGAAGCGCTCGAGACGCGCAACACCCTGCTCGACACCGCGGAACGCGTTTTCAGCGAGCGCGGCGTATCGCATACCTCGCTCGCCGATATAGCGGCTGCCGCGGGCGTAACCCGTGGTGCGATCTACTGGCATTTCAAGAACAAAGCGGATTTGTTCGACGCCATGATGAATCGCGTGGTGCTGCCGATGGAGCAGATGGCCGCGCGCGCCGGCGACACCGCCATCGACGATCCGCTGGCTTACGTGCGCGCCTGCGCGCTCAACGTGCTGGAGCGCGTCGTGAACGACCCGCAGTGCCGCCGCGTATTCGAGATCTGCTGCCACAAGTGCGAGTACGTGGACGAGATGTCACAGGTGCGCGATCGCCATATCGAGGGGCGCGACAAGTGCCTGAGCCACATCGAGAGCGGTCTCAACAATGCCGCGCAGAAGGGAAGGCTCGCAGCAGGCGTCAATCCACGCCAGGCGGCCGTGGGACTGCACGCCCTGGTGGACGGACTCATCATGAACTGGATACTCGACCCGCGCTACCTGCCGCTGAAAAAGGAGGCGGGCCGCATGATCGATCTCTACCTCGATGGGCTGCGGGCGCCCGCGCCGCGACGCACCGCCGTGAAGCGCCGGCGCTACGTGCGCCAGGGACGCAGATAATCCATGCGGTCGGCGGAGCGCACGGTCATGCGCTGAACGATGCGGTCCCGCAGCACGTGCAGCATGATTTCGGCGCCGGCATCGCCGCTCGTCCAGAGCTTGCTGTAGAACTCGCCCTGCCCACCGATCGACTCGCCGCCGATGCCGAGTATCACGTCGCCGCGCCGCAGGCCGGCCCGGTGCGCAGGCGCTTCGGGCAGCACGCGGGTCACGACGACGTGACCCTCGACTTCCTCGGAATAAACCCCCAGCCACGGCCGGCCTCCGCCGCGCCTTCGTCCCATCTGCAGCAGATCGTCGAGCAGGGGCTTCAGCAGATCGGTGGGCACGAACATGTTCCCGGGGAAGGCCACCCCTTCCTCCACCGCATCGCTCACCCACAGCGACGCGACGCCGACCAGCCGGCCACCCTCATCGATGAGCGCAGCGCCGCTGTGCTCGTAGCGCGGCGGCGCGGTGAAGATCGCGTCGTCGATCATGTATTCCCACCACCCGGTGAAGCGCCGGCGCGCTACCACGCACGCGTGCGTCACGCCACCGGCGGCCGGATGTGCCGCGACGAGCAGCGTATTGAGCGCCCGCACTTCGGAGGATGGTCCCAGTGCGAGCGGCTTGCGCGCGATGCCGGGGGCGGCGCGCATGAGACCGAATCCGGTGGAGTGGTCGTAGCCCACCACGACCGCAGGAAATACCCGCCCGTCCGACGCGACGACGAGGATCGAGCCCGCCTCCAGCATGAGGTAACCGATGGTGAGGATGAGTCCACTGTCGTTGATCACGATCCCGGTGCCCTCGCGCTCGGCGCCCAGGGTTTCGGCGGTGCGCGCATCGGGCAGCGCCTTGATGCTGAGCTTCACGATGGCGTCGAAGCTCACCGCCTCGACCGCCCCCGGAAGCGGCGCGTGCGTGGCGCGCCAGGTGGACAGCGCGGCACTGAAGAACGACGGCGGCATGCGTCTAGTCTACCGAATCCGGTGTCGGGTTGTTGCTGCAGTTTTCATCATATAAAATCGCCCCTCCTCTCCGCCTGCCTATCGCCGTGGCCGGAAAAGAAACCAAATCCTCCATCCAGGTCATCGAGCGGATGATGCATCTCCTCGATACGCTCGCGGGGCACAGTGCGCCCGTGAACCTCAAGCATCTCGCGGGCCAGACCGGGCTGCACCCTTCCACGGCCCACCGCATACTGGCCGTCATGGTCGAGAACCGGCTGGTGGACCGCGTAGAGCCGGGCACCTACCGCCTGGGGATACGGCTCCTCGAGCTGGGCAACCTGGTGAAATCGCGCATCAGCGTGCGGCAGGAGGCGCTGCCTTTCATGCAAAGGCTCCACCAGCAGTTGGGCGAGACGGTGAACCTGTCGGTGCGGCACGCCGATGAAGTGGTTTACGTCGAGCGCACCGCGGCGAGCAACTCGATGATGCGCGTCGTGCAGATCATCGGCGCGCGCGCGCCTCTGCACATCACGGCGGTTGGAAAGATCTTCCTCTCCGACGACGGCCCCGAAAAGTCGCTGCAGTACATGCGGCGCACGGGGCTGCCCCGCTACACGCCCAACACGCTGACCGATGCCGAGCGGCTGGCGCGCGAGCTGGTGCAGATCCGGTCGCAGGGTTTCGCGCTGGACAACGAAGAAGCCGAGAAAGGCGTCTCGTGCATCGGCGCCGGAATCTACAACGACGAGGGACGCCTCGTAGCCGGCCTTTCCGTCTCGGCACCTTCGGACCGGCTCGACAAGGCGTGGGCTGCCCAAGTCAAGACGGTGGCGGAGAACATCTCGCGCGCCATCGGCTATCGCAACTGAATGGAAACGGCATGAGCCCGCTGGAGCGTGAAGCGCGCATCGAGCTTGCAACCGCGTTGCGTTGGGCGGCGCGCCTCGGCCTGTCCGAAGGCATCTGCAATCACTTCAGTCTCGCCGTTCCGGGCCGCGAGGACCATTTCCTCATCAACCCGCAGGGCTTGCACTGGTCCGAAGTGACGCCGTCCGATCTGGTGGTGGTGGACGCGCATGGGCGCAAAGTCTCGGGCGCGCACAGCGTCGAACCCACGGCGTTCTTCATCCACGGCGCGATCCATCGCGGCGGGCGCAATCCCAGGTGCGTCATGCACACGCACATGCCGTATGCCACCGCACTCACGGTCGCGCAGGGCGGCCGCGTGGAATGGGTCAGCCAGAACGCACTTAAGTTTTACGGGCGCATCGCCTACGACGAGAGCTACAACGGTCTCGCGCTCGACGAGCGGGAGGGCGAGCGCATGTGCGGAAGGCTCGGCGACGCGGACATTCTTTTTCTCGCCAATCACGGCGTCATCGTGTGCGGCGCGAGCGTCGCCGCCACGTTCGACGATCTCTATTATCTCGAGCGCGCCTGCATGCTGCAGGTCCTCGCCGCCGCAACGGGCAAGCCGCTCAGGAAGGTGCCGGAAGACATCGCGCAGTTGACCGCGCGTCAGATGGGCCGCGAGAGCCAGCAGGCGGACCTTCACCTGCAGGCGCTGACAAGGATACTCGACAGGGAAGACCCGGACTGGGCGCGCTGCTGACGCAGCCGTGCCGCTCCGCTCAGTGATAGACGACGGGCTGGTTGAGCAGCGTGTCGAAGCCGCCGAGGAACTCGTCGATGTGCTCGGACGTGGCTTCTTCCTCCACCGCATCCTGCATCGACTGCGCGAACCGCTCCGCGACGTCGCCCTGCATCAGCGTGCCGCGCGCGCTGCGCTTGTCTACCAGCTCGATCGCATGCTGGGCCGGGTACTCGACCACGCAGTAGTTCTCGCTGTTGTAGATGACGTTCATCACGATTAGCGCCCCGTCGGACTATAACGACAAAACAACGCAGCTCGTCTCTACACGTTGACACTACCATACACCCTTTGTTCGCCTAACATGGTGAAATATTTCGGTTTACTTTTGCTTGACGGATAGCCCGCCCAGACCAGCTCGCGCTCAGGGGGCGGCACAAAACGCCAAACGCATAGGGATCGACTCAGCCCGCGGCCTGCTCGCGGCGCTTAAGCTGGCTCAGTGCAATGCCGGAGAGGATCAACGCCAGTCCCGCATAGGCGTGCGGACCCGGCGTTTCGTGCAGGATGGCAACGCCGAGGACCAGTGCAACGCAGGGCGTGAGGTAATTCACCAGCGACATGAAAGTCGGGCCCGCCGAACCTACCACCACAAAGTAAAAGATCGTCGCAATGCCGGTAGGGCCCACGCCGAGCCACAGCACCGACAGCAGCGATCCCCACTCGGGCGCGAGCGTCCATGGACGATCCAGCACCAGCGCGAAGGGCAGCGTCATCGCGCTTGCGATGAGCAGCACGCCGGCTGACGCCACCAGCACATCGCTCTTGATCGTGCGGCGCGCGATGACGGTGTTGGTGGCATAGCACAGCGCGCCTGCAAGCACGCCGAGCTGGCCTGCGACCTGCAGCGCGGATCCGCCGAGGCCGGTCAGCGCGGTGGGACCGATCAGCAGCACGATGCCGAAGAAGCCGAGGATGAAGCCGATCATGCGGCTGCGCGTGATGTGCTCGCCGTGCACGAAGAAATGCGCGAGCACCAGCGTCGCGAGCGGCATGATCGCCATGGTGATGCCGGCGAGCGCGCTGTCGATGTGCTGCTGGCCCCACGCGATGCAGTAAAACGGCACGGCGTTGCCGATCAGCGCGAGCAGCGCATAGTGATGCCACGCGCCGGAGAGCGGCGGCAGCTTGAGTCCGCGCGCGTGGATCACCGCCACCAGCACGATCGCGCCGATCACCAGCCGCGCTGCCGCGATGGTCGCGGGCGGCACGTCAACGACTGACACTTTGATGAACGTGAACGCCGAGCCCCACATCGCGGCCAGCGCGAGCAGCAGCACCCAGTCTCGCAGGCGGGACCTGTGCATGCGCTAGGCGACTCGCAGCACGGCGCTCATGCCGCCCGCCTGGTGCGCGAGCACATGGCAATGGAGCATCCAGTCGCCGGGATTGTCGGCCACGAAAGCGATTTCCACTCGCTCCCGCGGCGCCATCAACGCAGTGTCCGCCCATTCACGCCGCGCCGTCGGCACGCCGTTGCGCGCGATGATCCGGAAGACGTGGCCGTGCAGGTGGATGGGGTGATGCCACGCCGTTTCGTTGATCAGGTTGAGTACGTAGTGACCGCCGCGCTTCAACGTGAGCAGGGGCGCGTGCGCGTGACCTTTCACCACAGTGCCGTTCACGACCCAGGCCAGGTGATGCTCGCGCGCGAGCCGGGCAAGGCCCACGCGCGCGCCCTGAAACAGCGCATCGCGCACGCTTCCCATCGCGCCCCCCTCGAACAGGATCTCGTGCCGCTCCGAGCGGGCCACATCGGGATCGGCCAGCGGATTCGTTGCGAGCGCGACCGGCGCATCGAGCGGACGTTCGCGAATCGGCCGCGCGTCCTCGTAAACGATCTCCATCAGCCTGCCAGCCACGCGCGGATAGAAATCGTCGGTCACTTCGGTGCGCGTCCCCGGCGCGTGCGGGAAGTCCACTATGAGATCTGCGCGCATGCCCGGTCCCAGCGCCACGCCGCCCTCCGCGGCATGGGGCGCGACGGGCTGTCCATCGAGCGCGATGACGCGCGGGGCGTGGCGGTCGAAATGAAGGCGGAATACGCGGGCGACCGCCGTATTCACGAGCCGTAACCTGATCCGCTCTCCGGAGCGCACTTTCAACGCGCCCTCCTTCGCGGTGAAACGGCCGTTGATCGTGACAGTGTTTCCGATCCGCCCGGCGTGCGTCAGGTCGAACAGACTGTCGAAATCCTCCCTGTGCGATGCATCCGGCGCGAGTCGCCAGTCGGACAGCACCCATACGACCTCGCGGTCTACCCGCGGCGGCTCGGGTTCCTCCACCATCAGCACGCCGTAGAGCCCGCGCGCCACCTGCTCCTGGCTCTGCTCGTGCGGGTGATACCAGTAGGTGCCCGCATCGGGCAGTGGAAACTCGTACACAAAGCGCCCGCCCGGCGCGACGGGCGGCTGGGTCAGGTGCGGCACGCCATCCATGGCATTGGGGACGCGCAGCCCGTGCCAATGTATCGTGGTCGCGACGGGAAGGTGGTTTTCCAGCACGACGCGCAGCGTCTCGCCCTGCCGGAAACGCAACTGCGGGCCGGGCACGACGCCGTCGTAGCCCCACACCTCGGTCTCCGGATAGGCCTCCGAAATGAGGCGCTGTCTCGCGACGCGCGCGTGGAGTGTCACCTGCGCTGGTCTTGTGTCCCGCACCGCGCAAGCGCCTATGAACGGCGCGGCGGCGAGTGCTTTCAACAGGGATCGACGCGAGACTTTCATGCTTTTGCCACAGAGAATATCATTTCCGCCCCACACACCCGATCGTCGATGAAACGCTTGCTGCGATCGCTGGCGGTTACGGCCGTCCTATGTTTCGCTGCGCCCGGCGCGGCGCTGCAGCCGGCGCTGCAGGGCGTGCCACCGCCGGCCCCGGGACGTTCCGCGCTTCCGGCGAAAAGCCTCCCGCCCGATGCGCTGCTTTCCGCCCTGCGCACCGGCGGGTACATACTGTACTTTCGCCACACCTCCACGGATTTTTCCCGCGACGATGCGCAGTCCCGGAGTGACGACGATTGCGAGAATCAGCGGCCGCTCACCGAGAAAGGGCGCGCCGAGGCGCGCGCAATTGGCGCGGCAATCAGCGAACTCGGGATACCGATCGGCAAGGTGCTCGCGAGCCCGCGCTGCCGCACCATGGAGACCGCCATGCTGACTTTCGGACGCGCCGAAAGAGCCGCCGCCGTGCGTGGGGGGCCCGCTCGGCCGCAGCAGCAGGAGCGCTACGCCGCGCTGCGCGAGCTGCTGACAACACCGATGAAGCCGGGCGCCAATCTCGTCATATCGAGCCACGGCAATCCGTTTTTCGCGGTCGCGGGCCGGCCCTACCTCGCCGAGGGCGAATGCGCAGTGGTGCGGCCGCTGGAAACGGATTTCGAAGTGCTGGCGCGCATCCGCCTCGAGGATTGGGACGGCCTCAGGACCGCCATGCGTCGCGCAGCAGGCGCTACCCCTTCGAAGTAATCGATCCTCCGGACCCGCGCTTTGCACGCCGCGGCCGGCGGCTACAGCGCAAAGTCGAGCGCGCTGAAGTCCGAAATCTTCTCTGCCTCTGCGAGCCGGGAAAACAGCCGGTCCGCCTTGACCGGATCGCGGTGCGCCGTGAGCTTCAGGAATTTGTCGCGCAGCTCCGCGCGGCTGAGCGGCATGGTCGGCGTGCCGTTGAAGTCGTGTCCTTCCGCGGTAAGCTCCTTGCCGTTCTTGAGCTGCAGCGTTACCCGGCATGCGGACGACAGGTAGCCGGAGGAAGACGGCAGCGGTTTCACCTCCGCAGTTTTCGCGAGGGCCCGTATCCGGCTGTCGCTGAGGCTCGCCTCCGAAAACACGCGCGGTTCCGTCGGATCGAGATACAGCGCGAGTGCGGTCGAAAACGGCACGCTGTACTGCATCATGGTCATGTCGCGCGGCTCGTTGATCGCATGCTGCGTGACCGTTTTCTCGTTCGCCGCGATGCTGATGCGCGCGACATCCTCTCCGCTGATGCCGTGCTTCGCCTTGAGGTCCAGCGCCAGCGTCACCGGAACCTGCGCCGTGGAGTGGCAGGCGTAGCGCTTGATCTTGGTCTTCATAACGTGCCACGTCTGGCCCAGCTCCTTCGTCAGACGCGATGCGTCCGCGTCGCGGCAGTACACGTTTAGAAACCCGAACTTCCCTTCGAACACTTCACCGGGGCCGGTGTAGCCATCGCGGGCGAGGATCGCCGCCATGAAACCGCCTTCCGCCGCGCGCCCCAGGTGCAGGCGCTTGACCATGCCTCCGGAGCGCGAGAACTCCATCAGGCCGGAACTCATCGACCCGGCAATACCGAACGCGTTCGCCATTTGCGCGGAAGTTGCGTCGAAGAGCCTGCCTACCACGGCGGCCGTGCCATACACCCCCACCACGCCGGGAGAATGAAATCCGACCTTTTCGATCGAGTGCTTTGCCGCGTCCCCGATGCGGTAGAGCAGCTCGTAACCGGCGACGACCGCGGTGACGAAATCCCTGCCGCCCTTCTTGCGGCCCTGGGATACGGCGAGCGCGGGTACGGCGAGCGCTGCGCTCGGATGGATGCCCACGCTCGGTTCGCACAGCGCATCGAGCTCGAACGCATGGGCGGAAGCGCCGTTGGTGAGGCATGCGAACGGGGCGCGAACGGTGATCGGCGTGCCCAACACGCTGCAGTGGCCCGGCGCGCTGTTGCGCTCGGCATAGCCGATGACGGTCTTCGTCCAGGGCAGCTCTGCGCCGAACACGCACGCCGCCACGGTATCGATCACGCAATCCTTGGCCCGCTCCACCACTTCCGCGGGAATGTCTTCGTATTTCAGGCCGACGGCGTAGTCGGCAAGCTGCCGGGCGGCGGTCGTCATTTTGCAAGCTTGAGTTCAGTGAGGATCCTCTTGTACTCGGCGTAGCGCGCTTCGAGGTATTTCACGCTGTCGATGCTGTTCATATAGGAGCCCTGCCACTCGTTGGCGGCGAGTTCCTTCTGCCAGGCGTCGCTTTTCGCGAGCCTCGCGAATACGCTGTCCCAGTAGCGCCGCTGCGCGGCATCGAGCCCACGCGCCGCGATGAACATGCGATAGCTGGGCATCACCGCGTCATAGCCCTGCTCCTTCCACGTCGGGACGCCGGCGAAGCGGCCGCCCACGCGTTTGGGAGCCGCAATTGCAACGATGCGGATCTTGCCCGTATCGAGAACCGGGATGTAGGTGGACATCGGCGTTGCGACCACATCGACGTGTCCGCCCATGAGCGCGGTGGTGGCTTCGATGGAAGCCTTGTAGATCACGACCTTGAGTGCAGCGGGCTCCACACCGGCCGCTTTCGCCGCCAGCGCGACGCCGATGTGATTGGCGTTGCCGCGACTGGTGCCGAATGCGAACGTGACGGAATCGGGGGCGCTCTTCAGGCGGGCGATGATGTCCCTCCCGGTCTTGTAGGGCCCGTCCGCACGCGTTGCGAAGCCGACGTACTCGCCGTAGAGGACGCTCACCGGCGTGAAGTGCGTGTAGTTGAGCGGGCTCACCCCGAGGATGTTGTTGGTGAGCAATGTGGCGGTCGCAGTCGCAAGGTAATGGCCGTCGCCGGTGAACTGGTTGAGGTACGTGTAGGCAATGTTCCCGCCGCCGCCCGGCCGATTGACCACGGTGACCGAGGTCGGCACGAGCCCCTTCTGCATGATGTCCTGCAGGATGCGTGCGGTGCGGTCCTGCCCGCCGCCGGTGCCGCCGGGGATGACGATCTCGACGTTCTTGGTCGGCTGCCACCCGGGCGCAGCAGCATGCACCGCCCCCATGCCTGCAATAAGCATCACGCCCGCACAAAACCGCATCGATAGACAGGCACTGCGCATCGTTGCCCTCGTCCTCTTTTGCCCGTCGCGCATTCTAGGCTGAAGCCGCGCGCCGCCACAATCGGCGCACCTTCGCGAGAGGGTCCATATGTTAAAATTCGCGCTGCATTCCCATACCGGGCCCGATGGCGCTGACACCTCTAACAGCACTTTCCCCGCTTGACGGCCGCTATCACGACAAGGTCGCCGCGCTGCGCGAGCACTTCAGCGAACTCGCCCTGGTCCGGCTGAGAGTGCTGGTGGAGATCGAGTGGCTCAAGGCGCTCGCCCAGGAGCCCACGCTCGCCGACGTGCCGGCTTTCTCGAAGGAAATGCTCGCGAAGTTCGAGGGACTGGTGAGCGCGTTTTCGGAGGCCGATGGCGCACGGGTGAAGGCGATCGAACGCGAGACCAATCACGACGTCAAGGCGATCGAGTATTTTCTGCGCGAGCGGTTGTCGTCAGATCCGGAGTTCGCGAAGGTCGCCGAGTTCGTGCACTTCGCCTGCACCTCAGAAGACATCAACAACCTGTGCCACGCGCTGATGCTGAAGCGTGCGCGCGACGCCGTGCTGCTGCCGGCGCTCGATGCGATCGTTTCACGCCTTGCCGCGCTCGCGCACGAGCTTGCCGATGCGCCCATGCTCGCGCACACGCATGGCCAGCCCGCCTCGCCCACGACGCTCGGCAAGGAACTCGCGAACGTCGTTTACCGCCTGCGGCGGGCGCGGACGGGCATCGCCGGCGTAAAGCTCACGGCGAAGATGAACGGTGCGGTCGGCAACTACAATGCGCACCTCGCCGCCTATCCGCACATCGACTGGCCGGCGCTCGCGCGCAACGTCGTGGAGGCACTCGGCCTGGAATTCAATCCCTATACCATCCAGATCGAGCCGCATGATGCGATCGCGGAGCTGTTCGACGCGTTTGCGCGCGCCAACACCGTCCTGCTCGACCTCGACCGCGACGTGTGGGGCTACATTTCGCTGGGCTACTTCCGGCAGAAGGTGAAAGCTGGAGAGATCGGCTCATCGACGATGCCGCACAAGGTCAATCCGATCGATTTCGAAAACTCCGAGGGCAATCTCGGCATCGCCAACGCGCTGCTGCGCCACATGAGCGATAAATTGCCGGTGTCGCGCTGGCAGCGCGATCTCACCGATTCGACGGTTCTGCGCAACATGGGCGTGGCGCTGGGCCACACGCTGCTCGCCTGGGATTCCTGTTTGAGGGGGCTGGGAAAGCTCGAGGCCAACCGCGCGCGCATGGAAGCCGACCTCGATGAGAACTGGGAAGTGCTCGCGGAGCCCATCCAGACCGTGATGCGGCGCCACGGGTTTGCAGGGGCCTACGAGCAGCTCAAGGAACTGACGCGCGGCAAGGACGGCATCACGCGCGACACGCTGCACGCGTTCATCCGCAAACTGGCGCTTCCCGAGGCGGAGAAGAAACGCCTGCTCGCACTGACGCCTGCGACTTACGTGGGCATGGCCGCGGAGCTTGCGCGAAAGATCTGAGCGCCCGATCAGTCGTGAAGCTTGAGGCCGACGCGGGTGATGACGCCCTTCTCCACCGCGCGCACCACGAGTTCCACGCCATGGGTGCGCAACCGGTCGCCGACCACCGGATTGCCCCGGAATTTGTGCGCGAGAAAGGCGGCGAGCGTTTCGTCCGGCTCGCGGGAACTTAATCCAAGTCCGTACACCGCTTCGACGTCCGCGACGCGGGAGTCCCCGTCGAGCACGAAATCGCCGAAGAAGCGATGTTCCTCGAGGCGGGCCGGGCCGTGCGCCACGCCGAACATCCGGTTCAACGCTTCCGTGTGCTCGGGGATTGCGAGCACATAGACATAGTCTCCTGCCTGTAGCGGGCCTACTTCGCTCAAGCGCATCACCCGCGTGCCGCGTATGACGGCCGCTATCTGCACTTCCTGCGGCAGCGGCAGCTGTTCCGACCGCTTGCCCGCCGCAAAGCTTTGCGCCTCGAGCTGGTAGCCAAGCAGATCGTGGTAGAACTGGCCGGGTATGTCGAGATCGATGTACTGCAGCGGCTTCGCCTTGGGAGGCACTTCAAGGCGCAACAGGCGTCCCAACGGCGCAATCGTCCACCCCTGCAGCACGAGTGACATCAACACCACGATGAAGGTGATGTTGAAATAATCCATGGCATTTTCGACTCCCGCCAGCAAGGGAAAGGTGGCAAGAATGATCGGCACCGCGCCGCGCAGGCCCACCCAGGCGATGAAGAGCTGCTCCCGCCAGGGGAAGCGGAACGGCAGCAGGCATACCCATACCGCGATCGGCCTCGCCACCAGCATGAGCATCAAGGCTACACCCAGAGCGGGGAGCGCGATCGGGGGGATTGTGGACGGTGTGACGAGCAGCCCCAGCATCAGGAACATCATGATCTGGCTCAACCATGCCATGCCGTTATTAACGCGCAGGATGTTTTGCATTGCCTGAAGCTGCGCATTCCCCAAAATGATTCCCGCGAGGTAGATCGCGAGAAAGCCGCTGCCACCGGCCACCGTGACGCCGCCATAGATCGTCACCCCGCCCGCTATGGCAAGCAGCGGATAGAGTGCGCTTTCGAGCTTAAGGTGGTTGATCAGCCAGACCAGCACCCGCCCGCCCAGCACCCCGGCGACCCCGCCCAGCGTCATCTGCTTCACAAATTCCATGCCCACTGCCCAGGAGAGGGTAGTGTGTCCCGCCGCGATCACCTCGATAAGCACGACGACGAGAAACACCGCCATGGGGTCGTTGCTGCCGGACTCCACTTCGAGGGTCGCTGCAACGCGCTGTTTCAGTTCCATGCCGTGAGCATGCAGCAGCGCGAATACCGCCGCGGCGTCGGTCGATCCGATGATCGATCCGACCAGCAGGCCGTGCAACCAGTGTATGTCGAAAATCCATGCGGCGAACGCGCCCGTGATTGCTGCGGAAAGAACCACACCGAGCGTGGCGAGCGGCACCGCGGGCCGGAGTGCTACGCGGAAGCTTTCGGCGCTGGTGCGCATACCCCCATCGAGAAGAATGATGGCGAGCGCCAGCGTGCTGCCCAGATAGGCGAGCTGGAAGTCGTTGAAGTGGATGCCTCCCGGACCGTCTTCTCCCGCCAGCATGCCGAGCACCAGAAATACAAGCAGGATCGGCGCGCCGAAGCGCTCGGAAAACACGCTCGCGAGTATGCTCGCCGCAATCAGCAGCGCACCGAAGAATATGATCTGATTCGAAAGGTCCATCCCAGTGTCGCGGGCGAGACGACGGCTTCGGTCCACAACAGCCAGGCGGGACCGGCGTGAAACCGAACGCCGCAACGCCCGTCCTCCTGTTCGACCCGGTGCGTTGAGTTGAAGCGGCTTTGCCCCAATATTAGCGGATGGGTGTTTCGAGCGTAAAGGAAGGATTTGCCATGTCCATGGACGTTTCCGGGAGGGATTTCAACGAAATCGTCATCGAAGGCTCCAGGCGCGCGCCGGTGATCGTGGACTTCTGGGCGCCATGGTGCGCGCCGTGCCGCGCGCTCGCCCCGGTCCTGGAGAAACTCGCCGCCGAGTACCAGGGAAAGTTCAGGCTCGTGAAGGTCAACTCGGACGAAAATCAGCCGCTTGCCGCACAGTGGGGCGTGCGCGGCATACCGAACGTTAAAGCGTTCGTAGGCGGCAAGCTCGTCGACGAGTTCTCCGGCGCCCTCCCCGAACCGCGGGTGCGCGAATTTCTGGAGCGGGTGATTCCGTCTCCGGCGGAGGAACTGAGATTGCAGGCGCAGGCGGCGTACCGCGAGCGCCATGACGCCGTAAAGGCGCTGGCCCTGCTCACGCAAGCGCTCGAACTCGATCCCGGGCACGAGCCGGCGCTCATCGACAGTGCGGCCGTGCTCGCGGATCTCGGGCGCCACGACGAGGCGAAACAGTTACTCGACCGGCTCGCTCCGGTCACGCAGATGGACGAGCGGGTGGCGGCGCTGCGCGCGCAAATCGACTTCGCGGAGGCGGCCTCGCGCGGTCCCGATGCCCGGGCGCTGGAACGGCGCCTCGAACAGGCCCCGGACGATCTCGAGGCGCGTTTGCAACTCGCCAACCTGCATGCGGCACGGCAGGAATACACCCCGGCACTCGACCATCTGCTGGAAATCGTGCGTCGCGACCGCGCGTTTCGCGACGACATCGGCCGCAGGACGATGCTGCAGATCTTCGGCGTGCTCGGCAACCAGGGCGAACTGGTGAGCGAGTACCGCAGGCGGCTTGCGAGCGCGATGTATTAGAATCACAGCGTTCAATCGCTGCGATTCCCATGGCCCGCGTTTCTCTGATCGATGACCACCCTCCGGAACTCGCGGCGCTCATCGAACGCATACGCGGGGCGCGGCGCGGTCGGCTGCTCAATATCTACCGCATGCTGTTGCACAGCCCGTCGATCGCATCGGCGTGGCTCGAATTCAACTCCGCGATACGCTTTGACACCCATCTGGACGGCCCGACGCGGGAGCTTGCCATCATGCTGGTGGCAATCCTGAACGGCGTCGATTACATCGTGCGCGCGCATGGAACGAACTACGCGCTGCAGGAGGGGCTCACGCGCGAACAGGTGGAGGGGCTCACCGATTGGCGCGCATCGGGCGCCTACGATCCCCGGCAGCGCGCCCTGCTGGCTTACGTAGACGTCATCACGCGTCAGGTGGACGTGCCGGACGAGGTGTTCGATCGCGTGCGCGAGCACTACAGCGAGCAACAGCTGGTCGAGCTGACGGTCCTGATCGGCGCCTACAACATGCATACCCGCGTGCTGAAGGCGCTGCGCATCGATCCGGAGCCTGCCGCAGGTGGCTAGGTGCCGCTTGGCTTCCCGGAGCACGACGCATGGGTGATCGCGGACCCGTGATCGTCGTGGAGGACGACCCGTTCACGCGTATCGTCCAGGTCGTGCTGGACCCGGATGCAGAGCCAGAGCGGCTCGCAGCGTTTTCCGCATTCTTCGCGCACGACCTGCCGGATTTCGCCGGCTGGGTGTCAAAGCTGAGAGATCGACTCGTTCATTTGCGCTGCGCGCGCGTCATTCTCGTTGCAAGCCAGGATGCGCTGCGGGAGGCATTGCCTGCAGCGCGTGCCGCAGTAGTGGAAGGTTTCACGCTCGGCGCTGCGGAAATCGACCGGGCGCCGCACCTCCGCGTCGTTCAGAAGTTCGGCGTAATCACTACGAATATCGACCAGCCTTCATGTGCTAACCGTGGCATCCGGGTGCTCGTGCTGCGCCGGCGTGCCAATATCGCGTGCGCCGAGCATGCGCTCGCCTTGATGCTGGCGCTGGCGCGCAGGATCTGCGAGACGAACGGTCTCGTGAGCGAAAAAGCGCTGTGCGAGGCGGGCCATGCGCCCGCAAGTTTCGACCGCAGGCACACCGCCAATTCGAACTGGGCGCGCATCACGGGAATGCGGACGCTGTGCGGTGCGACACTCGGCATCGTCGGGTTCGGAGAAATCGGCCGCGAGCTGGCGTCGCGGGCGGTGGCGTGCGGCATGCGCATTCTTTACACCCAGCGCCGCCGGCTGGGCCCGGATGACGAGGCGCGCTATGAGGCGTCTTTTCGTGCGCTCCAGGACTTGCTGCGCGAGAGCGATTACGTCAGCCTCAACCTGCCCGGCAACGCCTCGACCCGCGGCATCATAAGGGCCCGCGAACTCGAACTCATCAGGCCCGACGCCATCCTCGTCAACGTCGCACGCGCCGATCTGGTGGATCGCGCCGCGCTGCTGAGCGCTTTGCGCGCGGGGCGTCTCGGCGGTTACGCGACGGACCTGCCATACGAGGAACCCGGCCGCGACGACGATCCGCTCCTCGCTTTCCCGAACGTCGTCGTGACGCCGCATATCGCCGCGCAGCCGCGTTTCAACGCGCTCGACGACCTCGCGGAACTGCTGACGAACCTGGACCGCGCGCTCGCTGAAGCGGCCGGCTGATAAACATCAGAGAGGAGGACGCTGCGGTGAAATCAGAACAGCAAGCTCGAGTTCGCCATTGCGTCAGCGCTTGCGCCCGGGCGTCCCGCCGTGTGGTCCTCGGGCTTATGCTCGCAGGCATCAGCCATGCCGCATGGTTGTACGCACCCGACGCGGGCGCTGCGGCCCCCGCGTTTCCCATTCGCCCGGTGCGTTTCGTGGTGCCGTTCCCTCCCGGGACATCGACCGACGTGGTCGTGCGGCTGCTCTCGCTGCGGCTGGCGGACTCCCTGGGACAGCAGATCGTGATCGACAACCGCGCCGGCGCCAGCGGCGCGATCGGCGTGGAAATCGTAGCGCGGGCAACGCCCAACGGTTACACGTGGGTGCTCGGCACCACCAGCACGCACGCCTTGGCGCCGACGCTCAACCCGGCGCTCGGCTACCAGCCCGTCAAGGATTTCGCACCGATCGCGCTGCTGGGCGAATCCCCGTACTTCGTCACCACGCACCCCGGCATCCCGGCCACCAACGTCCAGGAGTTCGTCGGCTACGCGCGCGCGAACCCCGGCAAGGTGCATTACGCATCCGTGGGCAACGCGAGTCTCGGCCACCTCGCCGGCGAGCTGCTCAAGAAAGCAGCCGGGTTCGACATGATGCATGTGCCATACAAGGGCTCGACGCTCGCCATCGTCGACCTGCTGGCCGGTCGCATACAGCTCCAGATCACCACGGTCCCGGCATCGCTGCCCCATGTCCGGGCCGGGAAACTGCGGGCGCTTGCCGTGACGAGCCGCGAGAGACTGTCAGCCGCGCCGCAGGTCCGGACAGTCGCGGAATCGGGGCTGCCCGGATATCACGCCGCTCTCTGGATGGCGGTGTTCGCCCCGGCCCAGACGCCCGCGGCAGTGACAGCGCTCATCCACGGCCGGATCGCCGCAATAATGGCCGTGCCGCAGTTACGCGAGGCGCTGATCGAACAGGGTTTCGCGTCGCGGCCGCAGGGTCCGGAAGACGTCGCGAAACGGGTGCGCGAGGACACCGCGCGCTGGCGCAAGGTCATCCTCGACGCGGGGATACGCGCCGATTAAGTCCCTTTCAGCACCCGCCGGCGCGCCCGGCTGCGCAGGTACTCGACGATCCCGGGCATCACGGAGAGGATCACGATGCCGACGATCACCAGGCTCAAGTTCTGCTTGACGATCGGAATGTTGCCGAAATAGTAGCCGGCATAGGTGAGCGACCCGATCCAGAACACACTCCCGGCGAAGCTGTAGAACACGAAGCGGGAATACGGCATGCGGCCGATTCCGGCTACGAACGGCGCGAAGGTGCGCACTATCGGCACGAAGCGCGCGATCACGATGGTCTTGCCGCCGTGACGCTCGTAGAAGCGGTGGGTGCGCTCGAGATGCGCCGGGTTGAACGCCCACGACTTCTGCCGGGTAAAAACGCGGGGGCCGACGAAGCGGCCGACCCAGTAGTTGGTGTTGTCCCCGGAGAAGGAGGCGAGCACGAGCAGCGCGAACAGCCCGTGTATGTACATGTCGCCGCCGGCGGCGAGCGTGCCGGCGACGAAGAGCAGCGAATCTCCCGGCAGGAACGGTGTCACGACCAGCCCCGTCTCGCAGTAGATGATGAGAAACAGGATGGCGTAAATCCACGCGCCGTAGTTCGACACCAGCCACTGCAGGTGGCGGTCGAGGTGTAGAACCACATCGATCAGAAAGGCGAGTAATTCCACGCGGGAGCAGCTTCAGGCGCTCAAACCACCGCTTCGGCCTCGGCTTTTTTCTCCGGCTTCGCGAGGTCCTCGCGCGATACGCCCAGCCACATGACGATGGGGGCTGCGACCAGCACCGAGGAATAGATGCCGAAGCAGATGCCTATCGTGAGCGCGAGCGCGAAGTAAAACAGCGTCTCGCCGCCGAAGATCAGCATTGAGCACACCATGAGCTGCGTGGACCCGTGCGTGATGATGGTGCGCGACATGGTGGCCGTGATGGCATGGTCGAGGATCTGCGGCACGCTGCGGTTGCGCATGCGCCGGTTGCGGAATACCTCGCGCACGCGGTCGAAGACCACGACCGACTCGTTGACGGAGTAGCCGAGGATCGCGAGCACCGCCGCGAGCACCGGCAGAGAGAACTCCCATTGGAACAGGGAGAAGAATCCGAGGATGATCACGATGTCGTGCAGGTTCGCCACGATTGTCGCCACGCCGAACTTCCACTCGAAACGAAATGCCAGATAGCCGACGATGCCGAGCGATACGAACAGCAGCGCCAATGCGCCGTTGTAGAGCAGCTCGCTCCCGACTTGCGGCCCCACGAACTCCACGCGGCGCCTCTCGACCGACCGGTCTTCCTTTCTGAGTTCAGCCATGATGAGTTCCGAGACCTTGGCGCTGGAAAGGTCCTTCTTGAGCGGCAACCGGATCAGCACGTCGCGCGTGGTACCGAAATTCTGGACGCTCGCCTCCGAGAAGCCGAGCTTCGCTATGGATTCACGGATCTTGTGGAGGTCCGCAGACTGTTCATAGGTAACCTCCAGCAGCGTGCCGCCGGTGAAGTCCACGCCGAGATTGAGCCCCCGTATCGCGAGCGATCCCACTGCGATCAGAAACGTGACAACGGAGATCACGTTGAAAAGCAGCGCGTGCCGCATGAACGGGATGTCGCGCTTTATCCGGAAAAATTCCATGTGTGCGGTTCCTGTTTAACGGCTCGCCACGATCATGTCGGCTTCACTCCGGCGCGACCATCCTTCTTTCCGTTCCCCGGATCAGGCCGCCAGACCTGTCCGATCGAGATCTTCTCCAGCTTGCGGCGCCTGCCATAGTGGAAGTTGGACATGCCGCGAGCCACCATCACCGCGCTGAACTGCGAGGTCAGGATGCCGAGGCACAGCACCACCGCGAAGCCCTTTACCGGCCCCGAACCGAGCATGAATAGAAACAAGCCGGCAATCAGGGTCGTAAGGTTCGAATCGAGAATAGTGGCCCAGGCGCGGTTATAACCGGCGTGGATCGCGGCTTGCGGAGTATTGCCGTTACGCAATTCCTCTCGAATGCGTTCGTTGATCAGGACGTTGGCATCGATTGCCATGCCCAGGGTAAGCGCGATACCGGCCATGCCGGGAAGGGTGAGCGTCGCCTGCAGCATCGAAAGCAGTGCCACCAGGAAAAGCACGTTCGCCGCGAGCGCCAGTATGGAGAACACGCCGAACATGGCGTAGTAGGCGATCATGAACACCGCGATCGCCCCGAAACCATAGAGCGTGGAATAAAACCCGATCCGGATGTTCTCCGCGCCGAGCGACGGTCCGACGGTGCGCTCCTCGATGATTTCCATCGGCGCGGCCAGCGCACCGGCTCGCAGCAGCAGCGCGAGGTCCTTGGTCTCCTCCGTGCTCCTGAAGCCGGTGATCTGGAAGCGCGCGCCCAGTTCGGACTGGATCACCGGCGCGGTCAGCACTTCGGGCTTGCCCCGGTCCACGAGCAGGATGGCCATGCGCCGCTTGACCGCTTCGCGCGTCACCTGCTGAAAGACCCGCGCGCCCTGCCCGTCGAGCGTCACGCTCACGATGGGGCGGTTGTCGGTCTGGTCGAAGCCCGGTGAAGCGTCCGTCAAGCGGTCGCCGGTGATCACCACTTGCCGGCTCAACAGCAGGGGTTCCTTCGCTCCTTCGCGCAACAGGTAGAACAGCTCGGTACCGAAAGCCACCTGTCCGCTGAGCGCCTGCTGGATCTTCTGCGGATCGTAGTCCCGTACCCCGGGATCGCCGGCGTGCGCTTCCACCATGCGCACCTCCAGCGTCGCCGTGCGGCCGAGTATGTCCTTCGCCTTCGCCGTGTCCTGCACGCCCGGCAGTTGCACCACGACCCGGTCGCTGCCCTGCTGCTGGATGATGGGCTCCGCGACACCCAGTTCGTTCACCCGGTTGCGCAGCGTCGTGATGTTCTGCTCCAGCGCGAATTTCTCGGTCTGCCGCTGCGCTTCCAGCTTGAGCGTGCCGACCATGCGGTATTCGTTTCCGTCTTCTGCCGTTCTCAGTTCCAGGTCCGGCAGTGTCTTCTGGATTTCGGCTAGCGCCTTCTCGCGCGCGGCCGCATCGCGAAACCGGATCACCACCGACTGGCCGTCCCGGGCGACACCGCTGTACTGAATGCGTTTCTCCCGCAGCAACCCGCGGATGTCGCCGACGAAGGAATCCATCTTCTTGGCGAGTGCGGCTTTCATGTCCACCTGCAGCAGGAAATGGACGCCACCGCGCAGGTCGAGCCCGAGATACATCGGTAGCGCATTGATCGCCGTGAGCCAGCCGGGGCTGTTGGACAGCAGGTTCAGCGCGACCACATAGTCGGCGCCGAGCCGCGACTGCAGCAGATCTTTGGCCTTGAGCTGGGTTTCGGTATCGGCGAAGCGCGCCTTGACACCGCTCGTGTCGAGGAATACGCCGTTCGCGGCGAGTTTGCCTTCCGCCAGCATCTCCTCCACCCGGTTCATGAGGACTGCGTCCGGTTTGAGGCCGGGCCGGATCGGAGAGACCTGGACCGCGGGAGCTTCGCCGTAGAAGTTGGGAAGCGTGTAGAGCAAGCCGATCAGCAGCGCAGCCGCGATGATCAGATTTTTCCAGAGGGGATAGCGGTTCATGGGGTGTTCGCGAAACCTGGCGCCTCAACCGGCTCGCCGGGCAGGTCAAACCATATGCTCACCGATCGACGCAGGCCTACTCGATGTTCTTGATCGTGCCCTTGGGCAGTACCAGCTGCACAGAGGGACGCTGCACCTGTATCTCGACATTCGACGCCACCTCGAGGGTCACGTAGTTCTCGTTCAGCTTGCTGATGCGCCCGAGCACGCCCCCCGAGGTGACGATCTCGTCGCCCCGTTGCAGGGCATCGATCATCGACCGGTGCTCCTTGGCCCGTTTCATCTGCGGGCGGATCATCAGGAAATACAGCACGACGAACATCAGCACGATAAGCAGCATGCCTTCGAAACCGCCGCCCGGCGAGGCGCCGGCGCCTTGCGCCCATGCCTGACTGATCAACACTGTGTTTTCCTCCGTCGGAGCCCGCGCCACGGCGCAGGCGTTCGGAAAATCGCGAATGTTAGCATGGATCGCGTTCTTCCTCACCGAAACCGGCCACATACTCCGCGAGCCGTCCCGCCTCGATCGCCTCGCGCAGTTCGCGCATGACGTCCTGGTAATAATGCAGGTTGTGGAGCGTGTTGAGGCGACTTCCCAGCATCTCGTTGACCCGTTGCAGGTGATGGAGGTAGCCGCGGGTGAAATGGCGGCAGGTGTAGCAGCCGCAACCCGCATCCGGCGGCGCGAGATCGTCGCGGTAGCGGGCGTTTCGCAGCTTGACGACCCCTTTCCGGGTGTAGAGCCAGCCGTTGCGGGCGTTGCGGGTGGGCAGCACGCAGTCGAACATGTCGATGCCGTTCGCGACGGCGTTCACGATGTCGCGCGGCGTCCCGACACCCATGAGATAGCGCGGCTTGTCCGCAGGAAGCTGCGGCGCGGTGTGCGCCAGCGTGCGCTCCATGTCAGCCTTGCTTTCGCCGACGGAAAGCCCGCCGATCGCGTAGCCGTCGAAATTCATTGCCGAAAGCGCGTTGCGCGAGGCGTCGCGCAACGCTTCGAACATGCCGCCCTGCACGATGCCGAAGAGTGCATTCGGATTGTCCTCGTGCGCGCGCTTCGAGCGCTCCGCCCAGCGCAGCGAAAGCTGCATCGAATCGCGCGCCTGCTCGAAAGTCGCCGGGTAAGGCGTGCATTCGTCGAACACCATGACGATGTCGCTCGCGAGCGCGCGCTGAATGCGCATCGACTCCTCCGGCGTGAGAAAGCAGGGATCGCCGTTCACCGGCGACTGGAAACGCACACCCTCCTCGCTGATCTTGCGCAGCGGGCCGAGACTCCAGACCTGAAAGCCGCCCGAGTCGGTCAATATCGGTCCGCCCCAGCCCATGAATCGATGCAGACCGCCGTGCGCCTGAATGACCTCGGTCCCGGGCCGGAGCCAGAGATGGAAGGTGTTGCCGAGCACGATCTGGGCACCGACGTCGGCCAGGTCGGCCGGGCTTATCGCCTTCACCGCACCATAGGTGCCCACCGGCATGAAGGCAGGGGTATCGACGGCGCCGTGCGCGAGCTTGAGTCTGCCGCGGCGCGCGCGTCCATCGCGTGAGAGGACCTCGAACTCCATCGACATGCCGGCCGTCAGAATCGAAGCTTCTCAAGCGCCGCGCGCATGTCCGCCGGCATGGGCACCGGCCGCTGCGTCGCGCGATCGCACGCTACATGCACGAAGTGTCCCTGCGCTGAGGCGCGAACCTCATCGCTGCGAAAAATCCCGATCTCGAAGCGCACGCTGCTTGTTCCGAGGTGCGCCACCCTCAGCCCGCAATGGACCACGTCGGGGAACGAGATCGCGCTGAAATATTCGCATCCGGTGGAGACCACCAGACAGACGATGCGGCTCTTTTCCATGTCGAGCACGCCGGCGCGCACCAGGTACTCGTTCACCGCCGTGTCGAAGAAGGAGTAGTACACCACGTTGTTCACGTGCCGGTAGACGTCGTTGTCCATCCAGCGCGTGGTGACAGCGATGAATTCGCGGTAGCGGTCGCGCGTCTCGGGTTCCGGTCTGGGCACTGTCGCTTTTCCTCGGTGTCCCCGCGGTCTGCTGCGTCACGCTTGTTGTCGTTCGATCAGCATCGCGTCGCCATAACTGAAGAAGCGGTAGCGCTGTCCGACCGCGTGGCGGTAGGCCATCCGGATATTATCCATGCCGCCGAAAGCCGAGACCAGCATGAGGAGGGTCGACTTCGGCAGATGAAAGTTGGTGAGCAGCCGTTCGACGACGCGGAAGCGATAGCCGGGAACGATGAAGAGACGGGTCTCGCCATACCCCGCCCCGAGCTGCCCGGTTGCGGCCGCCGTTTCGAGCGCGCGCAGCGCCGTCGTACCGACCGCGATCACGCGCCCGCCCTCCTCGCGCGCGGCTGCTATCGCGTCCACCGCAGCTTGCGGCACCTGATACCACTCGGCGTGCATCCGGTGCTCTTCGATGTTCTGAACGCGCACCGGCTGGAAAGTACCGGCCGCGACGTGCAGCGTGATCCAGGTCAACCTCACGCCGCGCCCTCGCAGCGCGTCGAGCGTTTCCCTGTCGAAATGCAGCCCGGCCGTGGGGGCTGCGACCGCTCCCGGCTCGCGCGCGTAGACGGTCTGATAGCGCGCCTCATCTTCCGCCGCCGGCGCATGCTCGATGTACGGCGGCAGCGGAACGGACCCATGGCGTTCCAGCAGCGCAAAGACGTCGGCGCAGTCGCGAAGCCGCAGGCGAAAGAATCCGCCTTCGCGCGCCGTCACGACCGCTTCGAGGGCATCGGCCAGCAGCAACGTGCTGCCTTCGCGCGGCGGATGGCTCGCCTTCACTTGCGCCAGCGCGGTGTCGCCGGAAAGCACGCGCTCGATCAGGACTTCGACTTGTCCGCCGGTTTTTTTGCGCCCGACAAGCCGCGCTTTTATCACTCGCGTGTTGTTGAGCACCATCACGTCGCCCGGCGCCACCAGTTCGACGATGTCGCGAAAATTGCGATCGACAACCGCGCCGGTAACGCCGTCGAGATGCAGCAGCCGGCTCGCCCGCCGCTCTGCCGCGGGCGCTTGCGCAATCAACTCGCGCGGCAGATCGTAGTCGAAATCATCCAAACGCATCTGTAAGCAACCAACCTGTTCCGTCGATCGTATTGCCGCATGCCGGCACGTAAGAGATAATGCCCGGCCTCAATGCCGGGATGGCGGAATTTGGCAGACGCACGGGACTCACAACAACGCCGCTTTTGCGTTGTTGCGGCGAAGGCTAACTTGCCGCAGCGAATTAAGGCAAGTTAAGGCCCGCAGGGCCGGCCGGAGCCACAACAACACAGCGTTGTTGCGGTGAAGGCTAACTTGCCTCAGGCGCAAGGCAAGTTAAGGCCCGCAGGGCCGGCCGAAGCCAAAATCCCGCGCTTCGGCAGCATTGTGGTACGTGCCGGGATGGCGGAATTGGCAGACGCACGGGACTCAAAATCCCGCGGTGGCGACACCGTGAGGGTTCGACCCCCTCTCCCGGCACCACGTCTTCGAACCTCACGGTGAACGCAGGATTTCAGCGCAGGCTAACCTGTTTTCGAGTTAGCCGAAGCTAAAATCCAGAACACCGTGAGGGTAACGAACCCCCTCTCCCGGCACCACATCTTTACTGCTTCAGTGCCACCTCGACGTTGTCGATGAGACGGGTTCTTCCCAGCCGGGCGGCGGTGAGCGCGACCAGATCGCGGTCCCCCGGCGTCGGCGGCTGCAGGTCGGACTGGCGGCGCACCGTCACGTAGTCCGGTTTCCAGCCGTGATTCGCAAGCTCCGACATGGCGTGCAGCTCGATGCGCTGGAAATCGCGCGCGCCGGACGAAATCTCGTCCCGGGCATAGCTCAGCATCCGATATAGGCGCGGCGCTTCGCGCCGTTCGGCCGGAGAGAGATAACGGTTGCGCGAAGAAAGCGCGAGCCCGTCTGCGGCCCGCACGGTTTCCGCCGGGATGATTTCGATGGGCAGCGCAAACTGCCGCACCATGTCTCTGAGCACGATGTACTGCTGGTAGTCCTTCTTTCCGAAAATCGCCGAGTGGGGCATGACGAGGTTGAACAGCTTCAGCACCACGGTCGCGACACCGCGGAAGTGCCCCGGCCGGCGCGCACCCTCCAGTATGTGCTGCAGGTCCGAGGGCTCGACCACGAACGTCTGTAGCTCGGGATAGATTTCAGCCTCGTCCGGCACGAACACGACGTCCACGCCCACCCGGCGCAGCTTTTCGCAATCGGCGTCCAGCGTCCGCGGATAGCGGTCGAAATCCTCCTGCGGCCCGAACTGCAGGCGGTTCACGAAAATGCTGACCACGGTGCACGCTGCGCGCGGCTTCGCGACATCGATCAGGCGGATGTGGCCCTCGTGCAGGTTGCCCATGGTGGGCACGACGACGTTGTTGGGTTCGCGCTGAAGACGCGCGCGCAGATCGGCGACCGAGTGGATGATGTCCATCGGCTGCTTCAGGCCGCGAACGAGTGTTCAGGACCGGGATAGGTCTTGGCCTTCACTTCACGCACGTACATCTCGGCTGCGCCCTGTATCGTTCCTGCAAGCCGCATGTAATTCTTGACGAATTTCGCTTTCTTCCCGGGGTAGACGTCCAGCATGTCGTGCAGCACGAGCACCTGGCCCGAGCACTCCACGCCCGCGCCGATCCCTATGGTGGGCACCCGCAGCGCCCGGGTGATATCCGCCGCGAGCGGCGCCGGAATCGCCTCGAGCACGACCATTCCCGCGCCCGCCTGTTCCAGCAGCTTCGCCTCCTCGAGCATGAGCTGTGCGGCGGCATCGCCCTTGCCCTGCACGCGGTATCCGCCGATCTGGTGCACCGACTGCGGCGTGAGACCGAGATGCCCGCACACGGGGATGCCGCGGCGGGTCAGAAACTCGATCGTCTCGAGCATCGGCTTGCCGCCCTCGATCTTCACCATGTGCGCGCCCGCCGCCATGATCTCGGCCGCGTTGCGAAACGCCTCCTGCGCGGAGATCTGGAACGTGCCGAAAGGCATGTCGCCGATGATGAAAGCGCGTTTCGCGCCCCGCGCGACGCATGCCGTGTGGTAAACCACATCGCGCAACGACACCGGCAGCGTCGACTCCTGTCCCTGCAGCACCATGCCGAGCGAATCTCCGATCAGCAGCGACTCGACCCCCGCCTCCTCCAGCAACGCGGCGAAGCTCGCGTCATAGCACGTCAGCATGGTGATCCGGTTCCCCTCCTGCGCCATTTTCTGCAGCGTGTTAAGGGTGATACGCATGTTGTCGCCTCAGTTTCCGAGAGAGAAGAATTCGCGCGGCCCGCGCATGGCGCTGATGCGCTCCAACAATAAATCAAAGTCGGCCGGCGAATCAACAAAGTTGAGATTTTCGGAATTCACGATCAGCAGCGGCGCGCCGGCGTACTGGTAGAAGTAGCGCATGTACGACTCGGCCAGGCGCGCGAGGTAATCCGGCGCCATGCCACTCTCATAAGCCACCGCGCGGCGCCGCACCCGCTCGACCAGGGTATCGGTGCTCGCCTGGAGATAGATGACGAGATCGGGCGCGGGCGCCTGGGGGCGCAGGTGCGCGTAGATCTGCTCGTAGAGCCGGAGCTCGTCATCGCCGAGCGTAAGCCTCGCGAACAGCGGATCCTTGTCGATCATGAAGTCGGCCACGGTCACCCGCTCGAAGAGATGCGTCTGGCGCAGCGCCCGCACCTGGTTCACGCGCTGGAAGAGAAAGTAGATCTGCGTCGGCAACGCGTAACGTTCCGCATCCTGGTAGAAGCGCGGCAGAAACGGGTTCGCCTCCGGTTCTTCGAGCAAAGCGGCGGCGCCGCAGCGCTCGCTGATCAACCGCGCGAGGCTGGTCTTTCCGGCGCCAATCGGCCCCTCCACGACGATGTAGCGGTACTTCTCGGGTAGCTGCATAACCTCTCAATCGCCGGGTTGCATACGAGTGACGCTCCCGCCATCGACCCCGCCCAGCAGCCCGCGCGCACTGCCGCGCCCTGGAATCACAGCGTCCGGCGCGATCTCCGCGAGCGGCACCATTACGAAGGCGCGCTCGTGCATGCGCGGGTGCGGAATCACGAGCCCCGGCTCGCGCACCACTCGATTTCCATAGAGGACGATGTCGAGGTCCAGCGTGCGCGGTGCGTTGGGAAAGGCGCGCAGGCGGCCGTGCGCGCGTTCTATGGCAAGCAGATGATCGAGCAAAGCCCGGGGCGCCAGCGTAGTCCGCAGTTCGGCAACCGCGTTGATGAAATCGGGCTGATCGCGATGGCCCACGGCCGCGCTGCGGTAAAGCGCGGAGCTGCGAACGAGCGTCGTAGCCGGCAATGCTTCCATCTCGCGCAAGCCTCTGGCGATATGGTGCTCCGGCCGATCGAGATTGCTTCCGAGCGCCACGAATGCGGTGGTCGGCTGTCGCTCCTCAACCAACGCCGTGGGCTCCCGTACCGGCCGGCGCGCATCGCCGGCTCATGAGGCCTGAACCTTCGCGCCCCCGCCGGCGTCCTGCCTCCTGCGCCTGCGACGCCGGCGGCCTTTCTTCGGCTCGGCATCGCGCACCAGCATCTCCGCGCGCTCGGCCTCGCCGGCTTTCTGAAAGCGCGTCCACCATTCGCCGATCGCCGCCTCCACTTCACCGCTTTCGCATCGGAGCAGAAGGAAATCGTACGCCGCGCGAAAACGCGGGTGCTGGAGGAGGCGGTAGGGGCGCTGGCCTGCACGCTGCAGGAAGCGCGGCTGCAATACCCAGATCTCCTTCATGTCGGCGCTGAAGCGGCGCGGAATGGCGAGCTGCTCGGCCTGCGCGCGCATGACCTGATCCATGGCCTCGTAGAGCGCGGGAACGGCGGTGACGCCGCCGTCCTGCACCTTCTTCCACGCAATCAGCACCTCGTGCCACAGCAGCGCGGCAAAAAGAAACGACGGCGAAACCGATTTTCCGATGCGGATGCGCTCGTCCGTGGTCTGGAGCGCAAGCATGACGAAGCGTTCGCCGAGCGGCTGCTCCAATATCACATCGAGCAGCGGCAATAGCCCGTGGTGCAGGCCTTCCTTGCGCAGTTTCGTGACGCCCTCCACCGCATGGCCGGAGAGCAACAGCTTCAGCATCTCGTCGAACAGCCGGGAGGGCGGCACGTTGGCGAGCAGATCAGCCAGCGCCCGGATCGGCTTGCGGGTGCGGGATTCGATGTCCAGACCGCGGCTGGCGGCGAGCCGCACGGCGCGCAGCATGCGCACCGGGTCCTCCCGATAGCGCTGCTCCGGCTCGCCGATCATGCGTAGCCGGCGCTTGCGCAGGTCCTCCACGCCGCCGTGATAGTCCCAGATCTCCTGGGATGCGGGATCGTAGAACAGCGCATTGATGGTGAAGTCCCGTCGCGTTGCGTCCTGCTCCTGGGTACCGAATATGTTGTCGCGGAGGATGCGGCCGTGCTCGTCCGCGAGCCTTCCCTCATCGCTTTCCACCGCCTGTCCGCCGCGAAACGTGGACACTTCCACCTGCTCCGCTCCGCACAGCACGTGAACCAGGCGGAACCGCCGCCCGATGATGCGAGAGCGGCGAAAGTGGGCGCGCACCTCCTCCGGCGTCGCATCCGTCGCCACGTCGAAGTCCTTCGGCTCGCGGCTCAACAGCACGTCGCGCACCGCGCCTCCCACCACGAATGCGGCAAAACCGTGCCGCTGCAGCGTTTCGGTTACTCTGAGCGCACAGGGACTGATGCGCCCGCGCGTGACCCCGTGCACGCTGCACGGAACGATACGAGGCTGTCGAGACTTGAAGATGCGTCCGGAAAGGACCCGGCCGATGAACTTTGTGATCATCTAATGGTGGAAGGCAGCGCGCGAAACGCATCGGGCGGCGCACCCCATTCAGCGGTCCGCTCCAACTCGTTTGCCGCGAAATTATACACGGGGCACGACATGACTTCCTCACATGACGCGCACGAGCACATGACGCGACGCGCACGAGCTTTGGGCTGCCGGCTGTTCCCACCGGCCGGCCTGCGTGGCACAGCTCGCCGCTGTCATGAAGAAGCCGAGGCGGAGCTCAGCCGAGCGTGATGATGGGCCAGCTTTGCGCCTCGGCGTGCGCCCGCAGGGCCACGTCCGGGTCCACTGCGACCGGATGGCTAACGCGGGAAAGGAGCGGAAGGTCGTTGTGCGAGTCGCTGTAGAACCACGACTCCCGGAACGAACCCAGGTTCACGCCCCGCGATGCGAGCCACGACTCCAGGCGCGCGACCTTCCCCTCGCGGAAACACGGCGTGCCGCTCACAGCGCCGGTGAACTCGCCGCCGCGCTCCTCCGGTTCGGTCGCAATCAGGCTGTCAATGCCGAATTCGAGCGCGATCGGTCTCGTCACGAAACTGTTGGTGGCCGTGATGACGACGCGCATATCGCCGCCGTGGCGCGCGACGAGCCCGCGGGCGCTGTCGCGGATGATCGGCACGATCTTGCGCTGCATGAACTCGCGGTGCCAGCCATCGAGCACCGCGCGCGGATGGCGCGACAAGGGTTTCAACTGGAAATCGAGAAACTCGTGGATATCGAGCGTGCCGGCCCTGTACTGGTCGAAGAAAGCCTGGTTGCGCGCCTCGTAGACCTCGCGGTCGAGCACGCCCTGCTCGATCAGAAACTGCGCCCACTCGAAATCGCTGTCGCCGGCGAGCAGCGTGTTGTCGAGATCGAAGAGCACCAGCCGATCGCTCATGCCGCGCTCCCAGGCTCGGCTGCCCGCTGCGGCTGCTGCGGCTGCTGCGGCTGCTGCGCGGACAGCAGCAGCTCGCGCGCAAGGGCCACCGACACAGGACGCTTCGTCTCGAGCGAATAGCGGTCCATTGCATCGACCACCGCAAGCAGCACGGACATCTCGCGGGGCGCCCGTGCGAGCAGATAGGCGCACACCTCGCCGGCAAGCGCGAAACCGCGTTCCAGGGCACGACGCTGCAACGCCTGCGCTTTTTCCTCGTCCGAGAGCGCATGAATTTCGTACACCAGGCCCCACGCGAGCCGGGTGACGACATCCGGGCGCAGCGCAAGCCGCGCCGGCGGCACGTCACCGCTCGCGATAAACGCGCCATCTTTCTCGCGCATCGCGTTGCAGACGTTGAACAGCGTGATCTGTGCGGTTTCGTTCAGACTCTCGACGTTGTCGATGGCGACGCATTCGCAGGACGGCAGGTCGTCCGGCAGGCTCGCCTCCTTCGCGCACGAAAGGTAGCGTGCGGTAGCGGACGCGCTCAGCGCCGCGCCGACTGTCGCATGCAGCAGATGGCTGCGGCCGCTTCCGCTCGCGCCCCAGATGTAGATCGAACGCTCGCCTTCGCGCGAAAGCGCGACACGGCGCAGGTTCTCCAGCAGTTCCGCGTTGCGGCCGGGTATGAAATTGTCGAACGCCGGCTGCGGCGGCACCGAAAACTCGAACGCGAGCTGTTTCATCGAATCGATGCGCAAATCGGCATGCATCCGCGAGGCCCGCTGCTACGTGCCGGGTACTGTGCCACGTCGAAACGCGGGAATGCCATTTACGGTAAAATTCTCGCGAGCAGCAGGCGCACAGGCATGGAGGGCAGACGGTGGCATACGCCAGGCGGCCTTTCGGGCGCATATGTTAGCTGAATTCCCGTCGGTGCCGATCAATTTTCCGACGATCGCACGATCGCCCGTGCCGTGCGGCATGTTCTGGCCGGGACGCATAACTTGTCGAAGACCACTCCGCCCAAAAGACTGACTTACCGCGCCGCCGGCGTGGATATCGATGCGGGAGACGATCTCGTCGAGCGCATCAAGCCCTACGCGCGACGCACGCTGCGCGAAGGAGTGCTAGCGGGCATAGGCGGGTTCGGCGCCATGTTCGAAATCTCACGCAATTACCGGGAGCCGGTGCTGGTGTCCGGAACCGACGGCGTGGGCACCAAGCTCAAGCTCGCGTTCGAGCAGGGCCGCCACGACACGATAGGAATCGATCTCGTCGCCATGAGCGTGAACGATATCCTGACCTCCGGCGCCGAACCGCTGTTCTTTCTCGATTATTACGCCTGCGGCAGGCTCGATGTCGAAACCGCCTCCGCAGTGATCAAGGGCATCGCGGCGGGGTGCGAGGCGGCGGGCTGCGCGCTGATCGGCGGCGAGACCGCCGAGATGCCGGGCATGTACCCCGGCGCCGAGTACGATCTTGCGGGCTTCGCGGTCGGAATCGTGGAAAAGAGCGAGATCATAGACGGCGCGCTGATCGCGGAGGGCGACGTGGTGCTGGGGCTCGCGAGCAGCGGCGCGCATTCCAACGGCTACTCCCTGATACGCAAGATCGTCGAGCTGAAGCGCATCGACCTGGCGTCTGAACTCGAAGGCCGGGTGCTGAGCGAAGTGATACTCGCCCCGACACGCATCTACGTGAAGCCTGTGCTCAGGCTCATGAGGAGCGTGAACGTCAAGGGGCTTGCGCACGTCACCGGCGGGGGGCTCGTGGAAAACATTCCGCGCATCCTGCCCGGCGGACTGGCGGTGCGCATCGAACGCGGCGCGTGGCCGATGCCGCCGTTATTCACCTGGCTCAAGCAGCAGGGCAACGTCACCGACCGCGAAATGTTTCGCGTCTTCAACTGCGGCATCGGCATGGTCGTCATCGTCAGCACGGCCGAGGCTGCGGCCGCCGAGCGCCTGCTGGCCGAGGCGGGCGAGACGGTATGGCGCATCGGCGGCGTGCGGCGCCGTAACGGCAACGGCCCGCAGACCGTCATCGTGTAGCGCTCGGCAGAGGGGCCGGTGAAACGCATCGTCATATTGATCTCCGGCCGCGGCAGCAATATGGAATCGCTGATCAGGGCGAAGCTGCCCGCCAGCGTGGCATGCGTAATCAGCAGCAACCCCGATGCCGCGGGAATTACCATCGCGCGCGAAGCCGGTATCGCTACAGCGGTCCTGGACCATCGCGCCTATGGCGACCGCAAGGCATTCGACGCCGATCTCGCAACCGCAATCGACCGTCACGAACCGGATCTCATCCTGCTCGCCGGATTCATGCGCGTGCTGACGGAAAACTTCGTGAGCCGCTATCACGGCCGCATGCTCAACATCCATCCTTCGCTGCTGCCCGCGTTTCCGGGACTCAATACCCATCAGCGGGCGCTGGAAGCAGGCGTGCGCATCCACGGTTGCACCGTGCACTTCGTGACGCCGACGCTGGACCATGGTCCGATCGTGATCCAGGCCGCGATACCGGTCCTGTCCGGGGACACGGAAAGCTCGCTGGCGGCGCGGGTGCTGCGGGTGGAGCATCGCGTGTACCCGCAAGCGGCGCGCTGGTTCTGCGAGGGCCGCCTCAGCCTCGGGCCGGACGAGATTGTGCGCATCGACGGCAGGAGCACGCAGGAGTCCACGCTCATCTCGCCGGAGATCGAAAGCTGATCCGCCAGCCATGTCAGCAAGGCTCTTCGTAATCGGTCTCGCGTTCGTAGCCGCGGCAGCGGTGCACGCCGCGCCCAAACCGCCGGCGCCCGCGAGCGTGGTCGTAAGCCACAACGTCTCCCGCAACGGCATCCCCATCGCGGCCATCACCGAGCAGTTCGAAAGCGGTGAAGGTCGTTACCGCATCGTGAGCGAAAGCGCAGCCGTCGGCGTGCTGGCGCTCATCCAGCCCCGCCCGGTCATCGTCACCAGCACGGGGAGCGTGACGCCCGAAGGCTTGCAGCCCGAGCGGTTCGACGGTTCGCGCGGAGCCCGCGATGCGCGCAGGGTGAGCGCCGAGTTCAACTGGAACGATGGAACGCTCGCCCTCGAACACGACGGAAAATCGGAGCGGTTGAAACTGCCCCCCGGCACGCAGGACCGGCTTTCCGTCATGTATCAGTTCATGTTCTACGACTACGGCGGTCGCCGCGATCTCGGATTCCCGATGACCAACGGCCGCAAACTGGATCGTTATCGTTACACGGTAACGCCGGGCGTCGAGATCATGACTCCTCTGGGACCGATGTCCACGCTGCATCTCGTGAAGCAGCGCGAGCCCGGCGACAGCGAAACGGAGATCTGGCTCGCACCCCAGCACCGTTACCTGCCCGTCAAGATGGTGATCGTCGAAGATGATGGCGTGCGCTACGAGCAGCTCATCACCCGGCTCGATTTGCAGCCATGATGCCGCGTGCCCCATCCGTGCGCCTGCTCGCTGCCGCATCGATGTCGTTGATGCTGCACGCCGCGCTCATGTCAGGAAGCTGGCTGCAGGCGCCGAAGATGAGAGCGCCCGAGCCGCCTTTGCACGTTGACATGGTGCGTGCGCAGCCGGCAGCTCCACTGCCTGCCGCGGCGAGGCCCGCGCCGCGCACGCGTGCCGACGCGCAGGGTCGCCCGAAAAGTAAACCCGTATTGACTGCGCGCCCGGCGTCAGAAACTGCGCCGCGGATCGCGGCCGACCCGGAACCGGCACAGTATGCCGAGGAACGCAACGAGCCGCCGATGCCGGAGTCGCTGCCGATGGAAGCGGCAGCAGCGACGGCCGAGTCGCCTTCTCAGCGCGTGCCAGTCAGAACCCTGCCGCGCAAAGGGCGCATCGCTTACACCATGTACTATGGCGATGACGCTTTCACCGTCGGAAAGACGGTGCAAACGTGGGAGGTGCAGCAAGGCGGTTACAAACTGGGCAGCGTCTCGGAAACTACCGGCATCGTTGAGTTTTTCCGTTCCCAGCGCCACGTCTATCTCAGCGAGGGCCGGTTCACCGACCACGGTCTGCAGCCCGAGAAATTCTTCATGAGCCGCACGCGCCGGGGCCGAACCGAAGCGGCGCAAGCCCTGTTCGACTGGGAAAGCGGCGTCGTCACGCTCGGCCGGGTACCGCAGCAGCGGGGAGCGGCGCTCGTTCCCGATACGCAGGATATCGTCAGCTTCATGTACCACCTTGCCCTGTCGCCGCCCGCGGCGGGGAGGATACGCCTGCCCGTCACCAACGGTTCGCGTTTCGAAACGTATGACCTGGACGTGCTCGACGAGGAAAACATCGAAACGCCGATGGGCGTGCTGCGCGCGCTGCCGGTGAGACAGGTGCCCCGCCCGGGCGTGGAAAGCATTGCCGTATGGCTCGCCATCGACTACCGCCATCTTCCGGTCAGACTGCGCTTCTTCGACCGCGACGGCAGGCAGATGGCGGAGCAGGTGGTCGACCAGATCCAGATCAGCGACGAGTGACCTCGATACACCGCCCTCAACTGCAGGCGGCGGGCGAGGCGCTCACCTCGGTGCTGAAGTTCGACCGCCCGGCCGACCTGATACTGCACGAGTTCTTCCGCAGCCACCCGCACCTCGGGGCACACGACCGCGCCTTCGTCGCCGAATCGGTATTCGGCGTGCTGCGGCACAAGCGCGTCATCGATCATCTGGCGCCCGGGGCGGGCGGGCGGCTGCAGCTGCTCGTTTATCTCACGCGCCTCGCCGGCTTCAGCGTGCGCGAACTGGCGCCGCTGCTGAGGCGCGATGAAGCGGAGGCCGTGAGCCGGGTAAAGGCCGTGCCGCTCGAACCTCTTCCGCTTGCAATCCAGGCCGAGCTCCCCGACTGGGTCGTCGAGCGCTTGCGTGCGAGCATGAACGATTCGGATATTCTTGATCTGGGTCGCGCGCTGCAGCAGCCGGCGCCGCTCGACCTCCGGGTGAACACGCTGCTTGCGAAGCGCGACGAAGTGCTCGCGGCGCTGGCAGCAAGCGGAGTGCAGGCACGCGCCACGCCGTATTCGCCGGCGGGCATACGGTTGCACGACAAGCCGGCGATCAATCGTCATCCGCTCTTTCTCGACGGCTCGATCGAGGTGCAGGATGAGGGCAGCCAGCTGCTCGGCTATCTCGTCGCGCCGCGGCGAGGCGAACTGGTGGTGGATTTTTGCGCGGGCGCCGGCGGCAAAGCGCTCGCCCTCGGTGCGCTGATGCGGTCGCACGGCCGGGTCTATGCCTTCGACGTATCAGCACGCAGGCTCGCGCGCCTCAAACCCCGGCTGAAACGCTCGGGGCTGAGCAATCTCCACCCTGCTGTCATAGCGCATGAAAACGACACCAAGGTGAAGCGCCTGGCATCCCGCATCGATCGCGTGCTGGTCGATGCGCCCTGCAGCGGCCTGGGCACGCTGCGCCGCAATCCCGACCTCAAATGGCGGCAATCGCCTGCCAGCGTCGAGGAACTGAAGCGCAAACAGGCGGCGATACTGGCATCGGCCGCCCGCCTCGTGAAGCCGGGAGGACGCCTGATCTACGCCACCTGCAGTCTGCTCGCCGAAGAGAACGAAGGCATCGTAGAAAAATTCCTTGCCGACCACGCCGACTATCAATGCCTGGACTGCGCGGAGGTCCTGCGCAGTCAGCGCATCGACCTCGACACCGGCCGGTATCTTGCACTGAGGACCGACGTGCACGGAACCGACGCATTTTTCGCCGCCGTCATGACGCGCGTGGCGAACCACCGCTAGCGGTGCTTCCGTCACGGGCGTCACGGCGTCATGCGTTTGCGGCAAAAGCAAATGTGTTGCGCAACAAGGCGTTAACCGGAGCAGGCTTGGGCCGAGCGAATCCCAGCGCGATAAATTTCTTTGCCAAATCAGAGAACTTCTGTAGACTGCTCGGCTCCAACCAGGCTGTATTCATAGAGGGGGTTCATGCTAAACGGGGCTATCGACCTACCGTGGTGGGGATATGTGGTCTACACACTCGTCGTTACGCATATCACCATCGCCGCAGTAACGATCTTCCTGCATCGACACCAGGCGCACCGCGCGCTCGATCTGCACCCTCTCCCCAGCCACTTTTTCCGCTTCTGGCTGTGGCTTACCACCGGCATGGTCACCAAGGAGTGGGCCGCCATACACCGCAAGCACCACGCGAAGTGCGAGTCCGAGGAAGATCCTCACAGCCCGCAGATCGTGGGCATCCATAAGGTCCTGTGGGAAGGCACTGAGCTCTACCGCACGGAGTCGCGCAACGCCGAAACCCTGGAAAGGTATGGGCACGGGACGCCGGACGACTGGATCGAGCGGCACCTCTATACGCGCCACTCCGTACTCGGCATCTCGCTGCTCATGGTGGCCAATTTCGCGCTCTTCGGTTTCATCGGGATCACCATCTGGGCGGTGCAGATGGCATGGATTCCGTTTTTCGCTGCCGGAGTGATCAACGGCATCGGGCATTACTGGGGCTATCGCAATTTCCAGCCCGAGGACGCGAGCCGGAACATCGTGCCGTGGGGCATCCTGATCGGCGGCGAGGAGCTGCACAACAACCACCATGCCTATGCAAGCTCGGCGCGCCTCTCCAACCGCTGGTTCGAGTTCGATATCGGCTGGGCCTACATTCGCACGCTCCAGGTGATGGGCCTCGCGCAGGTGAAGAAGGTCGCGCCCAAGGTGCGGCTCGTCGCCGACAAGACGCATTGCGACCTCGCAACGGTGCAGGCTGTCGTCACGCACCGCTACGAGGTGCTCGCCAAGTACGCCAAATCGCTGCGCAGCACCTGCGCAACCGAACTCCGGTCCCTGCGGGCGCGGGCGGTACGCGTAGACGGCGCGACGCTCAAGCGATGGCTGCACATCGATGCCCGGACGCTGCCGACCACCGAGCAGGCGCGGATGAACGAGGTGCTGAGCAAGAGTACCGTGTTGAACACCGTCTATACGATGCGACAGGAGCTTTCGGCGCTGTGGCAGCGTTCGAGCGCCTCGAAGGAGCAGCTGGTGAGCCACCTGGAAGACTGGTGCAGGCGCGCCGAGGCAAGCGGAATTGCAGCGCTTCAGGACTTCAGCCGCCAGTTGCGCTGCTACGCGTGAAAAAGCGGGAACGAAGGCCCCCAAAACAAGCGGGAACGAAAGCCCGCACATAAAAAAGCCCGCACATGGCGGGCTTTTTTATGCCGCGCGTTGAACGGCGCCTGCGTCCGTTCCAACGGGCGGAAATAGAACGGCGGCGCCAGCCGTCCGTTCTATTTGATCTTGGTTTCCTTGTAGATCACGTGCTTGCGCGCCACCGGATCGAATTTCTTGATCTCGATCTTGTCCGGCGTGGTGCGCTTGTTCTTGGTGGTCGTGTAAAAGTGTCCGGTACCGGCCGTCGATTCCAGCTTGATCTTCTCACGCATGATCGCTCTCCTTAAACCGCCTCACCGCGTGCGCGCATTTCGGCGAGCACGGCCTCGATTCCCTTTTTGTCGATGGTCCGCAGCCCGGCCTGGGAAACGCGCAGGCTGACCCAGCGATTCTCCTTCTCCACCCAGAAACGGCGATACTGCAGATTGGGCAGGAAACGCCGTCGGGTCTTGTTGTTGGCGTGGGAAACGTTGTTCCCCAGCATCGGCTTCTTGCCGGTCACCTGACACACGCGGGCCATGACGCTCGCTCCATATACGGAAAGCGGCGGATTTTACACGAGATTCACGCGTCCGCTCAACACCGCTAGAGCAGGCCGCGCTCGGCGAACGACATCGCCGCTCCGCTGCCGATGACGAAATGATCGAGTACCTTGACGTCCACAAGGGCCAGCGCCTGCTTCAGGGCCTGGGTCAGGGCCTCGTCAGCGCGGCTCGGTTCAGCGACGCCCGAGGGATGATTGTGTGCAAAGATCAGAGCGCCGGCGTTGTGATGCAGGGCGCGCTTCACCACTTCGCGGGGGTAGACGCTGGTCTGCGTGAGCGTTCCGCGGAACAGCTCTTCCACGGCCAGTACCCGGTTCTGCGCATCCAGGAACACGCCGACGAAGACCTCATGCGGCCGGTCCTGCAGCTTGAGCCGCAGGTAATCCCGCACCGTCTGCGGCGATCCCAGCACGATGCCGCGCGCGAGCTGCTCCCGAAGCGACCTGCGCGCCATCTCGAGCACCGCCTGCAACTGCACGTACTTGGCGCTGCCCAGACCCCGGATTGCACAGAAGCGGGTGCCATCCGCCGAGCACAGCGCAGAAAGCGAGCCGAACGAGGTGAGCACTTCGCGAGCGAGGTCGACCGCGCTTTTGCCGCGCGTGCCGGTGCGCAGGAAGATGGCGATAAGCTCCGCATCCGAGAGGGATTCAGGCCCGTTCCCGAGCAGTTTCTCGCGGGGCCGCTCAGCGAGCGGCCAGTCGGTGATCGCCATCTCAGATCCGCAGTTCTACGCGCTACCGGATGAACGCGGGATGCCGGGCGGCGGTTTACGCCGCGCGCTGGTTTGCCGCTCCCGGCCATTGCAGTTACACTCTGCGCTCTTCGTCTGGAGCCTACGTGACTGATACCGCGAGGAAAAAAGTCGTTCTCGGCATAACCGGCGGCATTGCGGCCTACAAGGCAGCCGAACTGTGCCGCAGGCTCGTGCAGAACGGCATCGACGTGCAGGTCGTCATGACCGACGCGGCGCGCGAATTCGTCACGCCGGTGACGATGCAGGCGCTTTCCGGCAAACCCGTTTTCACGGACATGTGGGACGCCCGCGTTCCCGACAACATGGGTCACATCGAACTGTCGCGCGGCAGGGATGCGATCGTGGTCGCGCCCGCCACCGCCGATTTCCTCGCCAAGCTGGCGCACGGCCTGGCCGACGATCTGCTTTCTTCCCTTTGCCTTGCGCGCGAATGCCCGCTGCTGGTGGCGCCCGCAATGAATCGCCAGATGTGGGATCACCCGGCGACCCGCCGTAACGTGGAGCAGCTCGCACGCGACGGGGTCACGATTATCGGGCCCGCGAGCGGCGATCAGGCATGCGGCGAAGTCGGGATGGGGCGGATGATGGAGCCCGCAGAAATCGCAGAGGCGGTATCCGTGCTGTTTGCCCCGCGGACGCTGGCCGGCGTGCACGTCTTGGTAACCGCAGGACCGACATTCGAAGCGCTCGATCCCGTCCGCGGCATCACCAATCGCAGTTCGGGGAAAATGGGCTACGCGGTCGCACGGGCCGCGGTTGAAGCCGGCGCGCGGGTTACGCTGGTGTCCGGGCCGACCGCCCTCGCCTCACCGCCGGGCGTCGAGCGCATCGACATCGTCTCGGCACAGGATATGCTGGATGCGGTGAAGAAACAGGTATCCGGTACCGACGTCTTCATCGCCGTAGCGGCAGTGGGGGACTACCGCCCGGCCAAACGAAGCGCCCAGAAGATCAAGAAGAGCGAGCGCAACCTGCGCCTCGCGCTCGAGCCGAATCCCGATATCCTGAGCTACGTGGCGGGCCTGTCGCAGCCGCCGTTCTGCGTGGGCTTTGCCGCGGAAAGTGAAAAGCTGCTGGAACATGCGGAAGCCAAGCGGCGGCGAAAGAAGCTGCCGCTGCTGGCGGCCAATCTGGTGCAGGACGCCGTAGGCGCGGATCAGAGCGAGCTGATGTTGCTCGACGATGCGGGCGCACATCGCCTTCCTCGCGCGGCCAAAGAGGTGCTGGCCCGGCAGTTGATCGCTCACGTCGCGAAGCTCTATCGGGTGAACGCGAAACATGCCACGAACCGCCAGGCGCACCCGCAAAAGCGGGCAGGACGGCCTTCGAACCGGCCTTTGCACTAAGAGTGCGTAACATAATGAAACGCGTGCTGCGCTGTCACGATTTTGGCTCAGGACGCGAAGCGACCCGCATTGAATATCGCGAATATTCACAAGGGGCGTGACAAAGTCATGGGCCAAAACTCGTGCCAGCCCGAAGGGTTGCAGCCACAACGGCCGCTCACTTTGTCGGTCGGCTTGCTCATATTCGCGATATGAGCTGCGCCGCCCTTCGCGTGATCAATCCGTTCTGGCTGCAACGCACACGCGCTTCATTATGTTGCGCACTCTAAGAGTATCGAAGGACAGCCTCCCTGCCCGGCTGCTCCAAGGCTGAGGCGTTTAGCTCGCACGCGGCACTTCGGCTCCATTTCTTGATGAGACAGATAGAAGTAAGAGTGCTGGATGAACGGATGCGCGCGCAGCTGCCGCAGTACGCGACGCCCGGATCCGCCGGGCTCGACCTCCGCGCCTGCATCGATACGCCCTTGTCGCTCGCGCCGGGCGCTGCGGAGCTGATTCCGACCGGCATCGCCATTCACCTCGCGGATCCGGGGCTGGCGGCGGTGATCCTGCCGCGCTCGGGCCTCGCACACAAACACGGCATCGTGCTGGGCAACCTGGTCGGGCTGATCGATTCCGACTACCAGGGACAGATCTACGTTTCCACCTGGAACCGGGGCGACGCGCCCTTCGTGATCGCGCCGCTGGAACGGCTGGCGCAGCTGGTCGTCATACCGGTGATTCAGGTGGAATTCAACGTGGTGGAAGACTTTGCCGCGAGCGAGCGCGGCGCGGCCGGCTTCGGAAGCACCGGCAATCGATGAAGACTGCTCTCGTGCTGTTTGCCCACGGCGCCCGCGAGCCGGAATGGAGCGCGCCGTTTCGGCGGATACAGGGTAGCGTTGCGGCACGCTGTCCCGGCACGACAGTGGAGCTGGCCTATCTCGAAGCGATGC
Source organism: Betaproteobacteria bacterium (assembly GCA_052389535.1). Taxonomy (GTDB): domain Bacteria; phylum Pseudomonadota; class Gammaproteobacteria; order Burkholderiales; family SG8-41; genus DSOT01. Next base: position 8,270 of record JBQTHU010000175.1, on the reverse strand, counting down.
CGCCCACACTCCAAGAGGTGTTGGAGCGACTTGCCGCAACCGGGCACGGCCGGATCGTGATCGCGCCGCTGTTCATGGCGCAGGGCGGGCATCTCAAGCGCGACCTGCCCCGGCTGCTCGATGCGCTGCGCCGCCAGCATCCGGCGCTGGTGCTCGAAGTGCTGCCGCCGGTGGGGGAGGTCGAAAACGTCCTGAACGCGATGAGCGACTGGCTCACAGACGCACTGAGAACCACCTCCGGGCGCGCCTCGTGAAACCGCTCCCCTTGAAGCGCGCACTTCTGGCGGCTGCGCTCCTCATGGTCGCCGCCTGTGCGCGGGCCGAGCTTCCCGAGATTACGCTTACGGTCTCGGGGCACAAGATCACAGCGGAAGTCGCCAGCACCCATTCCGAGCGCGCGCAGGGGCTCATGCACCGGCGCATGCTGCCCGAGCACCGCGGCATGCTGTTCGTCTTCCCGGAGGCGGCGCTGCACGCGATGTGGATGGTCAATACCTACGTGCCGCTGTCGGTCGCATTTCTCGATGCCGACGGCGTCATCATCAACATCGAGGACATGACGCCGCACACGCAGACGCCGCACGGTGCGCCGCGACCCGCGAAGTACGCGCTGGAAGCAAATCGCGGCTGGTTCAGCAAGCGCGCGATCCGGGCCGGCGCAAAGGTGGAAGGCCTGGAGCGCGCGCCCGCTGCGCGGTGACGTTCAGTCACCCGAGCTTGTCAGCCGAAGAACACTCCCTGGTGTCCGGCCGCCGCCATGAAGAACAGCATCGGAATGGAGAGCATGGTGTTGGTCCGGGACGCGAGGAACGCGACGCGACGGGCCCTTGCCTTTTCCGCATCGGTCGCCTGGACCATCCCGAGTATCTTCTTCTGGTTGGGCCAGATCAGCACCCAGACGTTGAAGATCATGATGGTGCCCAGCCAGGCGCCCACGCCGATCGCGTAGAACGCGCGATCCATGAAGAAAAACGCCTTGAAGAATCCAGCCCCGAGCAGCATGGCGCCGAAAAGCCACGTGGCAACCGCAGCCCAGCGAAACCAGAACAACGCACGCGGCGCGACATGCTTGGTGATTCCGGCGCCGGTGTTGTCCTTCGCGGCCTCGGCCAGCGCGGGCACCTGCACGAAATTGAAGTAGTAAAGCAAGCCGATCCACATCACTCCGGAAACGATGTGGAGCCAGCGCCCGATCCCCAGTTGTATGAAGTCCACGGCGTGCCCCTTATCTCAGCGCGAAGTTGACGATCTGGTACAGGATCAGCGTGAGCACCAGACCCGTGATCACCGTGCCCCACAATGAATCAAGCGGATTTTTCATTGCAGTCTCCTTATGATGGTAGTGGTTATTGTTCGCAAGAGAGCGGACTTAGGGTAACCAAAGCGGGCACGCTAGGCAATAGCCGGGCGTCATAAAAAAAGGGCGCTGGCGCGCCCTTTTTTCTCGAAAGCCGATATCAACGACGATCAGGCGCTGATGTGCTCCCGCCGCACGGCTTCGAACTGTTCGGCCGCGAACTTCCAGTTCACGACGTTCCAGAATGCGGCGATGTAATCGGGCCGCTGGTTGCGATAGTCGATGTAATAGGCATGCTCCCACACGTCGCACGTCAGAACCGGACTTTTGTCCGTGGTAAGCGGCGTGCCGGCGTTCGACGTGGCCTCGACGGCGATCGAGTCGTCCGGTTGCTTCACCAGCCACGCCCATCCCGAGCCGAACTTTCCGGCGGCTATTTTGGAGAACTCTTTCTTGAACGCTTCGAACGAGCCAAACTTGCGCTCGATCGCCGCGGCCAGCTTGCCGACCGGCTTGCCGCCGCCCTTCGGCGCCATGCAATTCCAATAGAACGTGTGGTTCCACGCCTGTCCCGCGTTGTTGAATATCGCGCCCTTCGATTTGCGAACGATGTCCTCCAGCGACATGCGTTCAAATTCGGTTCCCCGAATCAGCTCGTTCAGCGTATTCACGTACGTCTGGTGGTGTTTCCCGTAATGGTATTCGAGCGTTTCCTTCGAAATGTGCGGCTGCAGTCCATCCATGGGATAGGGCAGCGGGGGAAGTTCGTGCTTCACGGGAGTCTCTCCTTGGCCAAACAGGAAGGACAGACGCGTCCCTTCAAGGTTCACCGCACATCGCGCACCGTCAGCTTTGTTGCGCATTCAGCAACTGGCATGCCAGCGGGTTCTCTCGCTTTTTCAACTGGTTGCCTGTGCCGCCGCACCGGACGTGAGTTATGGCGCACAGTACGCCGTGAAATTGGTGCGAAGCAGCGTCCGAATTGGCTAGAATGAAAAGCGAATACTTGCAAAAAGCGTGACGCACCCTTACTTGAATTTGACCCTCTGCCCATGAAACCGGCCTTCTCCAGACCCGCAGTGCTCCAGTTACAGCTGCTCGCGCTCGCGCTTGCCGGCACGGTACAGGCTGCGGGACCGGAGCGGGTGGCGCAGCTCGGCCTGGTTCCGACGGATGCCGTAAAGAGAGAGGTCTCCCGGGCTGCATCCGATTCCTGGCTTCCCGGCCTCAGGGTGCCGCGCAATCCCTCAGTCGGAATTGCGCTCGATGGGGGGAAGAAGGACGACGCCGGCTCCACGCTGCTCTACAGTGGCACGCGCAGTTTTCCGGCGCTGGGTGCTTCACAGATAGTAGGTGGCATGCTCTACCCGCTGTCCGGCAACTGGTTCTCCACGATCGAGACCAGCGTGGAGGCACCTTCCGCGCGGCCGTTCCGGGGCTACGGACTGGTCGGACAGGTGCATCGCGCCTTGCCCGGCGGTTTCGATATGAGCCTCGGACTGCACTACAACGTGTCCGAAAGCGGTTGGTCGCGCCAGGCGCACGATCCGATTGCATTGGGGACGCGTGCGTGGTCGCTGTATCCGCCCGCGCTGTCTTCATCCTCGACTGCCGGTTACGAGCTCCGGCTCAATTACCGCTATGGGGAGCGCAACACGCTCGGCCTCACCTACGGGTCAGGCGCCGAGTCCGACTACACGCGGCAGTTTCTGGGCATGCAGCCGGGCGACAGCCGGCAGTTCGGCGTCACCGGCGAGCATTGGCTCACCCCGGACTGGGCGCTCAATTACGGCGTCATGGCTTCCGAGCAGATCGGGCAGCATCGCGGCCAGGGGCTGCGCCTTGGAATCCGCTACCGCTTCTAAGGGTCTGCCCCGGCAACTCCGCTAGCAGCAGTCAACTGGTCCGGACGGACCATCCGCTTGCTTATCCGTTCGACGGCTGCTGCACCAAGGCTCGAGGACACTATGCGGCCGGCATTACCCTTTTTGTGCCACGCCGATGCTTCCGTGCCGCGCTTTACATGCCGCGCTGCGTGCGCTTCGCCCTGTTGCATGCGGCGTCCTGATACTCGCGCTGCCGGGATGTTTCACCGCGCAGGTGTATCCGACGCACCACGACAACGTCATTTCACTGAAGAAGGGCGACCTGGAAACCGCGGGCGTCGTCTTCATCACGCCATCCGCCGCCACCGGCCAGGAGGAGGAAAAACAGTCGGTGGCGCTTAAATTCGCCGACGTGCTCAAGCACGAGCGTCCGAAAATCCGCGTCGTCACGCTCGCCGAAGCGCTGGGCGCCATCAACAAGGCCGGGCTCGCGGAAGCCTACCGGCGGATGTACGACGACTATCGCTATACCGGGCTCTTCGAACGCGACATGCTGCGCAAGGTCGGCGAGATCGCGGGCGCGCGCTATATCGCGCAGCTGAAGCTGCAGCGCTTCGGCCAGGGCGAGAAGGAGCGCTTCGGCGCGTTCGGATTTCGCATCGTTGAAACGCGGTATGCGAGCATCCGGTTGTTCTTCCAGATCTGGGACAGCCGTGACGGGTCGATCGCCTGGGAAGGCATGCAGGAGACCCACTATTCCCAGGACACGTTCGCGGAAAAAGCGGTGTCTCTCAACAGAATCGTGGCGCATACGGCGCGTGACCTGATCGGCCGGCTGCCATGACGATCGGAAGCTGAGCGCCGCCTTGATCCGAGCCGTCACTGGCTGCGCGTGAGCGGCACGAAGCGCACGCCGAGAATGTTGCGCCTGGATATCGTGCCGTCCGCCTTTTTCTCCACCACCATCAGGGTTTGCGTTCCAGACTGGCTGCCGACGGGGATTACGAGGCGCCCACCCGGTTTGAGCTGATCCATCAGCGGCTGCGGAATCTCCTTTCCCGCGGCAGTCACCATGATTGCGTCGAACGGCGCCTGCTCGGGCCAGCCGTGATAGCCATCACCGGTTCTGGCGACGATGTTGCGGTATCCCAGGGCCTGGAAGCGCGCGCCTGCGCTCTGCGCAAGCGCATCGATGATCTCGATGGTGTAAACAGTCCTGGCCAGCTCGGCCAGCACGGCGGCCTGGTAGCCCGATCCAGTTCCGATCTCCAGCACCCGGTCGTCGGGCTTCACCTCCATGAAATCGGTCATCAGCGCCACGATGAACGGCTGTGAGATGGTCTGGCCGCTGCCGATCGGCAGCGGCCGGTTCAAATAGGCGCGGCGCTCCTCTTCCGGCGGCACGAAGCGGTGGCGCGGCACCCGGGCCAGTGCAGCCGTGACGCGATCGCTCAGCGCAGCGCGTCCCGTTTCGCGCTGCGTCTCGCGCACCATCTGCACGATGTCGTCCAGCATCTGCTTGTGACTACGAAGGTGCGCCTCCTGCGACGCCGCAGGAGCAGCCAACCCGGAACTCAGCCCCAGTACGGCAAGCCACCCGCACAAGCGGCGCCGCAACGGGCCCATGACAATGAAAAAGGGCATACCGGTTACCGCCAGTATGCCCCTCAATGCGCGCCCGCAGCAACCGGGCAACGAGCCTCAGCCCTTCAGGCATTCGCTCATGAACTTCTTGCGTTCGTCGCCCTTCAGCTTCTTGTCACCCGCCTGCTTGTTGCACGCTTTCATTCTTTCCTGCTGCGCGGCCTGCTTGTCGGAGGGCATGTCCTCTCCCTTGAGACAGCTGCTCATGAATTTCTTGCGCGCATCGCCTTCGAGCTTGCGTTCACCCGCCTTGGCGCTGCATTCCTTCATGCGCGCCTGCTGGGCTTTCTGCTTTTCCGTCGGTTCCTTCTTCGACTTCTCCGCCGCGGGGGCCGACTTCTTCTCCGCGTCCTTCGCCTTCTCCTGAGCGAACGCCAAGGGAGAGGCCCCGAGCATCAGACAACACAGCACCCCGATCAGCTTTCTCATCACGCACTCCTCGCTCTGGTTGATCACCCGTCCAGTAAGGACGGACCATCTTCGCAACTACATAACGCATCATGTCCCGGCCGGCTGACACAGCTCGAACGCCCGGGCGAGCAGCTCGTACGAACGCAGGCGGCTGCCATAGTCACCGGTGATGGTGATCGCCATCAACTCGTCCGCGCCATACCCGGCCGCCAGCTCCAGCAGTCTTTCACGCACCGACTGGGCTGTGCCGGCGACCACCCGGCGCCGGTGGTAAGCGATGCGTCGCAGGTCGGCCGCGGTATAGGGATAGCGCGCCGCCTCATCGTGGTTGGGCACGGGAGCATTCACGCCGTAATCCATGTTGAGGCGGCGCATATTCACGCTGGCCGTAAGCCGCTCTGCTTCTTCCGCGGTTTCGGCGCAGATCACGAACACGCACAGCAGCGCATGCGGCTCGGGCTCCCGGCTGGACGGCCGGTAGCGGCGGCGGTACTCGCGCATCACGGCGTCGCCGCCCTCCGCGCTGATGAAGTGCGCAAAGGCGAAGCGCAGTCCGAGCTCCGCGGCGAGCGCGCCGCTGTAGTCGGACGAGCCGAGCAGCCAGACTTCCGGCGCCGTCGGCCCCGCCGGCATGACGCGCACCGCGGCGAACGGATGGCCTTCCGGCAGGCTCTCGTCCAGATAGGCGACCAGGTACTGCACCTGCTCCGCGAATTTTTCGGCGCCGGGATAGCGCCCCTCGCCCATGGCAAGCGCTGTCATCTGATCGCCGCCCGGCGCGCGGCCGATGCCGAGGTCGATGCGGCCGGGGTAGAGCGCTTCCAGCATCCGGAACTGCTCTGCGACCTTGAAAGGGCTGTAGTAGGGCAAAAGTACACCCCCGGTCCCCACCCGCAGCGTGCTCGTGGCGGCCGCCACGCGTGTTGCGAGAATTTCCGGGCAGGGATCGGCGAGCGCGGCGATGGAATGATGCTCCGCGAGCCAGTAGCGATAGTAGCCCAGCCGCTCGGCCGCCCGGGCAAGTTTCAAGGTCTCGTGCACCGCCTGCGCCGGCGTATGACCGCTGATAATGGGCGACTGGTCGAGTATGCCGAGCCTGATGCCGGTCATGTTTTCGGGGCCTTCTCCCTTGCCTTCGTTTCCGCTCTTTTTCGGGCGCCTTCGTTCCCGTTTTTTCTATCGCTCCGAGCCGCGTATGAATTCATTCACCACCGCGCACCAGGCCGCCGCCAGATTGCCGCGGTGATAGCCGCCGCCACCGAAGCCCATAATGCGCCCGGCCGCGGACTCGTTGGCGAGCGCGCACAGGCTGCGTGCGGCGTGGGCGTGCGCCGCCGGGGTGTATTGAAGATGCGCCAGCGGATCACCCGCGAGGCTGTCCGCGCCGCACTGCATGACGATGAATTCGGGCTTGTGGCGCGTCAGGTGATCGACCACCCGTTCCCACGCCCGGAAAAACTCCTGGTCGCCCCACCCCGGCTGCATCGCGATGTTGAGCTTGAGCCCCTCTGCCGCGCCCTTGCCGCGCTCGAACTCGTGCCCTGTGCCGGGATAAAGAAAGCGGCCGTCCTCGTGGATGTCAGCGTATATCAGCGTCCGGTCGTCTTCATACGGATAGTAAAGGCCGTCGCCGTGGTGCACATCGATGTCGACGTAGGCGATGCGCTGGATGCCGTACTGCTCGCGCAGCGTATCGATGACCACACCGCAGTCGTTGAACACGCAGAATCCCGCCGCAGTTCCGCGCCGCGCGTGATGCAGACCGCCGATCGGTTGGAAGGTGCGGTAGCACTCTCCGCTCATCACGCGTTCAAGGCCCTCCAGCGCCGTGCCGACCACGGCGGCGGACGCATCGAACACGCCCGGATAGGCCGGCGTGTCCCCGTAATCGATCGAGCCGTATCCGAGGCGGGACAATTGATCCACGCGCTCGACGTGCTCCGGCGTATGGAATCGCGCGATCTCCTCCCTGGCGGCAGCACGCGGCTCGCATAGGGAAGCTTTGCTGTTCAGTCCCTGCCGGACGGCCTCTTTCCAGAACGCGTCCTGTCGGTCGGGCCCGAACGGATGGCCGTTCGGAAACCCGTACTTCCCCAGGGCCTCGCCCACGTAAAGGCAGACTTCACTCTTCATCTTGACGCCTCACCGCTGCGCCGGCTAGCCCGCGCATCGTTCATGGCTGACCCCAGGCCGCTTCAAAACAGAGTCATCTGCCGCCCACCGTCGGGGGCAGCGAACTTTGTCGTGTCCAGTGTAACGTAGCGGCTGCCGTGATTGAAACCGAGCCGGCGGCACGCCATGTCGAAGCGACGCTCCAGCAACTCGGCCAGTTCGCCGGTGCCGCTCATCCGCGTGCCGAAGCACGGATCGTTATCGCGCCCACCGCGCATTTGATGGACGCGGCTCATTACGTGCTTAGCCTTGAGGGGATAGTGGCGCTCGAGCCAGTCCTTGAAGATGTCCTTGATTTCCCACGGCAGGCGCAGCAGCACGTAGCCTGCCTGGCGCGCACCGTGCGCCCACGCCGCGTCGAGTACCGCTTCAATCTGGTGATCGGTCAAAAACGGAATCACCGGCGCGACCAGCACACCGACGGGCACGCCTGCGTCCGAGAGCCGGCGCATCGCCTCCAGCCGGCGCGCAGGCGCGGAGCAGCGTGGCTCGAGACAGCGCGCAAGCTCGTGGTCGAGGTTGTTGCAGGAGATGTATACGTTCACCAGCCGCCGCTCGGCCATGGGCGCGAGGATGTCGAGATCGCGCTCGATCATCGCGTTCTTCGTGACGATTCCGACGGGATGGTGGAATTCGGAGAGCACCTGCAAAATGCCGCGCGTGATTTCATGGCGGCGCTCGATCGGCTGATAGGGATCGGTGTTGGCGCCGAGCGAAATCACGTCGCACTTATAGCCGGGTTTCGAAAGCTCGTCGCGCAGCGTCTCGGCAGCATTGACCTTGGCGAACAGCCGCGTCTCGAAATCGATGCCGGGCGAAAGATTGCGGTACGCGTGGGACGGCCGGGCATAGCAATAAGTGCAGCCATGCTCGCATCCCGCGTAGGGATTAATCGATTGGCTGAACGGAATGTCGGGGGA
>JBQTHU010000174.1:0-16764 GCA_052389535.1 Betaproteobacteria bacterium | reverse complement strand
TTTCCAATCGCGCTTTGAGCTCGCTCACTTCGCTTTGAAGGCTGGCGACGCTGGCTCTCAGTTCGGCGAGTTCCGAGGACGCGCCGCTCGCCTCGCTCGGCGCTGACGTCGTTGCGGCAACATTTGGAGCTGCGGGACCCGAGAGCAGGTGCATCCAGCGGTTCTCGCGCGATCCCGCCGGGCGCGGCAGTTCGGCAACCAGCGCACCGGCCGGACGCTCCGCCAGCTCGCGCAGGAACAGCTCGACCAATTCAATGTCGGTGAAGCTGTGCAGCCGCTCGCAGTTGATGCGCAGTTCGCCTGCCGTCTGCGGCCCGCGCAGCATCAGCACGGTGATGAGCGCGCTCGACTGCTTCGGAATCTGCAGCACCCGCTCGATGTTGTGGCTGTAGCGCGCGACCCGCCCGCCGCTCGACTCGATCACCAGCGATTTCGCCCGCAGGCGGTCGAGCGCGGTCTGAGTTTCGGTTTCAGTCGCGTTGATGACGGGATCGCGGCTCGTTTTCTGATTGCAGCCCGAGACCAGCGCGTTGAGCGTCAAGGGATAGGTGTCCGGCACGGTACGCTCTTTCTCGGCGAGCACACCGAGCACGCGCGTTTCTATAAGAGAAAGCTCAGGAACCATGCGACTCAAACGGGAACGTGAAGAATACGGATGTATTCTACCGCGGCGCTACGCGATCGAATCGGCGTGAAACACCAGGCCCGCATGCTCGCGCAGCGCGTGGAAGCGGATGTTGGGCCACAGCTCGTGCGCGGCCTTGATCTCGGCGTCGTAGGCGGCGAGAAACGTCGGCGCTTCCACCGCGTCGTGCGCGATGCGATGCGCGTTCTCGTCGATGAAACGCTTCATCTCCCTGGGATCGTTTGCGGTCACCCAGCGCGCGGCGGTGTAGCGGGCGGGTGCGAGCCGCGCTTCGCAGCCGTATTCATGGCGCAAACGGTGCGCCACGACCTCGAACTGCAGGTGGCCCACTGCGCCCAGCAGCAGCGAGCCGCCCGTCACCGGCTTGAACACCTGGATCGCGCCTTCCTCGCCGAGCTGCGCGATGCCGGTACGCAATTGCTTGCTGCGCAGCGGATCGGCGATCTCGACCGTCTGGAACAGTTCCGGGGCGAAGAACGGCAGGCCGGTGAACTGCAGGTCCTCGCCCTCGGTGAGCGAGTCGCCGAGCTGCAGCACGCCGTGATTCGGAATGCCGATGATGTCGCCGGCGTAGGCGTCCTCCACGATCTCGCGCCGCTGCGAGAGGAACGACACCACGTTGTTGGGGCGGAAATCCTTCCCGGTGCGGCAGTTCGTGAGCCGCATGCCGCGCTCGAAATGACCCGAGCACACGCGGATGAACGCAACCCGGTCGCGGTGGCCCGGGTCCATGTTCGCCTGGATTTTGAACACCACGCCCGAGAATTTCGGCTCCATCGGATCCACGGTGCGCTGAAGCGCTTTCCGCACCCGGGGCGGCGAGGCGAAGTCGACCAGCGCATCGAGCACTTCCTTCACGCCGAAGTTGTTGATGGCGGAACCGAAGAAGAGCGGCGTCTGCGCGCCCCGCAAAAATGCATCACGGTCATACTTCGGCGAGACGCCGCGCACCAGCTCCATCTCCTGGCGTGCGTGGAAGAACACCTCGCCGAAGCGCGTGCTGCACTCGGGATTGTCGATGCCGGCGACGACCTCGGCGTCTGACACGCGATCGGCGCCAGCACGGAACACGCGCATCGCGTCCGCCCGCAGATCGAACACGCCCTTGAAGGACTTGCCCATGCCGACCGGCCAGGTGCACGGCACGACCGGCATGCCGAGCACGCGCTCGATCTCGTCCACGAGGTCCACCGGCGCGCGCACCTCGCGATCCATCTTGTTGACGAAGGTGATGACCGGCGTCGCCTGCGCGCGGCACACTTTCAGCAGGCGCAGCGTCTGCGGCTCGATGCCGTTCGCCGCATCGATCACCATCAGCGCGGCGTCCACCGCCGTCAGCACCCGGTAGGTGTCCTCGGAGAAGTCGCGGTGTCCCGGCGTATCGAGCAGATTGAGAACGCAGTCGCGGTACTCCATCTGCATCACCGAGCTGGCGACCGAGATGCCGCGCTGCTTCTCGATCTCCATCCAGTCGGAAGTGGCGTAGCGCGAGGCCTTGCGCGCCTTGACGCTGCCCGCGATATGGATGGCGCCGGCGTACAGCAACAGCTTCTCCGTGAGCGTGGTCTTGCCCGCGTCCGGATGCGAGATGATGGCGAAGGTCCTTCGCCGCGAGACTTCCCTGTCGATGCTCATTGCCGCTGCGTGCCGCTGTCCCAAATGCCAAAGGGCGCGCATGATACAGCAAACGACCGCGGCAGACCACGCCGCAGCGCGGGAGGGGATTGTCAGGCGACGAGCTGTCGGCGCAGCCAGCGCCAGGCTGCGGGTCCCCACTCGCGCTCGTTCTTCGCCGCGATGTGGCCGTCGTCGGGATAGACGCGCGCCACGCGCCCGGTGGGTGGCCCGCTTTCCAGCGCGAGGTAGAGATTGCCGATCGGCGTCAGGTGATCGACCTTGCCGTTCACCAGATACATCGGCATTGTCAGATTCTGGAGGAGGTTGCTGTCCTTCAGGGACCAGCGCAGGAATTCGGCGCGCTGCTCGGCTTCGGTCGTCTCGCGCGGCTCGGGCCGTGTCCCGCGCCGCCCGAACCAGTTTTTGCGCGCGCGCTCGAACGCCGCCCGGCGCCACTCGGCCCGCTCGTCCGGCGTGCCCCAGTAGCCGACGCCGCCCGGCGCAACGGAGATCAGCGCCTTCACGCGCGCATCGTACGCCGCGAGCCGCATCACCCACAGCCCGCCGCGGCTCACCCCGAAAGCGCCGAGACGCGCGCCATCGATGGCCGGATGCGCGGCAAGTGCATCGAGCGCCGACTGCCACGCAACCACCGATTCCGGCGCGTGCGGAAAGGTGGTCTGTCCCGTGCCCGGCGCATCGACCACCAGCGCGGCGAGGCCTTCCGCCAGCGCGCCCTCGGCGTACTTTTCGCGGTCCTCCTTGTACATGTCGCCGCCGCACATCACCAGCACCGCCGGGACGCGCTGCTGCGCCGAGGCGCCTTTCGGCAGGCGCAGGTGGCCGACCGCTTCCATGCCATCGCGATTCACGCGCAGCGTTTCGATCGGCGTGTCGAGCAACTCCGCGGCGCGGCGGAAGCATTCGAGATAATGGTTGTATGCGGCCTCCTTGAGCGGCCCCATGTTCGCGGGACAGATGGCGGAGCCCGAGCGGTAGGGCGAGGGAAAGCGCGCGATGCTGTAGAAACTCTTCGCTTGCAGGAAGGCGCTGCGTGCGCCGGCGCGATCGCCGCGCGCGAGCGCGGCTTCCGCCTCCTTTTCGTAGCGGGCGGCGACATCCGACCAGACCGGCACCCAGTCTTCGTCCTCGGTCGCCTCGACCCTCGCCACGGTATCGATCAGCAGTTGCAGGTCGTCGATCAGGTTGAACCAGCGGCGATAGAAGCCGCCGATCGCGACCACGAACGGATCCTCGTCGGCGCGCACCGGCAGCGTCGCCAGTATCGCGCCCTTATCCCTTTTTTCAGCCATCGCCTTCTCCTTCAGTAGGGACGATCCCGCCGGGGTCTACCCTGAGCGAGCGCCAAAATAAGGCACGCTTCGCTGAAAGTAAAGCGCGCGGTATCGTGATAAGCTCTCGCGCGATTCGATCTTCCGCACGGAAAGCCGCCATGGAAAAGAACAGCGCCCGGCCAATCGCCCCCACCGCCCCCCAGCGTCCGCCGCATGGCTACGTCGTGACGAGGCCGGTGCGCGGCTCGTCGATCCCGATGGATCTCACCTTCGTGCTGACGCGCGACGAACTCTACGTGCCGGTGGCGGTGCGCAAGCCCGCCGGCTCCGGCCCGTTTCCCGCGATCACCATGGGACGGGGTGACGGGCGCGGCGGCCACCAGCACGTCGAGCGCGAGGTGGAGCGGCTCGCCGCGATGCAGGACATGATGATCGACCGCGGTTACGTTGTGGTGTACGTCAACTACCGCAACGAGATCCCCCATCTGTACGAAACGGCCAGCGCTGCGGTCAATCTTCCCGACGACATCAGCGGCGGGGACAACCGCACGCTCAAGTCCGCGCCCTCGCTCGACTCGGACGATTTCATCTCCATCATCGGCTACCTGCGCACGCTGCCGTACATCGACCCCGACCGCATCGGCGCGGTGGGCGTGAGCCACAGCGGCGAGATGATCCTCAAGGCCGCCGCGCAGATTTCCTTTACCTGCGGCGTGGCGATCGAGGGCGCGTCACACGAGTTTCTGGGCGTGAACACCGGCCCCACCGCGCCGCGCAAGGCGGACGAAATCCAGTACAACGACATCGAAGTCGTGCGCAGAAACACGGACAAGGCGGTGGCGATGGAACGGATACGCAAAATCCAGACGCCGATCCTGCACGTCGGCCGCGAGCAGGATCACCTGCAGGGCATCTTCAAGCTGGCGCACGAGTGGATGCTGGAAGCCGGCAAGGACTCGCAGTGGGCGAACTTCGATCACCCCGACCACGGCTTCCCGTACATGTATGTCCAGCCCGACGGCGCGTTCAGGCCCGACCCGGTGCAGCGCGGGGCCTTCGATCTGATCATGCAGTACTTCGACGCACGGCTGAAAGGCGGATGATCGCTTCAGCAGGCGGCCAGGAAGTGATTCCGCTCTTTGGGGGATGCCGGCGTACGCCGGCAGGACGACACTTTATTTCGTGCCGAGCGACGTGATGCGCCAGATCACGTTGCCGACGTCGTCGGCGACGAGCAGCGCGCCGCGCTTGTCGATGGCGACGCCTACCGGGCGTCCGTAAGCGTCACCCTCCGGGCTCAAGAAACCCGTCAGTACTTCGATGGGCCCCCCATCAGGTTTCCCGTCACGGAAGGGCACGAACACGACGTTGTAGCCGCTCGGCGGCCGGCGGTTCCACGACCCGTGCTGGCCGACGAACATGCCCTCCGTAAAAGTGCGCGGCAGCGCGTGAGTACCGGAATGCGCGAGCCCCAGCGGCGCGACGTGCGCGCCGAGCGCGTAGTCCGGCTTGATCGCCTTCGCTACCAGATCGGGACGCGGTGGCTCAACGCGCTCGTCGACGTGCTGCCCGAAATAGCTGTATGGCCAGCCGTAGAACGCGCCGTCCTTCACCGAAGTCAGGTAATCCGGTACCAGATCGCTGCCGATTTCGTCGCGTTCGTTCACCACCGTCCACAGCGCGCCGGTCCGCGGCTCCCACGCCATGCCGTTGGGGTTGCGCAGGCCGCTCGCGTAGAGGCGCTTCGTCCCGCTCTTCGGATCAAGTTCCCAGATCGCCGCGCGTCCTTCCTCGATCTCCATGCCTTTTTCCGCGACATTGCTGTTCGAGCCCACGGTCACGTACAGCTTGCGGCCGTCGCGACTGGCAATCAGATTCTTGGTCCAATGGTGATTGGGCGCGCCCGGAAGATCGGTCACCTTGACGCCCGGCGCGCTGATGCGCGTCGCCCCTTCCTGGTACGGGAAACGCATGACCGCATCGCAGTTGGCGACATAGAAATCGTTCCCGATCAGCGCCATGCCGAACGGCGAATAAAGCTTGTCCAGGAAGAGCCAGCGCTGCTCGGCGACGCCGTCGCCGTCGGCGTCACGCAGCAGCGTGATGCGATCCGCGCTAGGCAGGCCCGACCCCGCCTTCTTCATTATTATTTTCATGAACCAGGCCTTGATGCCGCCAACCGGTTTTGGTGGCGCGTCGCTCTCGGCGACCAGCACATCGCCGTTGGGAAGCACATAAACCCAGCGCGGGTGATCCAGCCCGCTCGCGAAAGCGGTCACCGCCATTCCGGTCGCGGGCAGCGGCTTCACGCCATCCGGCCAGCCCTTGGCGGGTGCGATCTTGACCGTAGGAATCAGGGTCTTGACGGGCGGGGGCAGGGCAGGGTCGGGTCCTACACCCGCCGAGAACGGCAGTTTCGCCGTATCGCCGCAGGCCGCGATCGCCAACGCCAGCACAGCGACAGCGGTGCTGGTCATTTTTACCGTGCGATGGGCGTGCATGCTCGACGATACACAACGGATGCGGCGCGTAATGGTTCTGGCATGCGGCCGCCGCGGTAGTTCCCTACGGCGCGCGCTTGTTGATAAGCTTGCTGCCGCACAATAAAGAAGCCTGCTGACGCCGAGGTCCAGATGAACGCGCCATTCCCCCTTTCCGAACCACGCGCAATGGGATTCGTTCCGGAGCGGCTGAAGCGCATCGGCGCTGCACTCGACGCGGAACTCGCAGCCGGCACGTTGCCTGGCGCGGTGCTCGCGATCGCGCGCCACGGCAAGCTCGCGTATTTCGAATCGTTCGGCCATGTCGATCCGGCGGCGCGCACGCCGATGCCTGAAGACGCCATCTTCAGCATCGCCTCGATGACGAAGCCGCTCGTCACGGCCGGCGCGCTGATGCTGTGCGAGGAAGGGCGGATGATGGTGAACGAGCCGGTCGCGAAGTACCTGCCGCAGCTCGCGCGCATGCGGGTCGCTGCGCAATGCGACGCGACCGCGAATCTCGCCCACGCCCGGGCGATGACAATCCAGGACCTGATGCGCCACACGGCGGGTTTGAGCTATGGACGCGGCAATACCCCGCTCCATGCGCGCTATCCGGTGTCGTCCGACAGTGCCGCGACGCAATGGACCGGCATGGAGTTCCTCGAGCATCTCGCGTCGCTGCCGCTCCATTACCCGCCGGGCACAGCATGGGAATACAGCCTCGGGCTCGATGTGCTCGGACTCGCGATCGAAGCGGTCGCCGGCATGCCGCTCGGGCGCTATCTCGACGAGCGGATTTTCGCGCCGCTCGGGATGATCGATACCGCCTTCACCGTGCCGCCCGACAAGGTCGCGCGCTACGCAAAGGCGCTCGCGATCGATCCGGTCGCGCGCGCGCCGCAGAAGCTGCGCGACGGCACCACGCCCCACAAGTTCGATTGTGGCGGCGGCTGCGCGGTTTCGACGGCAGCGGATTATCTGCGCTTCGCACAGATGCTGCTCGAGGGCGGAGAACTGCACGGCGTGCGCATCCTCGGGCGCAAGACCGTGGAATACATGACCTCCGATCAGCTCACCGCGGGCATCGATGCCACCCGGCTCAACGAATGGCCCAACCTCAACGGCTACGGCTTCGGGCTGGGGGTCGCGGTGCGGCGCGGGGCCGGCCTAGGCGGCATGCCGGGCAGCGCGGGCGAATTCCACTGGGCCGGCTCGACCGGAACCTATTTCTGGGCGGATCCGCCCGAGCGGCTGGCGGTCGTCTTCATGGCCCACGCCCCGGGCGCAATCCGCTTCTATCACCGGCAACTGCTCCACGCACTGGTATTGCAGGCGCTCGAATAACGAGTGTCTGACGACGCTCTGCCCTCACCCCCGACCCTCTCCCGCACGCAGGAGAGGGGAGATTCGAGTGCAGACGGCACGGACTTCACATGGAACCGACCCTCGCGAACGGCTTCTAACCTCGACACGCTTCTAGCGAGGAGGTCGCGCCATGATCAGCAGGGCGAGCATCGCCGGGCACCCCATCCACCCCATGCTGGTGCCCATTCCCATCGGGCTATTCCTGTTTTCGCTGATCGCCGATATCGCCGTGTATCTCGGCTGGGTCGGCGCCTGGCCGGCCGTCGCGCTCTACTGCATCGGTGGCGGCATCGTCGGCGCGCTGCTCGCCGCAGGGTTCGGACTCGTGGACCTGCTGTCGCTGCGCGACGACCGCGTGAAGAAAACGGGCGTGGCGCACATGGTGATCAACCTGATCGTGGTGACGCTCTACATCGTCAACTTCTGGCTGCGCTACCAGGGCGAGCCCATCGACGGCATCCCGGGGACGCTGTCCGTCGTCGCGGTGCTGATGCTCCTGGTATCGGGCTGGCTCGGCGGTCACATGGTGTACATCCACGGCGTCGGGGTGACCTCGGCGCTCGGCAAACCGCTGATCGACCGCCGCAAATCCAGCGTGCCCGTGCAGCAGGAGCGCCGCCGGATCAACACCGGGCAGCCCCTCGGCCAGCATTAAGTAAAGGGGGTCAGAGTCAATTTTCCGAATCGTTCGTTCACTCTGCTTTGGCATGACGACTTGATCCTCATGCTTTCTCCCGCGCTTTTTGCCGCGACATGAAAATTCGACTCTGACCCCTTTTCGCGTCGGTTAGACTCGCCTTTTTTGCGGAGGAGCGACCGTCATGGCGGAATGCGTCGGCATCGTCGGCATGGGTCTCATGGGACAGGCGTTCGTCCACCACCTGCTCGAAGCGGGCTTCACCGTACAGGGCTACGACATCAACGAGCGCAGCATGGCGCGACTGCACGAGCGCGGCGGCACGCCGGTCGAATCGCCTGCCGCTGCCGCGCGCGGCGCACGCTGGCTGATCACGTCGCTGCCGACGAGCGACATCGTGCGCGAGGTCGCGCTCGGCGCGACCGGCATCGCGGACGGCGCCGCCCGCGGTCTGATCGTCGCCGACACCTCCACGTCGCGTCCTGAAGATTCTGAAAAGCTAGCCGTGGAATTGAAGCAGCGCGGCATCCGCTTTCTCGATGCGTGCGTGAGCGGCACCAGCGCGATGGCGTGGAAGAAGGATCTCATCGTCATCGCCGGCGGGGCAGCCGAGGATTTCGAAGCCGCAAAGCCGCTCTTTTCGGGATTCAGCCGCGCGGCATACCACATGGGGCCGGCCGGCTCCGGCGCGCTCACCAAGCTCATCATCAATCTCGTGCTCTTCGGCAATCGCATGGCGCTCGCCGAAGGGCTCGTGCTCGGCATGAAGGCGGGCATGGCGGGCGAGAGCCTGCTCCGCGTGCTGCAGGACGGCGCGTGCAGCTCGAAGACCATGATCGACAAAGGCCCGAAAATGCTCAACGCGGATTACACGCCGGAGGGGCAGGTCAAGATCTCGCTCAAGGACGCCCGCCTCGCGGCGGAGCAGGGAATGCGGCTGGGCGCGCCGATGTTCGTTGGCGGCCTGTGGACGCAAATCCAGCAGGCCGCTTACCAGCAGGGCCTCGCCGACATGGACAGCGTCGCTTTCATCGAAGTGCTGCGCGGGCTCGCCGGGTTGCCGAAACGGGCGTGAACGCCGGCGCGGGCCGGTCGTGATATCGTGCTCCGGGCAGCAATGCATGGACCGTGTGACGTAGCTCTGGAGGAGGACGCATGCGCACGCATCGAACAGGCTGCATACTCGCCGCTGCGCTGGTGATGGCCGGTGCGCTCGCTCCAGCGCACGCGGCGGAGATGAAGTATCCCACCCGGCCCATCCGCATCATCGTTCCCTATCCGCCCGGCGGTTCCACCGATCCCACGGCGCGTGCCTTCGGCAACTGGCTCTCCGACAAGTTCGGCGTCCCGGTCGTCATCGACAACCGGCCGGGCGCGGGCGCGACCCTCGGCCACGGCCTCGCGGCGAAGGCGACGCCCGACGGCTACACGCTGCTGCTCGGCACCTCGGGCGGGCTGGTGACCGGCCCGGCGTTCGGCGCGAAGCTCCCCTACGATCCGCTGCGCGACTTCGCGCCGATCGGGCTCGGCGTGTACGTGCCGTTCCTGCTGGTCGTGCATACCGGCGTGCCGGCGAAGAACGTCACCGAACTCGTTGCATCGGTGAAGTCGCAGCCGGCGAAGTTCAACTTCGGCTCGCCGGGAACCGGCACGCCGAATCATCTCGGCATCGAATTGCTCAACGCGATGGCGGGCGCGCGCTTCGTGCACGTGCCGTACAAGGGCGGCGGGCCGGCCATGGTCGATCTCCTCGCCGGCCGCATCCAGGCGCTCTTCGGCGGCATTCCGTACTGCCAGCCGCAGATCACCGCCGGCCGGATACGCGCGATCGGGATCGGACATCCCACGCGCGTGCGCTCGATGCCGGAAGTGCCGGCCATCGCGGAAACCTACGCCGGATTCAACAACACGACGTGGTTCGGCCTGCTGGCGCCGGCGGGAACCCCGAAGATGGTCATCAACAAGGTGAACGCCGAGATGCGGCGCGCGCTCGCCGACGCGGAGTTCCGCAAGTATCTCGAATCGATCGGCGTCGAGCCGGCCGAAAGCACGCCGAAGGAGCTGGGCGACATGATCCGCTCGGAGCTCACACGCTGGTCCAAGGTCATCCGCGACGCGGGCATCCAGCCCAATCCCTCGTAAAAGATTACAACTCGCGCAGGCGCCGCTCGAGAAAGCGCCGCTCCGGTTCCTGGCGGGTGAGCGCGAGCGCGCGCTCGTACGCTGCGCGCGAATCGTCAGTGCGTCCCAGCCGGCGACACAACTCCGCGCGTGCGGAATGCGCGAGGTGATAGTCGGTGAGTTCGCCGCCTTCCAGTATGCCGTCGATCAAGGCGAGTCCTGCAGCAGGGCCGTCGCGCATCGCCACCGCGACGGCACGATTGAGCGCGATGACGGGGGAGGCATCGAGGTGCGCGAGCGCATCGTAGAGGCCGACGATCTCGTTCCAGTCCGTCGCCGCGGTGCTGGAGGCTTCGGCATGCACGGCGGCAATCGCGGCCTGCAGCGTGTAGGCGCCAAATCTCCGTGTGGCGAGCGCGCGCTCCACCAGTGCGATGCCGTTCGCGATGTATTCGCGGTTCCACAGCGAGCGATCCTGCTGATCGAGCAGGATCAGGTCCCCGTCCGCGGAAGTCCGCGCCGCGCGCCGTGACTCCTGCAGCAGCGTGAGCGCGAGCAGCCCCATCGCTTCCGGCTCGGGCAGCAGATCGACCAGCAGCCTGCCCAGCCGGATCGCTTCCCCGGAGAGGTCGTGGCGCGTGACCGAAGCACCGGACGAGGCGGAATAGCCTTCGTTGTAGACGAGATAGATCACGCGCAGCACGGCGTCGAGCCGCTCGGGCAGCGCTTCGCGCGCGGGCACCTCGTACGGAATGCGCGCATCGCGGATCTTCGCCTTCGCGCGCACGACGCGCTGCGCCAGCGTCGGTGCGCCGGTCAGGAACGCGCGCGCAATCTCTTCGGTGGTGAGACCGCACACCTCGCGCAGCGTGAGCGCGACCTGCGCGTCGGCGGTGAGCGCGGGATGGCAGCAGGTGAATATGAGCCGCAGCCGGTCATCTTCGACGCTCTCGCGGTCGGTGTCCGGTGCCTCGGCCTCCAGCGACTCGACGTGCTCGATGTGATCGTCCAGCGGGTCGAAGCGCGCGCGGCGGCGGATGGCATCGATCGCCTTGAACCTTCCGGTCGAGACGAGCCATGCGCGCGGATTGTCGGGGAGGCCGTCTTTCGGCCAGCTTTCCAGCGCCGCGCGAAACGCTTCGCTCAGCGCTTCTTCCGCCAGATCGAAATCGCCGAGCAGCCGGATCAGCGTGGCAAGCACGCGGCGCGATTCGGCGCGGTAAACCGCATCGACCGTCTTGCGCACGTCCTGCTGCGGCTTGTTCGCGTCCATGACCTTGCACTGTTGATGCCGCGCAACATCGACAACCACCGGCGGCGAGGATTATAATTTTCTCAGTTGGCACGCCCGCAGTCGAACACTCGCCCGCGATCACCCAAAGAGGTCAAACCGGAGGAGCCCGCCATGGATCATCCCATCGACATCCGCCGCCGCCATTTGATGCTGACCAGCGCCGCAGCCGCCGGTCTCGGCACGCTGAGCCCGGCAGCGCTCGGGCAGCAGGCGTCCAAGCCCAAGCCGCTCCCAAAATACGTCGAATGGAAATACATCGACAGCCTCATCGTCCACAGCAGCAACACGATCGAGACGAAACGCTCGGCGTTGGGCACGAGCGTGGTGGTGCCGACTGACATCCTGTTCGTGCGCAACAACATCGCGCCGCCCGAAGAGACGATCGTCTACGATCCCGACGCCTGGGAGGTAATGGTCGCGGGCGTGAACAAGCCGGGCAAAATGACCGTCGCGCAATTGAAGCGCCTCGGCGTCGAAACCGTCGCATCGGTGCTCCAGTGCTCGGGAAACGGCCGCGGTTTCTTCGGCCACAAGGCGAGCGGGACACAGTGGAAAGTGGGCGCGGCGGGATGCGTGTTCTGGAGCGGCGTGCCGGTCAGCGCGGTGGTGGAGGCGATGGGCGGCGTCGCGAGCGGCATGGGATACATGACGACGACCGGCGGCGAGAAAATGCCCGCGGGCATCGATCCCAAGACCGTGATAGTCGAGCGCTCGGTGCCGGTGCAGACCGTGAAGACGGCGCTGCTTGCGTGGGAACTCAACGGTGAGCCCATTCCGCTCGCGCACGGCGGGCCGCTGCGGCTCGTCATCCCGGGCTTTTACGGCATCAACAACGTGAAGTACGTGAGCCGGCTCGCCTTCACCGACAAGGAAACCGACGCCGCGATACAGCGCAGCGGTTACCGCGTTCGCGACATCGGCGTGAAAGGCGGACCGAGTCAGCCGTCGATGTGGGAGATGAACGTGAAGTCGTGGATCAATCACCCGGCGGGCGAAGGGCCTGTCAGCGCCGGCCTGGTGCAGATCAACGGCGTCGCTTTCGCCGGCGTCAATGCCGTGCGGCGCGTCGAAGTCTCGGTTGACGGCGGCAGGACGTGGAAAGAGGCGAAGTTCTTCGGACCCGATCTCGGCCGCTATGCGTGGCGGCAATTCGTGCTCCCGGTGCGGCTGGGCGCCGGCAATTACACGCTCGTGAGTCGCGCGACCGACGCCGCCGGAGAAACGCAACCCGAGCAGCGTATCGAAAACGAGCGCGGCTACGCCCACAACGGATGGCGCGATCACGGCGTCAAGCTGACCGTCGCGTGAGCCGATTGCGCACGCCGCGCGCGGCCGCACTCGCGCGCGGCATTGCGGGGATGGTGGCGTGTGTGTTGATTGCTCCGGCCGTTGCTGCGGACGCGGACGCGCAGATGCAGCTCGGGCGCAGCGTCTTCACCAAGATCGCCGAGCCCCAGTGCGGCGTGTGCCACACGCTCAAGGATGCGGGCACAACGGGAACACTCGGCGCGAACCTGCAAGAGCTGCAGCCCGACGTCGCACGTGTCGCTCAAGCGGTACGTAACGGCGTGGGTGTGATGCCTCCGTACGCAGGCAAGCTCACCGAAGAGCAGATCAAAGCCGTCGCCGAGTACGTCGCACGCGCCGCCGCGGGAAAATAAACAGGAAAATGTAAGCCTTCGGCTTGGAAAACGCCGACGCATTGCAACTCCATCAGGGTGGTCTAGGGTTTGACGGTGAGCGGCTTTCCCACTGCGCCGGCATAAAACACGACGAGCCGCACCGGCCCCTTGCCGACATTGCGCCCGTTGTGCAGCGTATCGACGACTTCGACCAAACCTTCACCGGCGGAGAGGCGCTTCTTCTTTCCGTCCTTGAGTGTTACTTCGAGCGTGCCTTCAAGCATCATGCCGAATGAAGGCACTGGGTGCGCATGCCAACCGGTCTCGGCACCGGGCGCGATTTCGATCACCATTCCGCTGATTTCCGCCTGGCCCTGCGGATACACGATCGGCTTGCCGTTCCAGCTCGTCGTTATTTTGATCAGCGGCGTCACCTTGATCGCCGGCGTTTCTTCGAGCGCGAGCGCGCCTGCCGGAAAATACAGTGCCAAGGCAATGCTGAGAAGGAGGGAGTGAAGGAGGGAGTGGGTTTTCATTCGGTCCCTTCTAATTTCTATCGAGAGACCAGAGTCTGAATTACATGGAGAGAGTCAGCAACCCTCCTGAAATACTGCGTCTGGCGTGAACCCAGCCTATGACTGAGTGTCCTACTTTCGTTTGCATAATATAGAACATGACGCTCACACCTCCGCTCATGCAGCGACAGCACAACAACTTCCGCACACAAGCTCGGCGCGCTTCCGATTGTGTTTCGTTCTCAACCGAACGCGCGCGGCACATTGCTCGGACGTGATAGTACGGCTGGCACGGGCATTGCGGTCGGCAAAGAGCGCGGTCGCGGCAACCTTCCTGATCACTTCCGCGGCGAGTGCGGCAGAGCCGCCGCTGATCGAATGCGACAAGGTGACCGCATGTGAATTTCAGCTCTATATCGAAAACGACAGTGCGGGGGGCGGGACGGACCGCTACTACACCAACGGCATCAAGTTCGGCGGTGGCGTCCACGCCAACCCCCTCATCGAACGGCTGTTCCAGGAACCGGCTGAAAGAGTACTGAGGCGGTTCTCGGACGATCCCGGCGAGGTGCACGTCGGCCTGTTCCTCGGACAGAATATGTACACGCCCAAGCGTATCGCGGTGGCCGAGCCACAGCCGTTCGACCGGCCGTGGGCTGCCTGGCTTTATGTGGGCGGTGTTGCGCAAAGCGTTACGGGGAATCGGCTGCAGACCGTCGAGTTCGATGTTGGCGTGATCGGTCCGGCGGCGTTGGGCAAGGAGGTGCAGACCGCGTGGCACGAGTTGGTCGGCGCGGATCGCCCGCTGGGATGGGGCAACCAACTCCGCAACGAACCCGGCGTGCTCCTCGCTTATCTGGAGAAATGGCGCTTTGGGTATAGTGACGGCGTGGAGGCCGTGCCGCATTTCGGCGCCAGCATTGGCAACGTGATGACGCTTGCGCGAGCCGGGGGCATCGTGCGCGCCGGGCGCAACATGTCCGGATTTGGCCCCGATACCATCGAGCCGGGCGGGGCGATGCTGCAGCGTGTCCGGTTAAAGGACCCGCAATCGCAAGACGACCGGCGCGAATGGTACGTCTTCGCCGGAGCGGACCTGCGCGCCGTCGCCTATAACGTTTTTATCGATGGCAATCTGTTCCGATCCGGTGGCCCGTCGGTGGACCGCCGGGACGTCGTCTACGACCTCAAGGCCGGTTTCTCGGTGCGGATACCGCCGGTGCGCCTTTCGCTGACGCAAATCTGGCGCAGCGAAGAATTCACCACGCCTTTCGCCGGAGGCGGAAACCAGCGCTTCCAGTCGCTCAACCTGAGCTGGGAGTTTTGAGTTTCGGGGCCCCTGCAGCGAATTGACGCGGATCATTTCCCGGTCTTGGTTCCGGCGAGCTCTTTTTCCAGCTGGCTGATGCGGTTTTGCATGGCTGACAAACGTGAATTGAGCAGGCCGACGTTGAAGAACTTCACGTTGTTTGCCGGCGCATCGAGCGTGTTGCCGTAGCCGTGCCAGGACGAATCGTAAATCTTGACGTTTTTAAAGCCGAGTTGTTGTAGAACACCCGCCGTTTCCGAGGCGCGCGCGCCGCTCTGGCAATAAACGATAGTTTCCTTGTCGGGATCGAACGCGGCGTACAGCTTTTTCAGATCCTCGGCCGGCTTGAGCGACATGCCGGCGTTGTCTGCAACCTGCTTGCGCGCGAGCTTGGCGAGCGTTTCGGGATCGCCCCAGTTTTGCTCGTACGGGATGTTGACCGCGCCCGGGATATGCCCGCCGCGGATCGCGCGGATATCTTCGCCGGCGAATTCCTGCGGCGTGCGTACATCAACGATCTGCACGTTTGGGTTGTCCAGCCGCGCCACCATCTCCCGGGTGGAGACCATTACCGCTGGGTTGACCTTCAACTTGAGTGCGACGGGGGGGGAGCTTCGCCGGTTCCCGGCTCACGGTTCCGCCGGCGGCGGTCCAGCCCTCGATGCCTTCGTGGTAAACCCGGGCATTGTCACCCCTTAAGTACTGAATCGTGTAAAGGCCGAAATAGGGATTCCAGGTACCCCGGCTGCCGTAGATGATAATTTCGCGCTTCGGATCGAGACCTGCAGCACCGAGCAGCTTCTCGATCCGATCGAGCGCGATGAAATCCTCGGTATTGTCGTCGCGCAGTACTTTGGGAGCGTTACCGATGCTGATGGCGCCCGCAATGTGGCCTTTGGCGTAGGCATCGGCAGGGCGCACGTCCCATACGATCGCGTTGCGTTTGAGCGCTTCCGCGACATAGGCGCTATCGACGATCAAATCCGACGCGGCGACGGCGGCCTGCGCCCACAGCATCAACGGCGGGATGAGTGCAAATAGCACGGCTGCAAAACTCCTGATGGCGATGGCATGCATCATTCTCTCCTTGTGACTTCCCGGATGCAAAGAGCAGCGGTGACAGGAATTATGAGTAGCGCTCGAGTGCCGGTAAATCCGACTCAAGTCCCGGGAGGAAAGTCCTGCATTGCGTGCGCTCCGGCGGATCGCTATGCTCACTCGAATGAAAGCGCAAGAAGCTTTACTTTGAACCCTATGACTGCGCGAGCGCCTTGACGGTTTCGAGATGGAGCTTGCCAACGATCGTCGCTGGGGTCCTTGCCGGCGCGAGTAATCCCAACCAACCCGTAACTTCGAAGCCCGGATAGCCGGACTCGGCGATGGTCGGCAACTCCGGGGCCGCCGGGGAGCGCCTCAACGAGGTCACCGCGAGCGCGCGCACCTTCAGCAGCGCCAATAGCCCAAACATGAGACCCGATGTCTGTCATTCTTTGCCCCTCTATGTCGCTCCGTCTCCGACCCCAACGCTGCCGTTGAGCAGCCGAGCAAGTGGGCGAAGCCCGCTTGCAAAGGTCCGCCTCGACCGGTTGGTTCGGTGGCACGATGGCAGTACCGTCAGAGTCGAGGTCCATATGGTTGCCTGCGATCCGGCGCAGCCACTCAGGTGTAGACTAACCAGCGGCGGGGATGACCCGGGTTCTTCGAGCGGCGCTTACACCGTTGCGTGAAGATCTGAGGGGGACCGGATGAACAGGCGTGACACGATACTTGCACTTCTCGCCCTCGGGGCCGCGGGCGGACCACTCGCGGCCGAAGCTCAGCAGTCAAAAGACAAGACGGTGCATATCGGCCTCCTGGTCA
>JBQTHU010000173.1:0-3587 GCA_052389535.1 Betaproteobacteria bacterium | reverse complement strand
TCACTACCGCTCTGATCCGGTTATGGAGGAACAGTATAGCATCGCCTTCCCGTTACCGCCTCATGGCGCGCGTCTGCAGCCCTAAGGCATAGCGATGACGACAGCATTTGGCCCGGTTGCGCGTAGGGTAGGATTCGTAGGATTCCGGCGACCGCCCCGCGCGGCCTGTAGAGTCAACGCGACAGCGTTTTGTCCCAAGCGTCCGACTGTTGGGCAGACACGGAAATACATACCATGCATCTCAATCCCTAACCCCCCTGGTCCCGCGTCCCTCCCCTCCCCTTGAGCGCGGGGATTTTTTTGTACGGGTCTGCGCGCTGCGTTGCGCGCTCAGGTTGTTATACTTCCGGACGATGTCAAAGAACAACATACCGGAGGAAGTTCCAATGCGCGTTACACTGATCGGCCATCGGGTGTTTCTGATGCTGGCGACCTACGCCTTTGCAGCGTGCGCTGCCCAGGCTCAAGCGCCCGCGTACCCGACGAAATCGATACGCATGATCATCGCGCTCGCGCCCGGCGGCGGCGTGGACACCACGGGGCGCTACATCGGCCAGAAGCTGAACGAAGCCTGGGGCCAGCCGGTGGTCGCGGACAACCGCCCCGGCGCCGGCGGCACGATCGCAGCGGAACTGGTGGCGCGCGCGGCGCCCGATGGTCACACCCTCCTCGTGACCTCAGCGGGCGTCAACATCACGCCGCACCTGATGAAGCTCTCCTACGATCCATTGAAGGATCTGCTGCCCCTGACACAGGCGGCCATATCGCCCGGCGTGCTGGTGGTACACCCGTCGCTGCCGGTGAAAAACGTCAAGGAGCTGATCGCCTTTGCCAGGGCCAAGCCGGGTGAGCTGTTTTTCTCGTCGTCGGGCCAGGGCTCCGCGCAACATCTCACCGTCGAGCTGTTTCTGCAGATGACGGGACTCAAGATGACCCATGTGCCATACAAGGGCACTGCGCCGAGCATCACGGACCTCGTCGCCGGGCGCATCGCGCTGACGGTCGCAAGCGTGATCTCCACCCGGCCGATGTTCACTTCCGGCAAGCTGCGCGCGCTCGCCGTCGTGGGGCCCCAGCGCACCCCCGCATTACCCGACTATCCCACCGTCGCGGAGTCGGGCGTCCCGGGTTTCGGCGTGGACCAGTGGTACGGGTTGTTTCTGCCGGGCGGCACCAACAAGGCGATCGCAGCCAAGCTCCAGGAAGTCGTCGCCCGCGCGCTGCTGGAGCCTGCTACGCGCAAAACGCTGCTGGACCAGGGTCTCGATGTCGTAGGCAATACTCCGGAAGAGTTTGCGAAGATCTGCGCTGCCGAGTTTTCCAAGTGGGGACAGGTGGTGCGTAAGGTGGGGCTGCAGGCCAAGTAAATCCCGCGGCCGTTGTCTCCTAATGCAGGATGGTGCCGACGACCGAAGGCGCATCGGCTCCCATGTTGGACCGATTGCGCTCGTGAGCGGCCAGCATGCAATCGAGATGGAGCAGCGTTCCAGGCGGCAGTCCCATATCGCGGCATAGCCTGTAGAGCTGCTCTCGGTAGGCCGCCACACGCGGCGGATCGTCTTCCACCGCGGCAATGCGTCCGCTTGCGGCGCAGCCTGTCATCACGACACCGCACAGCAGCAGCAGCATGCGCTTCATGCGCGGCCTCGGCCCTCCTGCTCGCCACGCGGTGCGCGGTTGCCGCGCGCGCTGATGCGTTCCAGCACTTCGCGGGCCTGGTGCAGCGGCAGATCCGAACCTCGCGGCGCGCTTTCCGTGCTGACGTCCAGCTCCCACTCGCTGCGGCTGGAGGCATCGCTTGCGCACCTGCTGAGATGAAAGCCGTCGCCAAGCGAAGTCTCTCCGCAGGCTGATACGGCATTTCTGCGCTTCAGCATTTCCTCGGTGACGAGCCCGCAGCGCTTCAGCTCTGAAAGCGTGGCCCGGTAGCGCACGATCTGCTGGACAAAACCGTCGTCCCATTCGGTTCTGCGGGCCTCGACGATTCTTATCCGGGGATAGCGCGCACGCAGCCGCTCCACCAGCGGCCGCAGCACGCCGTCTTTACGATCCGACATGATCCCTCCCTTCCCGATAAATTTGCCGACCGCCGCTCTTGTTTACATCCCTCGCGCGGCGGAAAGTATCGACCGGAAGGTTAGCAGGATATGCCCTGCAGTGGCCAGTGCTTCCTTATCGGATGGTTGAGCGGCTTACCTGAAACGCTTCCAGTTCGCTACAAAGCCCTCCTGAGCTTGCGCGCGCCATGGATGCTCCATCAGAAAGTGGTGATCTTGAGCAACACGATATCAGCCGCCGACATTCACGATGCTGACCGCCCACTGTAAAACTATGCGAACATGGCGATTGCTCATGACAGCCAACATCCTCATCTGCGCCTATCCCGGCGCGCGCCAGCGATTCGCCAAGGTGTTTGACAACCATTACCTGTCGTTCGCCGACACGCTGGAGGAAGCGCGCGCCGTCCTCGATTCCCGGAATTTCGACTTGATTCTGATCGGCACCCGGTTTGACGAAAGCCGCATGTTCGACTTGCTCCGGCACCTGCACGCGGGAGGAAAGTCCGGCAACACCTCGATAGTGTGCTTTCGAGGCATGATGTCGGTGCCCGCCAGCGACCTCGCCATAGTCGAGGGTTTATCGTTGGCGTGCGAGGTCCTCGGGGCCAGAGCTTTCTACGACTTCGCAATCTATCCCGATGACGCTACGGGAAATGCCGCCATACGCCGCATCATCACATCGCACCTGCCGCCGGCCGGCCTGCAGAGGCAAACAGCAGGTCGGCAGTGACTCCTCTACGCATAGGCCCTCCTCGTCGTGGCCGTGATTTCCCTGCCGCGTTTGAGCATCTCGTGTGAGCGGCGAGACGACTTCAAGGACGTGAGCATCTTTACCGCATAGCAGACCGCTATTGCCAGGGCAATGGCGTTTGGAAAGTTGATTCTGCTGATGGCTTTAATCGGCATTGCGTTCCTCGGCTGTTCCTTCGATTCTCTCAATATCGCGGCCTTTAGCCTGGCTCCACCCCAACGCCTCCGTTTCAGTCATGCTGCGTGGCAGCTCTCGCCATTTGCGATCCGGCTGCGCTCGGGCGAGCCAGCGCCAGGCGACGAGCTTCCTTCTCCGTCCGCGGGATCGATATCTGTCCATGCTTGTCCGACAGGAGCCTGGCATACGGGTTTCGCTGTTTGATCATTCGTACACTGAGCA
Source organism: Betaproteobacteria bacterium (assembly GCA_052389535.1). Taxonomy (GTDB): domain Bacteria; phylum Pseudomonadota; class Gammaproteobacteria; order Burkholderiales; family SG8-41; genus DSOT01. The sequence continues at coordinate 377 of JBQTHU010000173.1, read as the reverse complement.
CTCTGTCCCATAGTGACCGCGTGACTTCAATATAGCTATACCTGCGATCGAGATAATTTTCGCGGACTGGGGGATCGATTGTGCCCGCAGGCTCAGATGTTTTCGTCACGTTGAACGCACTATTCAGAAAAATTTTCTAATGTGATGAGCTTCCCCCGAAATTTCGTCTTCCAGCGGTAAGCGGATAGGAAACGGGAGGACGAAGATGTTCAAGATACCGAAGCAGGAGTACACCGCCGAGTTCAAGGAACTGGCGGTCAAGCGCCTCAAGGATGGGCGGGGAATCGGGCCGGTGGCACGGGACTTGGGGCTGGTCGAGCAGACGTTGCGTAACTGGGTCAAGGCGGACAGGCACGGCAAGCTCAATCCCGCGGGCG
>JBQTHU010000172.1:0-18686 GCA_052389535.1 Betaproteobacteria bacterium | reverse complement strand
CGCTGCCAGTCGCGCGGAAAGTCGAAATCCGGCCGGTTGACCCACCAGACATTTTCACCGCTCGCATCGAGCAGCTTGAACTGCAGCGTGTTCGGGGCGGCATCGCCGCGCAGGGAAAAGGAAAATTCGTAATTCTCGGGATACTCCAGCGCCAGCTCGCGGCGCATCACGGCATAGCCCGAGACCCCGCCGAAATCGTAATCCAGGCACAGCGCGCGGCCGCTGGTGCCGGCGGTCGCTCGCAAGCCCGCCCGGACATCGTCAGAGGCCGACACCTTCCACCGCCCTGGATCATCGAAACGGTCGAGCACGCGTTCGCCGTCTGCGCTCATCGCCGGAATGCTGGTCGCCGCGGCGACCACGAGGAGCAGCGAACCGGCAAGGCGTCGAAAAAAAGTATGTGTGCCGCATGACCGTGCACCTGCCGCCCGCCTCACCCTTTCACGCTCCCCAGCAGCAGGCCCTCGATGTAGTACTTCTGGAGCGCGAGGAACAGCAGCAGCACCGGCAGGACCGTGACGACCGACCCGGCCATCATCAGCTCGTTGTCCTGGACGTGCTCGCGCGACAGCGTGGCGAGCGCCACCGGCAAGGTCTGCAGCTCGCCATCGGTCAGCACGATGAGCGGCCACATGAAGTCGTTCCAGCAGGCGAGGAAAGTGAACACCGCGAGCGAGGCGAGCACGGGCTTCAGCAGCGGCAGTACCACCGTCACGAAAATGCGGAACTCGCCGGCGCCGTCCACGCGCGCGGCTTCCAGCAGCTCGTCGGGGATGGTGCGCGCGTACTGCCGCACGAGATAGATGCCGAAGACGCTCGCCATGGCGGGCACGATCACGCCGCCATAGGAATTCACCAGTCCCATCTCTTTCAGCAGGAGGAACAGCGGCATCATGGCCACCTGCCCCGGGATGATCAATGCGCCGATCAGCCCTTTGAACAGCCGCTCGCGCCCCGCGAACCGCAATTTCGCGAACGCATAACCCGCCATGGTATTGAAGGTGAGAGAGAGCGCCGTTACGGCCGCCGCCAGCAGCAGGCTGTTCAACAGCCAGCGCCACATCCCCGACTGCAGAAACAGCTCCCGGTAGTTTGCCAGCGTGGGCGACTCGGGGAGCAGCGGTGGAGGCAGCGTGCTGGCGGCACCCGGCGGCATGAAAGATACCGACACCATCCACAGCAAGGGAAACAACGTGACGGCAGCGAGGACGACCAGCGCCCCGTTGACCAGGATGGCGGCGGCGCGCAGTCTCATGCAGCCGCTCCGCGCCGCGATGCGTGCATCAGCATCCACGTCACGCAGAACACCAGGCCGAAGAGCAGCAGCGCGACCGCCGACGCCATGCCGAAATTCCACCACTTGAAGCCTTCCTCGTACATGAAATAAAGGACGCTCACCGTGCTGCGCAGTGGCCCGCCCTGCGTCATGACGTACGGCTCCGCGAACAGTTGGAAATATCCGGCGGTCGTGAGGATGCCGACCATGAGCAGCGTCGGCCCGAGCATCGGCAACGTGACGTGGACGAGCTGACGCCACCACGACGCGCCGTCAATGCGGGCCGCTTCGTACAGCTCTCCCGGAATCGCCTGCAATCCGGCAAGGAGGATCACCATGTTGTATCCGAAGTTCTTCCACACCGCGAGCAGGATGATGGTCGGCATCGCCCACAGGGGATCGCCGAGCCAGTCCACAGCGTCCATGCCCATCTGCTCCAGCGCGTGGTTCACTACGCCGTACCGGGCATGAAACAGGTAGCGCCACACGACCGCTACGGCAACGATGGTGGTGACGACTGGCGCGAACAACGCAGTGCGGAAGAATGGCTTGAAGCGCGCCCGCCTGGAATGCAGAAGAAGTGCCGCCCCGAGCGACAGGGCGATGGAGAGCGGCACGCCCACGACCACGAAGTAGAGCGTATTGCCGAGCGCCTGCCAGAAGAGCGGGGTCTGCAGCAATGCAAGGTAATTATCGAGACCGACGAAACGCAGATTGGAAAGATCGGCCAGCGCGTAGATATCGAAGTCCGTCAGGCTGAGCGCGAGACCGGCTGCGACCGGCAGCAGGAAGAACACGCCGATCACGATCAGCGCCGGCGCAACGAAAGCCCAGGCGGCGCCCGTCTTCATCCGCCCTTCCCGCGCGACAGCAGCCAGCGCCGCTTCTCGAGGATGGCATCGACTTTGCGGTCGAGCGTGCGCGTCGCTTCTTCGACATCCATGCGTCCCCGCACCACCGCCTCCGCCGCGAGCTGCATCTCGCTCACGATGCGTTCCCACTCCGGCACCTTGGGCGCCGGCTTGACGCGCTCGAGCTGATCGCGAAACGCCCGGGTATGACGATCATCTGCGAGTTGCCCGTTGCGCCATGCCGAGCGGCGCGGCGGGAGATTGCCCGTCAGCTCGTGAAAACGCAACTGCACCTCGGGCTCGGAGAGGTATTCCACCAGGCGCCAAGCCGCCTCCTGCCGGCGCGAGGAGCGGAAGATCACGAGACTCGAGCCTCCGGCGGTGGACGCGCCGGGCCCGTGCGGGCCCGGCAGCGGCGCGGTCATCCAGTCGTCCTGCCGCTCCGGCGGAAGGCGCCGCTTGAACTCACCGATGTTCCAGGGACCCGAGATGTAGAACGCGAAACGACCGCGACCGAATTCGCTCCAGACGTTGGAAATTTGTGCCCCGCCGACCGCCGGCGCCCACTCGCTGCGAAACATCCCCGCGTAGAACGCGAGCGCCCGGCGAAAACCGGCACCCGAAAAACCGCCCCAGCGGCCGTCCTCGCGCAGCAACGGCTCCTCCTGCTGCAAGCCGAGCGCCACCAGCGGTTCGGGCTCATTCAGCGGCAATAGTATGCCGTAACGGTCGGGTCCTCCCCGCGCTTTGATCGCAGCAAGCGCACGCCGCCACTCATCCCACGTGGCGGGGGGGGAGTCGACACCGGACTCTCTCAGGATGTCGCGGCGGTAAAACAGCAGCCGGGTGTCGACGTACCACGGCACGCCGCGCAGCGCGCCGGCAATCACGTTCGTGTCCCAGATGCCGCTGAAATAGTCTTCGGGCGCAATGACTTTCGATGACGCCACGGACGTGTCGAGCGGAGCGAGCGCATTCAATGCAGCGAACTCCGGCAACCAGGTGTTCCCCAACTGACACAGATCGGGCAGCGTGCCACCGGCGTAAGCCGTCAGCAGCTTTTCGTGCGCCGCGCTCCAGGGAATCTGCTGGACCTTGACGCGGAGGTCAGGGTTCCGGCGCTCGAACTCCGGCAGCAACTGCTGCACCACCTCGCCTTCCCGGCCCATGGTCCAGAAGCGCAGCGTCTGTTGCTCGGAAGAGCCAGCGGTGCAGCCGGCCAGAAAGAGCAGCAGCGGAAATATGAAGCGGCACTGCATCGCTATAAGAAAAGAGGTGACGCTGCGCGTGCGCATCCGCCGCGCGGCGGTCGAACAATTGCCATGTTACTGCTTTCAGTCGGCGTCGGCTCTCGCCAGTGTCGAAGACGCATCGAGCCACCCGCCGGTGAATCCGGCGCGCAGCAGGCCGCGCTTGATGTGCGGGTTCTTGCGCGTGGTACGCCACACCAGGTCCGAACGATGGTTCTCTATCATGGCGACGATCGGCCCCTGGTCTATCCCGAGATAATCGTTGTCCACCCAGCCGAATCCCGGAATGCGCTGGCCGTGCCGGAGCGGCACGTCGTAATCGAAGCTCGGATTGAAGGCGTCGTAGAAGCCGTACTGCCCGTAGATGTGCTCTCCGTAACGGCGATGCATCTCCTCGATCGCGGGGATGACGATCTCGGGTGCGAACGGCAGAGAAGCGGCGGCCGCCGTGGGCGCGATCGTGCCGTCGTCCACCGGATCCGGGCCCACGCCCCGTGCGTAATAGGTACGGAAACGGCGCTTCTCCCCGGCATACTCGGCCTCGACATCGGCCGAGCCGTCGCTCGCCGTGAGCCCCCACACGTTTTCGCCATAGCCGGCCCAGCGCATCGGGTTCGCTATCGCATAGGCGCGCTGCGCGTAGGTGGCGCGGCGGGAGTTCTCGAAGTAATCGATGCCGAGCTTGCGCATCGCCTGATCGGCAATGCCGCGGAAATCCACCCACACGTGGGAGTACTGGTGGCCGAAGTGCGACTCGAAGCGCAGGTGCGTCTGGCCGTACAGCGCGCCCCACAGCTTGTCGTAGTCCCGCGTCCACTCGTTCCATGAGGCGGCCGCGACGCCGTGCGTGGGCGAACCCAGGGCCAGCAGGTAGACCAGCATCGCCTCGTTGTAGCCGCGCCAGTCGTACTCCAGAAACGAACCTTCGGGCGTCCAGCCGTGTGAGATTGCTGCGCCCCGCACCTGTGCCCAGCGCCAGTTCACGCGGCCGTAGAGGTCCTCCACCACCTGCCGTATCTCCGCCTCCTGCGCGTCGTGCCGGTCGAAGTAGGATTGGCAGAACAGCATGCCGCCCAGCAGCAGTGCGGTATCGACCGTTGAAAGTTCGATATCGCCCACCCGATGGCCGGTTTTCATGTCGAGATAGCGATAGAAGAAGCCGTTGTAGCCGGCAGTGCCGGCGGCGGCGCTTCCCTGTCGCGCATCGCGGAAAAAACGTACCGTCTTGAGCACGCGCTCGCGCGCCTGCTCGCGTGTGATGTAGCCGCGCTCGACCCCGATCGGGTACGCGGTGAGCGCGAAGCCTACGGCGGCGATGCTCGAGAACGACGGCGTCGGATAGCGGTCGGGAACGAGTCCCGTGCTGGGATCGGCCGTGTCCCAGAAGTACCTGAAAGTGCGCTCCTGCAGCTGGTCCAGCAGCAATGGCAGGGTACGCGTCGAGGGCGCCGGCAATGAGAGCGGCGCGCTCTCAGGTTTGGCGAGCGTCAACATATTGCCCGGCGAGGCCGCTCCTGGTTTGACCGCCCACGGTATCAGGGCCGGTATGCCGTGCAGCAGCATGTCGGCTGCGCGCGAGTGGACGAATGCCGCCGCCGTTATGGCAAGCAGCAGCAGTGCCCCGAGTACGGGGAACGCCTGTCGAACAGACATCGGAATCCCTCCCTGTTTGCTGTTCTTCGCCCCGCCCGGCGCAGGGCGCACCCAACTTCAATGCTTGTTAAGAGTGCCTAGCAATTATTCTTGAATACACACGGGCACTCGACTTCGGTGTCCGTTTCTGGGTCTCGAAATCGACGTGCACGATCCCGAACCGTTTGGAGTATCCCAAAGACCATTCCAGGTTGTCCATAAAGGACCACGCGAAATAGCCCTTGACATTGCATCCGGCCCGGATCGCGTCACCCACCGCGCGCACATGCCGTTGCAGATAATCGACCCGCAGCGGATCAGCCACCTCTTCGCCCGGTGCCGTGGGCGGGTCGTAGAACGCCGAGCCGTTTTCGGTGATGTACACCGGCGGGTTGCCGTAGCGGTCTTTCACCCACTTCAGCACATCGGTGAGTCCCTGCGCGAAAACTTCCCATCCCGTCTCGGTGTACGTCGCCTGCTTCTGCCGCACCATCACCGCACGGAGCGGCCAGGCGCCTGCATCGTGACGCGTCACGTTGCGGGTGTAATAGTTGATGCCGAGGAAATCGATCGGCTCGCGGATCAGCGCAAGGTCTGCTTCCGGCCATTCCGGCCATGCGGTGCCGAAGATCTCCTTCAGCTCCTCCGGGTAGCGCCCGTGGAAAACCGGATCGAGATACTGCCGGTTCATGTAGGCCTCTGCACGCGCGGTGGCTGCCACGTCCTCCGCCGACGGAGATGCGGGATACTTGGGCTCCAGATTGACGACGAGCCCGATGCGGTGCTTGCCCGTGCCGCGATAGGCGCGCACCGCCATGGCATGCGCGCGCAGCAGCTGATGGCTCGCGATCGGCGCTTCGAAACGGTTGCGGTGTCCCGGTGCGAGCGCCCCGTGCAGGTAGCCCCCGTCGGTCACCACCCACGGCTCGTTCAACGTTGCCCAGAGCTTCACCCGCCCGTCGAGCCGACGGTACACGGTTTGCGCATACTCCGCGAACCACGACCCGATGTCCGGATTGAGCCAGCCGCCGCGATCGTCCAGCGCCGCGGGCAGATCCCAGTGATAGAGGGTCACCATCGGTTCGATGCCGCGCTCGAGTAGCGCATCCACCAGCCGCTCGTAAAAGTCGAGACCGGCGCTATTGACGCGGCCCCTGCCCTCAGGGAAGACGCGCGCCCACGCGATGCTGAAGCGATAGGCCTTGAGCCCGAGCGCGCTCATCAGCGCCACGTCGTCGCGGAAGCGCCGGTAGTGATCGCACGCGACATCGCCCGTATCGCCGTCGCGCGTCATGCCCGGCGTGTGCGCGAAGCGCTGCCAGATGCTGGGGCCGGCGCCGTCGGCCAGCGGCGATCCTTCGACCTGATAGGCCGACGTCGCGCTGCCCCAAAGAAACCCCTGCGGAAAGGTGTACCTGTGATTCAAAACGTGTTGGAGTGAATGCCGCCGCGCGATGCTAAGATAGCCGCGAAGCACGCGTATTGTAGGCATTCGCTCGCGCGGGTTTCAAGACGCGTCAGTACATTTTTTCTCCGGCGCCGCGGCCCGTGCCGCGATGCGCGTTCGATCAAATAAAGTATGGCCGAAGTCCGGCTCGAAAACGTCAGCAAGGTCTACGACAACGGTCACGTCGCAGTGCGCGATGCGACCTTCGACGTGCGAGGGGGCGAGCTGCTGGCGCTGGTCGGCCCCTCGGGCTGCGGCAAATCGACACTGCTGCGCATGATCGCCGGCCTCGAAAGCATCTCCCGCGGGACGCTCTCCATCGACGGGCGCGTGGTGAACGACCTGCCGCCGAAGGATCGCGATATCGCGATGGTGTTCCAGAACTACGCGCTCTATCCGCACATGAGCGTCGCGGAGAACCTCGCGTTCGGCCTGAAGCTGCGCAAGCTTCCGAAACCCGACATCGAGCAGCGCGTCGCGGCGGCGGCTTCGAAGCTCGGTCTCACGGCCGTTCTCAAGCACCGGCCGGGCATGCTGTCGGGGGGGCAGCGCCAGCGGGTCGCACTCGGCCGTGCAATCGTCCGCGATCCCAGGGTTTTCCTGCTCGATGAGCCGCTCTCCAACCTGGATGCAAAGCTGCGCCTCTCGACGCGCATGGAAATCGCTCGCCTGCAGCGCAGCCTCGGCGCCACCACGATCTACGTCACGCATGACCAGATCGAGGCGATGACCCTCGGCCAGCGTATCGTCGTGCTGAACGGCGGCCTGATCCAGCAGATCGACACGCCGATGCGGCTCTACGAGCGGCCCGTCAATCTGTTCGTGGCAGGATTCTTCGGCAGCCCCGCGATGAATTTCTTTCGCGGCATCCTGACCCGGGACGGCGTGCTGCAGCACGCCGACGGCACCCGCCTCACGCTCGGGAACCTGCCGCGCGCGAATCCGGCAGCATCGCGCTACATCGACCGCGAGATCGCCATCGGCCTGCGTCCCGAAGACCTGACGCCGCTGCCGAACGCCTCAGCGAATGGAGGAGCCCTCAGCCTTGCTGCGCGTCTGGAGTATGTCGAGCCGGTAGGTAACGAGATCTTTCTGAATTTGCGCCTGGGGGGCCGTGATGTCGTAGCGCGCACACCGCCCATGCCGCTACCCGAACCGGGGAGTACCGTCACGCTGCAGTTCCGCGCCGACAAACTCCATTGCTTCGATGCCGCGTCCGGAGCGCGGATCGGCGCCTGATCGCGCGCTTCTTACACCGAACGCCTGTCGGGCGGTGGCGGCGTCCACTGGTAGGCCCAGGTTTCGGTCAGAGGCTGGTCAACGGCGCGCAGGTACAGACGCAGATTGATCGGCTCGACACCATCATCGGTCGGCCGCACGTCGAACGTCGCCCGATAGCCGCGTATCGAGTACAGCGGCCGCGCCGAGGCGATTTCGATCTGCCCGCGGCTTGCAGTGATCACCGGCTCGACTTTCGTGTTCTTTCCGATCATGGCCAGGTTGGCGCCGGTGAAGTCAACCACGAAACGCCATGAATAATAGGCGCGCTTCTGTCCGATCACTCCGCCGACGCCCGTGCGCGTCGCAACCACTTGCGCCAGCGGGGTGCCGAACGGAATGCGCGCGCCCCAGTACAGACGATAGCCGTACAGCAGTTCCTCGCCCGGCTGAGGCTGGCGCTTCGGGTTCCAGAAGGCGACGATATTGTCGAAGGTCTCGTCCACCGTCGGCAGCTCGAGCAGTTGTACCGAGCCTTTTCCCCATCCCGACTTCGGCTCCACCCACAGGCTGGGGCGCAGATCGTAGAAAGCGCCGTCGTCCTGGTAGTGGTCGAAGTTGCGGTCGCGCTGCATCAGCCCAAAACCACGCGGGTTCTCGTCGCCGTGCGAGTTGAAGCGCAATAGCGGCGGATTGACGAGCGGCCGCCAGATCCATTCTCCCCTGCCGGTCCACATGGCGAGACCGTCGGAATCGTGAATCTCCGGCCGCCAGTCGTTCGCCATGCGGCGATCGTTTTCCCCGTACTGGTACATGCTGGTGAGCGGCGCGATGCCGAGGCGCTCGATCGGCTTGCGCGGATAGATCGCCGCATCCACGTCCATCACCGTCGTCGCGCCGGGAAAGATCACGAAGCGGTAGGCGCCGGTCGCGCTGGGCGAATCAAGCAACGCGTGCACTGTCACACCGCCCGATTCAGGCGCCGGACGCTCCAGCCAGAATGCCGTGAAGCTCGGAAATTCCTCGGGCCGCGCCATGCCGGTGTCTATGGCGAGGCCGCGCGCCGAGAGACCGTACTGCATCTCGCCGCCGACCGCGCGAAAGTAGCTCGCGCCGAGGAACGCCACCATGTCGCGCGTGAAATCGGTGTGGAAGTAAAGCTGGAAACCGGCAAAGCCCAGATCGCTCGGCAATTGCCCGCCCTTGAGTCCGCTCTTGCCGTAGTCGAACATTTCCGGGTCATACGCGAGCTCCTGCGCCTGGCCGTTCGCCGCCTCGTGCATCCTCACCGCACTCAGGAAGAACAACCCGAGGTGAAAAAAGCGCACCTGAAACTGGAACCGGTCCGCAGCCCACAGCGCATGGTCGGCCCGATAGCGGATCGCCTGGTACTGGTCCCAGTCCAGTTTTTTCACCGCCTCGGGTATGGAACGGGAGACCGCTTGATGCGGTTTGCCGGAAAGCGCGCGCGCATGTCCCTTCAGCCAGGCGTAATCGAACGGCTGCGGCGCGCCCAGGCGCTTCAGCCCGCCCGCCGGCGCCGCGGCGTAGAGCAACCCTGGTGTCATCGCCGGCAAGGCGAGCGCGCCAAACGTCTTCAGGAGCGTGCGCCGGCGCATGGGGCGGTCAGCGCGGCGCGAGCCACGCCGGTGCGGCGTCGGGCGCCGTCCAGACCAGGAAATGCAGCCGGGAAAGCGCGACCGGATCGTTGAGCAGCGTCATCTTCTCCCGAGGAGCGAGCGCGTCAGGCCCGCGCTGCAGCGCCGCCTGCACCAGGCGGCGTCGCTCGTTCAGTATGGCCTCGTGCGGAAGTCGCGCCGCGCCGGAGGCACAGGCAACCGCGTTCACGACGGGATCGACCACGGCCTCGCAAAAATCCGGCGTGCGCGCCCCGCGCTTCGCCCCTTTGTGGGCGGTGCGTATCTCGCGCGGCGGCCAGGATTCTTCGGGGATCATGAACAGCCGCGCTCTGCGCGTTCGCCGGCCAAGCGAAGTGCGGCTCGAATAGACCGACAGCGGAATGGAAAGCATCAATGCGCCCACCACCGGAAGCAGCCACCACAGGAACGACGGATTGAGCCAGTACACCCCGGCCGCCCAGACGACGCCCAGCATGGTGTGCCAGCCGTGCCGCTGCCAGGCCTCGCGCCAGGACGTTGCAGCGTCCTCCCGCGGCGGGGATTTCCATTGCACGGTACGGCCGAGCAGCGAGGTCACCACGAATTGCGTATGGAACAACATGCGGATGGGCGCGAGCAACGCAGAGTACACCAATTCCAAGAGCATGCCGAGCGTGAGCCGCAGACCGCCGCCGTAGCGCCTCGCTCCCTTGACCAGCGTGAGGAACACCGCCAGCACTTTGGGCAGGAACAGCAGCACCGCGGTCGTGGTGAAGAGCGCCAGCGCGCGGTTCGGGTTCCACTCCGGCCACACCGGGAAAAGCTGATACGGTTGCACGAAATACTCGGGAACGGACAGGGTATGCACGGCCAGCAAGGCTGTGGAGACCGCAAGCGCGGCGAACCAGAGCGGCGCGGAAAAATAGGCCATGACGCCGGTCATGAATACAACGCGATGCGCGGGATGCAGTCCCTTCATCAGGAACAGCCGGAAGTTCATCAGATTCCCGAGACACCAGCGGCGGTCGCGCTTCAGTTCGTCGACCAGGTTGGGCGGCATTTCCTCGTAGCTGCCAGGCAGATCGTACGCCATCCACACCGCCCATCCGGCGCGGCGCATCAGCGCGGCCTCCACGAAATCGTGCGACAGAATCTCGCCCGACAGCGCACCGCGTCCCGGCAGGCGGGCGAGCGCGCAATGCTGAATGAACGGCGCGACGCGGATGATCGCATTGTGCCCCCAGTAATGCGATTCGCCGAGCTGCCAGAAATGCAGCCCCGCGGTGAAGAGCGGTCCGTAGATTCCGGTCGCGAACTGCTGGATCCGCGCATAGAGCGTTTCGCGTCCCGCCGCATGCGGTGCGGTCTGGATGATGCCGGTGTCGGGATTGGCCTCCATGAGCCGCACCAGGCGCGCAAGACACGCGCCCGTCATCACGCTGTCCGCGTCCAGCACGACCATGTAGCGGTAGTTCCGCCCCCAGCGGCGGCAGAAATCGGCGACGTTGCCGCTCTTGCGCTTGATCCGGTGCTGGCGCCAGCGGTAGAAAACGCGGCCGAAGCCGTGCACCGTGCGGCACATCTCGAGCCAGGCCTCGGTCTCCGCCACGCGCGTGTCCGGATCGCCGGTATCGCTCAGGATGAAGAAATCGAAATGCTTCAGCTCGCCGCTGCGGTGGAGCGAGTCGTAGGTCGCGCGCAGCCCGGCGAAGACCCGCGGAACGTTCTCGTTGCAGATCGGCATGATGATGGCGGTGCGCGCCGCGGGGTCGATCGGGGCATCATCGCGCGCGGTGCGCGAGATCGCGTAGCGATCCGTGCCTCTCAGGCGCAGCACGAAGCCGGCGATGGCGGTCCAGAACCCGCCCGAAATCCAGGCAAAGAGGACCGCGAACAGCACCAGCACCACGATCTCGAGCGGCTGGCGCCCCTGATACGGCAACACGCGCGTCATGAAGTCGGTCGCGAGCATGGTCTGGGCGATCACCAGCCCCAGCAGCAAGGTGCGCCGCCATGCCGCTGCCGGATACCAGTATCCGCGTGGGTCCGCCGGAGTCGGGCAAACGTCGTCCGGTGCGCCTCCGGAACGCGGGGAGTGCGCCTGGGCCGAGCGCGCAAGCCGCGGAAAACGCTCGCGCAGCCACGAGCGCGGCGCCATGGAGGCGCGATTGAACGGCGGCACCGTGAACAGCCGCGGGCGCTCCTGAACGTCGTTCGCGATCACCGGCCCGGCATCGGTCTGCGGCAGGCCGTACGCAAGCGCGAGACGCCGCCGCACGGAATCGTAGGTGCAGCGATCCGCGTCGCACGGATGTCCGGCGAGCTGCGCGTGCAGTTCGGACATCGCTTCGGGCATCTCTGTCGCGCCGCGATTCGCCATCCGTTGCAGCAGGTCGCGCCGCCGCTCGACAGCAAGCGGCATGCGGGCGAGATAGCGCTCGCACTGCTTCAGCGCGCGCGATCCGTCCGCTAGGTGGGGGGTAAAATGTAAGTCCATATCTCTGACATCGGCTCTCCCCCGTTGGTCAGATAAGCGCGCAGCTCCACCGGTTTCTTCTCGTCCAGGCGGCGCACGCGAAAGGCGATGCGCCAGCCGTCGGTAGCTTCGTTGCGAAAGGTGGTGCGTTCCACGATCTCGGCGTTTCCTTCCGCGGTCACGATGCTGTCCAATCTGGCGTCCGCCGGAAGATATTCAAGTGCCGGTCCCACGAAATCCACCGTGAATCCTATGGTGTTGTCCGGCTTGCGCGTCGCGGCGCGTCCCCTGCGCGTCTGCATGATCCAGGCATGCGGCGGCTTGGTCTCGGTAAGGCTCTGCCAGCGCAACCGGTACTCGAACGAATAAGGGGGTTTCGGGGGCAGTGTGGCGGGCACCCAGAAAGCCACGACGTTGTCATTGGTCTCGTCGGGCGTCGGGATTTGCACCAGCTCGATGCGGCCTTCGCCCCACTTGTCCTTCGGTTCGACCCACACGCCGGGCCGCAGTTCGTAGCGCATGTGCGGGTCCTGATAATTGTTGAAGGACCGATCGCGTTGCATGAGCCCGAAGCCCTGGGGACTGGTCACGGTGAAGGAAGTGACGAGCAGGCGCCGCGGATTGACGAGCGGCCGCCACAGCCACTCGCCCGTGCCTGCATGCACCGATAATCCATCCGAATCGTGAACTTCGGGCCGGATGTCTTCGGTCGTGGAGGGCTGGTTCTCGCCGAAGAAATACATGCTGGTGAGCGGCGCGATCCCCAGCTTCGCCACCTTCTCGCGCAGGTAGAGCCGGGCGCGCACATCGACCGTCGTCTCGGTTCCGGGGCGCACCACGAACTGATACGCGCCCGCCACGCGACGCGAATCGAGCAGGCCATAGATCTTGAGATCGCGCGAGCCCGGCGAAGGATGCTCGATCCAGAACTCCACGAAACGGGGAAATTCCTCGCCCGACATGAGCGCCGTGTCGAGCGCCAGACCGCGCGCCGAAATTCCATAGCGCTGCCCGCGGCCCAGCGCCCGGAAATAACTTGCGCCAAGAAACGACAGGATCTCGTCTTTCTGTTTGGGCGTGTTCAAGGGATAGTGCACGCGAAAACCTGCGAACCCCAGTGCCCCGAGTTTTTTCGGATCGAGCTTGTTGGCGCCGTAGTCGAAGTCGTGGGGATCGTACTTGATCTGCCGCACGCCGTCGGCTGTCACCACGTTTATCCGCACCGGATGGGCGAAGCGCGAGCCGCGGTGAAAGAACGCGATCTCGAACGGCAGGCGCGTCCCCGCCCATAGATGCCGGTCACGCTTGTAGCGGATGTCCCAGTATTGCTGGTAGGTCAGGTTCTGCAGCTCGGGCGGGAGATTGGGCGGCTCGTCGCGGAAAGGTTTCTCGGCGAGCTGCCGGGCACGTTGCGAAACGTCTGCGAAGTCGAAAGCGGGCGCCGATGAGGTGAAGATCAGCCCGGCACCGAACGCCACCAGGACGGCCAGCCGCCGCGCGTGCACCGCCGGGTGGGTGCTTTGCATGTTGTTCTTCAATCGGCCTGCCCTTCTCTGGTCGTCGGTGTTGGTTCTGTAGCGCCTCCTCCGGCCTCGTGTTTTTCTGGTGCTCTTGCGCAGGCCCGGCCGGCGCGCCGCGACGGTTCCTGTGACCCCGGCTCGCGCGCCATAGTTCCGGGCGGATCGGTGCGAGGGATACCCGCAAACTCAGGCGCAATCCGCCGGCCCGATGTCGCTCCAGCCGCCTGCGGCGCGCATCATAACCTCTGCCGCGGCCGGCCCCGAGCTGCCCGGCTCGTAGCGATGGAGGGGACCGTCGGAAGACAGCACCGGGTCCACCACCCGCCATGCCGCCTCGACGCCATCCCATCGCGCGAACAAGGTCGTGTCGTCCCGGAGCGCATCGCCCAGCAGCCGCTCGTAGGCATCGGCATCGCCGCCGCCGAAATTGCACACCGACAATTCGATGTCCTCGCCCGCCATCGCGCCCGGCGTCTTGGTGCGGGCACCGACGGCGATCACCAGCCGCTCGGGCCCGAGCCTGAAACGCACGTAGTTGCCCCGGCCGACGGTGGCCTCGTCGAATATCCGCGGCGGGCGCCTCAAATGGACGGTCACCTCGGTCGCCGTCGTAGCCAGGCATTTACCGGCGCGAATGTAGAAAGGCACGCCCTGCCAGCGCCACGAATCGAGGTACAGCTCCACCGCCGCATACGTCTCGGTGGTCGAGCCGGCCTTGACGCCCCTTTCCTTTTCGTAACCTCGATACTGGCCACGTATGACCTGCGCGGCCGCGAGAGGCCGCATTGCACGGAACATCTTCACCCGCTCGTCGCGGATGCGCTCCGTACCCGCACCGACCGGCGGCTCCATGGTGAGGTTGGCGATGACCTGCAGCATGTGATTCTGGATGACGTCGCGGATGGCTCCGACGGCGTCGTAAAAAAGGCCCCGCCCCTCGATGCCGAACGACTCCGCCATCGTCAGCTCGACGCGCTCGACGTGGTGGCGGTTCCAGAGCGGCTCGAGGAACGAATTGGCAAACCGGAAGTACATCAGGTTCTGCACGGCCTCCTTCCCGAGATAGTGATCGATGCGAAAGATGGCGCTCTCATCGAAGGCGCGAGTGAGCGCGGCGTTGAGAGCACGCGCGGAAGCGAGGTCCCGGCCGAAGGGCTTTTCCACGATCACCTTGCCCGGCCTGCGCCCCGTGGCTGCGAGCTTTTCGATCACCTCGATAAAGAGATCGGGCGGGATGGCGAGGTAGTGCAGCGGATTGCGGACGCCTTTTAGCGCCTGCTCGAGGCGCCGGAAAGTGCCGTCATCGCGATAATCACCCTGCACGTAATACAGATGTGCCCGCAGCTTCTCGAATGCCGCCCGATCGAGCACGCCGTGCTCCCGCAGGCCGTCGTGTACCTTGCTGCGAAAGCTTTCGTGATCGAGGGCGCTCGAGGCGACGCCGATCACGGGTATGTCGAGCTGGCCGCTGGCCACCAGTTTCTGCAGCGCCGGGAATATCTTCTTGCGGGCAAGGTCGCCGGTCGCCCCGAACAGCACCAGCGCGTCGGCGTATGAAGAACTCATGTGTTCACTTCACAACTCATGGCAGAGTTACACTCCTGCGTATGCGCCGCCGGGAAAGCGGGCGAGCACTGCAACGGCAGGCTGTCCAATGGATCACACGCAATGGAGGACGCCGATGGAAATCGGAATGATAGGCCTGGGCCGCATGGGCGGAAACATGACAGAGCGGCTAGCCGCAGGCGGCCATCGTGTCGTCGGTTTCGATCCGAGTGCGGAAGCGCGCACGCGGGCAAGCACGCACGCCACGACGGTCGGATCACTGCCCGAGCTGGCCGAAAAGCTGGCTGCGCCGCGCGTAGCGTGGCTGATGGTCCCCGCCGGGATACCGGTGGATGACGCGATCTCCGCATTACTGACGCGCCTTGCTGCAGGCGACACGCTGGTGGATGGCGGCAACTCGTTCTACCGCGACACGCAGCGCCGCGCGCGTGAGCTCGCCGAACGCGGCATCGATTTCGTCGATGTCGGAACGAGCGGCGGCATCTGGGGCCGGGAAAAAGGCTACTGCATGATGGCAGGCGGCGCGCAACGGGCGGTCGAACGCCTGCACCCGGTGCTGCGCACGCTCGCCCCGGCGCCGGACAAAGGCTGGGCCCATGTCGGGCCGAGCGGCGCGGGGCACTTCGTGAAAATGGTCCACAACGGGATCGAGTACGGTTTGATGCAGGCGTACGCCGAAGGCTTCGCGCTGATGCAGCGCAAGAGCGAATTCGCTCTCGATCTGCAGGCGATTGCGGAAACCTGGCGCGAAGGCAGCGTGATCCGTTCGTGGCTGCTTGACCTGACGGCATCGGCGCTGCACGCCAATCCGGAGCTGGAAGGCATCGCGCCCTACGTGCCCGATTCCGGCGAAGGCCGCTGGACGGTCGCCGAGGCGATCGCGCTCGACGTGCCGGCGCCCGTGATCACGCTGGCCTTGCTGGAACGGCTGCGCTCGCGCGAACGCAACTCGTACGCCGACCGGCTGCTCGCAGCCCTGCGCCACGCGTTCGGCGGTCACGCAGTCAAGACGCATTCCTGAGTCCGTCACGAACGGCCCCACTGCCAGTGCGCCACTTCAGGCATGTCGCAGCCGTGGCGCGTGATGTACTCCTGATGCGCTGAAAGCTTGTCGGCCATCATGCGTTTCAGCTCCGGCGCGCGCCCGGCCATTTTGGGAACCCGGGTCACGACGTCGATAACCAGGTGAAAGCGGTCGAGATCGTTACGCACCACCATGTCGAACGGCGTCGTGGTCGTGCCCTCTTCCTTGTAGCCGCGAACGTGCAGATTGGAATGGTTGGTGCGCCGGTAGGCGAGCCGATGGATGAGCCACGGATAGCCGTGGTAGGCGAAGATGATGGGCTGGTCCCGCGTGAAGAGGCGGTCGAAGTCGGCGTCGGCAAGCCCGTGAGGGTGCTCCTCGCGCGGCTGCAGCGTCATGAGGTCCACGACATTCACCACACGCACCCTGAGTTCCGGCGCGAGCTTGCGCAGAAGATCGACCGCCGCAAGCGTCTCCAGGGTTGGCACGTCGCCGGCACAGGCCATCACCACGTCCGGCTCGCCGCCCGCATCGCTGCTCGCCCAGCGCCACGCGCCGATTCCCATCGTGCTGTGCTCTATCGCGGCGTCCATATCGAGCCACTGCGGCTCGGGATGCTTGCCGGCAATGATGACGTTCACGCAGTTTTTCGTGCGCAGGCAATGATCCGCCACGACGAGCAGCGTATTGGCATCGGGCGGGAGATACACGCGGATGATATCGCCCTTCTTGTTGACCACGTGATCGATGAAGCCGGGGTCCTGGTGCGAGAAGCCGTTGTGATCCTGTCGCCAGACGTGGGAAGAGAGCAGGTAATTGAGCGAGGCGATCGGCTTGCGCCACGGAATCTCCCTGCTCGTCACCTTGAGCCACTTGGCGTGCTGGTTGAACATGGAATCGACGATGTGGATGAACGCCTCGTAGCACGCGAACAGGCCGTGACGCCCCGTCAGCAGATAGCCCTCGAGCCACCCCTGGCACATGTGCTCGCTCAGGATTTCCATGACGCGGCCGTGGCGGCCGAGATGCCGGTCCACAGGCAGCGTTGCGGCGGCCCACACCCGGTCCGTGACCTCGAACAGCGCACCGAGCCGGTTGGACTCTATCTCGTCCGGGCTCATCACCCGAAAATTGCGCGCCTCCTCGTTGAGCCGCGTCACATCGCGCAGATACGCGCCGAGCGTGCGCGTCGATTCGCCGCGCGTCGCGCCTGGTAACGGAACATCGAGCGCATAGTCGCGGTACGCAGGCAGCTTCAGTTCCTTCAGGAGCAGGCCACCGTTGGCGTGCGGATTGGCGCCCATGCGGCGATCACCTTTCGGTGCCAGCGCGGCAATATCCTTTTCGAGCCGGCCGTCTCCATCGAAGAGTTCCTCCGGCCGATAACTCCGCAGCCATTGCTCAAGCAGCACGAGGTGGTCCGGCTTTTTCGCGAGTTCGGCCAGCGGCACCTGGTGCGAGCGCCACGTGTCTTCCACCTGCTCGCCGTCCACTTCGCGCGGACCCGTCCACCCTTTCGGCGTCCGCAGCACGATCATCGGCCACGCTTGACGTGTCGTCTTGCGGCCGGTGCGCGCGCCGCGCTGGATATTCCTGATGTCCTTCACCGCGCGCTCGACCGTCTCCGCCATGGCCTGGTGCAGGAGGCTCGGTTCAGAGCCCTCCACGAAGTACGGCCTGTAGCCGTATCCCACAAAAAGGCTCTTCAGTTCCCCGCGGCTGATCCGGGCCAGCAGGCAGGGGTTGGCGATTTTGTAGCCGTTCAGATGCAGCACCGGCAACACGGCGCCATCGTGCACCGGATCGATGAACTTGTTGGCATGCCAGGAGGCTGCGCACGGCCCGGTCTCGGCCTCGCCGTCCCCCACTACACAACACGCGACGAGATCGGGATTGTCGAGCACGGCCCCGTACGCATGGCTCAACGCGTAACCCAGCTCGCCGCCTTCATTGATCGAGCCCGGCGTTTCGGGCGACGCATGGCTCGGCACGCCGCCCGGGAAGGAAAACTGCCGGAACAGCCTCTTCATGCCCTCGGCGTCCTGCGACACCGCGGGATAGTACTCGCTGTAGCTGCCTTCGAGATAGGTGTTCGCCACGACCGCCGGCCCGCCGTGGCCCGGACCGGTTATGAAAATCGCGTTGAGATCGTGACGCCGTATGGCGCGATTCATGTGCACGTAGATGAAATTGAGCCCCGGCGTGGTGCCCCAGTGGCCGAGCAGCCTGGGCTTGACGTGTTCGATGCGCAGCGGTTCGGCAAGCAGCGGATTGTCGAGCAGGTAGATCTGGCCCACGGAAAGATAATTCGCTGCGCGCCAGTACGCGTCGATCTTCTGCAATTCGACGGCTGCAAGGGGGCCCTGGGCCGCGGTTTCGCCATTGGCAATGCGCTTCATCGGCGTGTCTCCCTGGCTGGAAGGGTGATTCGCTGGCTAATACCTTTAGTCAAGGCAGCCGGGCGCCCGTTCCACGCGTAGCGCGGTGGTTGTGCGAGGGGCTTATTACTTGGTGCGGGCGCTCGCGACGGCCTTGCGGAGGGCCATCACGCGCTTGAAGCAATCGGGGCAGGCATAGCGCACGCCGCCGCCGAACCGGGTGCGGGAAAGCGGACGCATCGTCGAAGCTTCGACGAGTCGCCGGCACTCCGGGCAACGCTTGATCTTGGAAGGGTCCTTGGTCACTACCGCTCTGATCCGGTTATGGAGGAACAGTATAGCATCGCCTTCCCGTTACCGCCTCATGGCGCGCGTCTGCAGCCCTAAGGCATAGCGATGACGACAGCATTTGGCCCGGTTGCGCGTAGG
>JBQTHU010000171.1:0-40503 GCA_052389535.1 Betaproteobacteria bacterium | reverse complement strand
GGATGGGACTGAGTCAAGAGGACGTTGCCGCTGGCCTGGGGCGCGTCGCCTTCGCCAACGAATGCATCTTCCTGCACCCAGTTGGTGTCGGGGTTCGCCACCGGCAGCGCATCGTCATCGACGATCGTGACAACTGCGGTATTCGCGTTCGGATTGATCGTCGCGTTGACCGCGTCCGTCAGCACGATGCTGAACGTTTCGTTGCCTTCGACGAAGTGATCCTCGACGATGATCACCGGAACGATGATTTCGGTCTCACCGGCCGGTATGGTCACGGTTTGGGTAAGCGGGCCGTCGAAGAAGTCGGACGGTGTCTCGGCAGTACCCGGGACAATCGTATAGGTGACCTGCACATCGGTGTCGAACGCCTGGTCCAGGGAGATGATGAAGTTGACGAGCTTGCCGCCGCTTTCTCCGTTCGTGCCTTCGATGAGGCTGGCCGCGTTGCCGGAAACGACTACACCGTCTCCCGGCGTGCCCGGCTCTTCGGGGTCTTCGACTTCAACTTCGACCTGCACGGAGACGGAAACGACCGGCGCGCCTTCTTCCGGCGGAAGCTCGTTGATCTGCGGGTTCGGGAAGTCTATCGATCCGCCTTGAGTATTGAATCCGGCGGTGACGTCGCCACTGGTGTTGCCTTGCTCGATAACCACCGGCTGGTGTCCGCCGCCACCGTCCGCACCGCCCGCGCCCGGGGCACCACCCGCCGCAGTTGCATCAGCGACTTGCGAAGGGTCCGCGCCAGCAGCAATCGCCGCTTGGAGGGCGGCGACATCGGTTCCCGTTACCGGCAGCTTGGCCGGGGTAGTGGGTTGGGCGGTGAGCGCGGTGCCGAGGCCGAGCAGGCTTTCGTTGAGCGCCAGCACGGCATCATTGCCGCACTCGAGCGTCTTGCCGGCCGCACCTTCCAGCGCGATCTTCACATCGCCACTGGGAGACGTGGTGATCACCTCGTCGCTGAACACCTTGTCGCCGACCTGAAGGATCCGGGTCGTGCCATCGGAAGCCGTAGCCTTGACTTCGCCCACCACCGAAGTAACCGTTCCGAGAACCTTGCTCGTCGCTGCCATCTTCTTAACCCTCCGTTGTCTTCCCTAGAGTTTGGGTCGCTTCCTGCCCGACCGATGGAGCGAATTCTGGGCTTTTCCCTCTCGGACCGGCAGGTCTATTGGTATCAATACCTTGGTACCGGTCGTGCGGAATATCACGCTGATAAACGGTGGAAAATCACGAATTCCGGGCCTCGGGGCCTCCCGAACCGGAAAATCTCAGTCCAGGACGACGACATGCGCCTTCTGCACCGCCTGGAAGCGGATCCGGTGGGCCTGCACCGCCTTCGAGAAGGCCTCGGATTGCACCGGCGGCTCCTCCAGCACGTCCGGCGGCGGTATCGGTATGCCAAGGCCATTCGTGGTGCCGTCATCGACCCGGAATTCGTAGTGAACATGCGGCCCGGTGGTGAGCCCCGTCACGCCGACAAAACCGATGACCTGGCCCTTTTCGATCTTGCTGCCGAGGGCGATACCGGGTGCGAAGCCGCGGAGATGCCCGTAGTAGGTCAAGAACCGCCCGTAGTGCCGCAGGATGACGAGGTTGCCCAGTTCCCCGCGATCCCCCATGAATTCGACCATACCGTCCGCGGTCGCCATGACCTTGCTCCCCAGCGGCGCCGCGTAATCCACGCCGCGATGCGCCCGCCACAGGCCCAGAACGGGATGGAAGCGGGCGAGCGTGTAGTCCGAGGTGATGCGCGAGAACTCCACCGGCGACCTGCGGAAGGCTTTTTTCATGTTCTTGCCGGACTCGGTGTAATACCCATCGCGAATACCATCGCTGAAGTGAAACGCCTGCAGCCGCCGGTTGCGGATGACGAACTCGGCGGCGAGTATCCGCCCGGGACGGTCGATGTGCCCGTCGCGATAGAGCACCTCGTACACCAGCGTGCAGCGGTATCCGTAGTGCAGCTCGCGGTGAAAGTCGACGTCGTCGGCGAAGATCCCGGCGAGATCGAGCACGATTTTGTCAGGCAGCCCGATCGCATCCGTCGCCGTGAAGAGCGATGCCTTGGAAGGGTCGGCGCGCATCTTTTCGACCACGCGCGGGTCGCTCGCACGCGGCCTCACTTGTACTCCGTCGCGCGCCACGGTGATCGAGTACGCCTCGTCCGGGCGCACGACGTACTCCACCTCCACCGATTTGCCGCCGGGAACGGCTCGCAGGCGGACGTATTTGCCGGCTTCCAATGCCGGCAGCACTTCGATCCGGGACGGCAGGGCACCACCCCCGACGACCTGGGTATCGAGCCTGGCCGCTATCCGCTCGAAGAGCCCGGCCCAGGTTTCGCCGAGGAGCGCACGCGTTTCGACCTCACTTTGCGGACCGGACAGCGTCGTGGGCACGCGATACACGATGTCTGCGCTTTTGGGACGCAGCGCGGCATCCTCGCTTACGCCCTGCACCGGAGCGACGCCGAACGAAACCACTTCGATGAGCGGATGGGGCGAGAGTGGTGCACCCGCAGAAACTTGCGAATGCGCGGGGGCAACAGGCAATGCAGCGATTACCGTCAGTAAGGCGACCCGCAGACTGCGAATTCCGAAGTATGCCGCTCGTGTTGAGCGACGAGCCGGTCCTGAACTGAAGACGAAGGAAAACACGAACGGCTCCTGGACGCTCAAGGAAGAAGACTCTCGCCGTTGCCGGTCTGTCCTGAGGGAGCCGAAGGGCTCAGGGCGAACGGCCTCGTTCCTGAATACCCTACAGTATGTCCTTCTCGTCGACGACGAGGCTGCCCTGGAGCCGTTTCCGCGCAACCTGGCGCTGGAGATACTTCTCTCCCGCGGCAGCCGGCAGATCGGTGAACCTGATGAGGCTTTTCTCGATCAGCAGGTCGATCAGGTCGTCGACCAACCGAACCATGCTGAGGTCGCTTTGTGCAAGGAGTTGCCTTATCGCCTCGGGAGAGGAAAGGCCCTGGTCCGCAAGGAACCGGGCAAGATCGGGATCGTCCGCGCGTACCTGATCCGTAACACCGACTTCCGCGTGATCGAAAACACCGGTGATGCGCCCCGAGTCGTCCCGAGAAACGTATGGCATGCGAGCTTGCCCTCCCTCTTCAAAACCTGCCTCGCGAGTGTACAAGAAAACGGGACGCCTGAGCGTCCCTTCGGGTATGAAGCGAAAGGAGACGAACCGCCTAGCGCGTCTGCACCATCGCCTGCTCGGGCGGTGCGACGTCGAGCGTCGTCAGCAGTTGTCCCATCGCGTTCAGGAT
Organism: Betaproteobacteria bacterium; assembly: GCA_052389535.1. Taxonomy (GTDB): domain Bacteria; phylum Pseudomonadota; class Gammaproteobacteria; order Burkholderiales; family SG8-41; genus DSOT01. The sequence continues at coordinate 37,229 of JBQTHU010000171.1, read as the reverse complement.
GCGGTAGCGCGCGCCCATCTCGATGAACTTGCCGTTGGTGTAGGTGCTGCGCGCGGTGAAAAATTCGTTCTCGCTGTCGAGCAGGTCGAGCAGGGTGCGCTGCCCGATGTCGAACTGGCTCGCGTAGGCGACGCGTGTCGTATCGCTGGACTTCACATAGCGATCGAGGGACGGCAGCCGGTCGCGGGCCGTCGCAAACGCGTTGTAGGCGAGCCGTACCGCAGCCTCTACCTGCCGATTCGTGTTCCGGGCGATCTCCGAAGCCTCGTTGATCTGCAGGCTCGTTTCCTTCAACCGGTAGTAGTCGAAACCGCCGCGGAACGCGTTCCACTTGAGCCACAGCATGATCATGCGGTCGCGATTGGGACCCTCGAGCCCGTCGATGTTGCGGTTGTTGGAGTAGCTTGCTTCGAGTTCCACGCGCGGCGAAATGAACGAGCGGGCGATCTCGCGCTGGGCCTGCGCCGCATCGACGTCGGCCTGCGCCGAGCGCAGGATCGGATGGTTTTCCTGACCGATCTTCACCGCCTCGTCCACCGAACGCGGAATGTTCTGCGGCACGGCGGGCGCCGTCAGGTTGACGGGCGGTTTGCCCACCACCTTCAGGTAAGCGATTTCCGCATCGCGCAGGTTGCTTTCCGCGGAGGCCATGTTCGAGACTGCCAGGGCAAGACGGGCATCGATCTGGTCCAGGTCCGCGCGCCGGCCGACGCCCTTATCGGAACGGAGCTTCACCTGGTTGAAAGTTTTCTGGTGCGCGGCGAGATTTTCCTTGGCATAGCTCACCAGTTCGCGGTTCTTGAGCACGTCGAGATAGGCTTCGATCGACTGCAGCGCGATTTCCTCCGCCGTGCCGTACACGCGGTGCGCGGTCGATTCAGAGATCGCGCGGCGGCGGTCCACCTCGCCCTTCACCCCGAAGCCGTCGAAGAGCATCTGATTGACGATCAGCGCTTCCTGCTTGCGGTTGAGGCTGACCCAGGAGTCGGCTGGATTGGCCGCGATGGTGGTCGGGTTCTGGCTGCGCTCGCGCCCCGTGCCCCACAGGAAGTCGGCCCGCGGGAAATAACCGCCGCGCGCCGCATCGATCGCGTAGTCCGCAGCATCCCGACGCTTGGCGACGCTCACGACCTGAGGATTGGTCTCGATCGCGTACGTGACCACTTCCTTCAGCGTTTCCGCCGCAGCACCGGCACTCACGGCAAGCGCAACACTGCCCGCCATCACACCCCTCGCCCAACACTTGATCATTATTGACCCCTTATCTCAATGAGCCGCCCGCCCTGGTGAATCGGGAGCCGGACAGCTACAGCGTCAACTCAGCTTATCACCCTAAGCGACTGCATGTAAATGAATTATCGTGGTTCTATGCCACGCGTCCCTAAAGCCTGTTGCAGCCGGACAACAGCTTCAAACTTTGCCCTGTGAATCTTAGCAGATAACACTTTGGGATTTATGACTTTGTCCGTACTTTTGCTCAACACGATGTCATATCTGGCTCATTTTCGGGCACCGACCGCGGCAGCAGGCTTGCCGTCGGTGACGTAAAGGACCAGCTTCAGCCGGTCCGATACGCCAAGTTTTTGAAATACATTGGATAAATGCCCCTTCACGGTGCGCTCGGAGATGTCCAGCGCGGAAGCGACCTGCTTGTTGCTGGCACCGCCGACGATCAACCGCACGATCTCCCGCTCGCGTTGAGTAAGCGCCGAGAGTTTGTCCGGCGCTACAGGCTTCTCTGTTTGCGCCGGGCGCTGCGCTTCGGCGTAGCGCCGCAGTTCGGTGACCAGGCGCGGGAGCAGGCTGCGCGTGACCCACACTCCGCCGCCGTAGGTGACGTTCAGCACCTGCTCCAGGGACTCCGGATCGATGCCGCGCCGGCAGCAGCCCTTGATGCCCGCCTTCAGGAGCGCAATCTCTTCGTCTTCGTTGAATGACGCCGTCATTACGATGACGCGCGAGGCGGACGCCGCAGCCACCACTTCGGCAGCCTGGCGGTCGATCGGCGTATCGAGCAGCGCACCGTCCAGCAACACGACGACCGGCACCGAAGCCCGGGCCGCGCGCAATACGTCGGCAACGGTTTCGACGACTTCGAGCGGATGCTCGGCGCTCACCGCCCGGCGACAGCGGCCGATCAGTTCGGGATCGCGGGTCGCCAGCAGTATCGACATAGAGGCGAAAAAGAGGAAGCGGCGTTGCTCATGGTTCGTCTGCGCACCCCCGCTTAATCCGTTCGAACCGAGCCTGTCGAAGGAGCTTGTCGAAGGGCATCAGCGCTCACGAAACGCCATCTCTTTGGTCTTGATGATGGGCTTCATCAGGTAATGCAGGAACGTTTTCTCGCCCGTCTGGATGTGCACCGTCGCGGTCATCCCCGGGATGATGGCGAGCGGCTTGTCACTGCGCGCCGGGGTGCTGCTTGTCGTGCGCACCCGCACGAGGTAGTAGCTCTCGCCTTTCTTTTCATCCGTGATCGAGTCGGCGCTGATGTATTCCAGCTTGGCGGGAAAGCCGCCGTAAATCGAAAAGTCATAGGCCGTGATCTTCACCAGGGACTCCTGCCCCGGCCGGAGATACGCGATGTCGCGCGGCTTGACCCGCGCCTCCACCAGCAGATTGTCTTCCAGCGGCACGATTTCGAGCAGCTCGGAACCCGGCTGGACGACCCCGCCGATGGTGGTAACTTTGACCGACTTCACCGTCCCGGCCAACGGCGAGCGCACCACCGCGCGCTCGACGCGGTCCTTCAACGCAACGCCGGTGGCCGCCGTGCCTTCCTGCTCGGCGCGCACCTGGTTGAGTTCGGCGAGCGCATCAGCCCGGAACTTGGCAACGTAGCTGTCGAGCTTGTTCTTCGCTTCCGCCACCGCGGATTCCAGTCGCGGTATGGTGATCCTGGTCGCTTCCAGCTCACCCCTGAGGTCGTTGGCCTGCCGCTCGAGCCGCAGCAGTTCCACCTCCGACATCGCCCCCTGCTTGACCAGCGGGCGCGACATGGTCAGCTCCCGGTTGAGCAATTCGAGACTGGTGTTGATCTGCCCCAGCCGCGAGCGCTTTTCCTTCAGTTCCTGGGTGCGCTGGTCGGTTTGCTGGCGGAACACCGCAGTGTTGGCGTTGTATTCCGCCTGCCGCTGCTGGTACAGCGTCAATTCCCGGTTCGCCAGATCGGGGTTGTCCTTGCGAAACTGCGCCGGGAGATTGAAGGCCTGCCCGGACGTTTCCGCGCTGAGCCGTGCGATCTTGGCCGTCAACGCGTCGTTCTTCGCCTTGTTTTCCTGGAACGAAGAGGCGTAGCGCGTGTCGTCGATCAGCATCAGCACCTGGTTCTTCTGCACCACATCGCCGACCTTGATCCTGATTTCCGAGACAATGCCGCCCTCGAGGTTCTGCACGACCTGGATCTGGCTCGAGGGGATGACCTTGCCCTCACCCACCGTGGTCTCGCCGATGTTGGCGAACGCCGCCCAGACGATGAACGCCACAATGAATGCGAACGTCGTCCAGACGATGGCGTGCGAATACCCCGGCGGCCCCTGCATCGCGGCAGCCGCGGTCTCGCTCATGAAATCGATGTCTTCGCGCTGGTTGAGCGCTTTGGCAGTCATGGCTTGCTATTACCTTTTCGCGACACTGATCTTGCCCCCGGAAAGCGCCTGCATCACCTGCTCCTTCGGCCCGTCGGCCACAATGCGCCCGCCATCGAGAACGATCAGCCGCGGCACCAGCGACAGCAGCGAAGCCCGATGCGTCACCAGCAGGAACGTTTTTCCGGGCAGCGTTTTCTCGAACTTGCCCTTCAGCGTCTCTTCCGAGCGGTTGTCGAGCGCATTGGTCGGCTCGTCCATGATCAATACCGGCGGGTCGAGCAACAATGCGCGGGCCACGGCAACCGTCTGGCGCTGGCCGCCGGAGAGCCCTTCGCCGCGCTCGCCGATGCGCAGGTCGAAACCCTGGGCGGACGGGTGGACGAATTCCGTGACTCCCGCGATCTCGGCAGCGCGCAGCATGGCGGCGTCGTCCGCGTACGGCGCAGAGAAGAGGATGTTTTCCTTGACCGTGCCATAGAACAGCACCACGTCCTGGGGCACGTAGCCGATGTGCTTCCGCAGCATGGCGGGGTCGATCTGATTGATATCCACGCCGTCGATCAGGACCGACCCGGAGGTCGGCTTGTAGAGCCCGAGCACCAGTTTCTCGACCGTCGATTTTCCGGAGCCGATGCGCCCGATCAGCCCAACGCGCTCCCCGGCGCCGAGCTTGAAGGAGATGCTCGACAAAGCCGGCGTCTGCTGGCCCGGGTAAGAAAAGGTGACGTTGCGAAACTCGATCTCGCCGCGAATCTTCGGCCGGTGAACGAAGCTTTTCGCCGGCGGCCGCTCGACCGGAAGCTGCATGATGTTGTTGAGCGTGCTCAACGCCGATTTCGACTGGTGATAACGCGTCATCAGGCCCGCCACCTGCCCCAGCGGCGCCAGCGCCCGGCTGGTGAGGATCGTGCACGCCACCAGCGCACCCACGGTCAGCTCGCGCTCGGCGATGAGGTACACCCCCACCACGATGACACCCACACTGGCGAGCTGCTGCACCGACATCGAGATGTTGACGATCGCCGAAGACAGCGTGCGCGCCTTGATCCCGAGCCGGGCGACCGTCCCGACGAGCTGTTCCCAGCGGCGCTGCAGCGCGCCCTCCGCGGAGAGCGCCTTGACCGTCTCGATGGTGCTCAGGCTTTCGATCAATAGCCCCTGTTTCTGCGCCGCGCATCGGAAACTGGTCTGGATGATCTCGCCCAGCGAGCGCTGGAGCATGACGCCCACCAGGATGATGAGCGGCACGGCGAGCAGCGGCACGATGCCCACCGGCCCGCCAACCCAGAAGATGACTGCGATGAAAAGCAGCACGAACGGCAGGTCGACCAGCGCCGTGATCGTCGCCGAGGTGATGAACTCGCGAAACGACTCGAACTCGTGGATGTTGCTCGCGAAAGATCCCACCGAGGCCGGTCGCGCTTCCATTCTGAGCCCCATCGCCTTTTCGAAGATGTTGGCCGAAAGGATGACGTCGATGCGCTTGCCGGCGATGTCCACGAGGTAGGCGCGCAGCATCCGCATCACGAGATCGAATCCCAGCACGACCAGCACCCCGAACGCCAGCGCCCACAGCGTTTCGGTGGTGTCGTTCGGCACCACCCGGTCGTACACGTTCATGATGAAAAGCGGCATCACGAGCGCGAACAGGTTGACCAGCAGCGAGGCGAGCAGCACTTCGCCGTAGAGCGGCCACGCCTCGCGCACCACGCCCCAGAACCAGTGCTGCACGCGCGGCACGGCGCTGTGCTCGGTGCGCGAGTCGAATTGAAGCTGTTCGCGAACCAGGATGGCGTGACCGGTGTACTCGTCTTCGACATCGGCGGGCTTCACCTTCGTCGCGCCGCCGGTGTCCGGATCGATTATCTCGAGCGAGCCATCCGGCGCAACCACGTTGAGCAGGCAGGCCCCGCGGTTTTTCAGCAGCAGGACCGCAGGCAGGGTAAGCGGGGAGATGTCGGCGAGCGCGCGCCTGATGACCTTTGCGGTGAGCCCTGCGCGATCGGCCGCCCGCTCGAACAGGTCCGGCGTCAGCCAGTTATCGACGAGCGGCAGGCCCGCGGACAGCGTCTCCTCCGCGAACGGCCGATTGAAGTGGCGGGTGAGCAGAACCAGGCATTTCAACAGCGGATCATGGGTGGACACACCCTCCCGCCCGGGCACCTCCCATGACGCCGTCGCAACGCTTTCTCCCACTGCCACTCCAGTTCAATTCGTTGTCAGCACACGCGGTCGGATTTTACCCCACACCGCGCCCGCCCGCCCCTGCCGTTCGTCACTCCGGCCTGCCGATGTAGTAGCCTTGCGCACCATCGACGAGCAGGCTCTTGACCATGTCGAAGTCGCGCTCGCTCTCGATGTATTCGGTGAGAACCTGGATCCCCAGGCCGTGCGCGATGCCGACCAGCGCCTGCACGAAAAACTGCCGGTCGGTGGATTCGGTCAGGCCGCGCGTGTAACCGCCGTCGAGCTTGATGTAATCGACTTCCAGGCTGCGCAGGTAGCCCACCGATGCCGTGCTCTGGCCGAAACGATCGATCGACAGCTTCGCTCCCGTCTCGCGCAACCGGCTGAACGCAGCTTTGATGGCATCGAGGTGGCCGATGATGGTGTGCTCGGCGATCTCAATGATGACGTGCTTCGCGATCTCGCGCTGCTTGTCGAGCCGGTCGTAGAGCCATTCCACGAAAGGCGCGTCGATGATCGACTCCAGCGACACGTTGATCGCCGTGCCGCCGCCGCGTATCGGCCCCCGGGCGGCGATCTGCTGCAGAACCTTGTCCACCACCACGCGATCGAGCAACTGCAGGGCACCGAGGCGCTTCGCCGTCGCGATGAACAGCCCCGCGCGAATGAGCGAGCCGTCGGATCCGAGAATGCGTACGCACGCTTCGCTGCGATAGCCCCATTCCGACTCCGCAACCTGGCAGGGGCGCACCGGCTGGTACTGCAGGACCACGCGCTCGCTCGGCAGCCCCACGCGGAACATGCCGTTGATCTCGATGTAGAGCGCCTGGTCCTCGCTCGCTTTCTCGGCTTCCTGTACGTGCCACGCGGGCACGCCCCGCGCCTGCGCTATCGCCAGCGCCGAGCTGACCGTCGCCATCAGCCTTCCGAACGACGCCCCCTCGTGATGCCGGTAATAGACGATCCCGGCGTGCGCCATCACGCTCGTGTCGGAGTGCGGAAATTCCTCGATCTCCGCCAGCGCGGCGATCAGCTCGTCACCGAGCTTGGACAAATCAGCCTGCGCAACGTCGGGCACCAGCATGCCGAATTCCGGGCCGTCGAGTTTGGCGAGGATCGAGCGGCTGTATTTCTCCAGCGCCTTGCCGAGCAGCAGCGCCACGCGCTTGAGCAGCGCGTCACCTTCGACCCGCCCGTTCTTCTCGTTGTAGGCGGCGAACCCGCGGACGCGCACCACCGCCAGCGCCCCGGACGGAAACTTGGTAGGCGCGGCGATGAGATGCGACACCTGCTCGCTGAAGTCGTTGCGGTTCATGAGCCCGGTCACCGGATCGACGTAGGCTTTCTTGCGCATCTTCTCGGCAAGATCGGTCTGCTCGGTCAGCATGCGCTCGACCGCGAGACACATGTTGTTCATCGCGGCGGCGACGCGGTGCAGCTCGCGCGCCCACGGCAGTTTCGGCAGGATGGTGAACTGGCGCTTGGAGATGTTGATCGCCTGCGCCTCCATGTCGTCGAGCGGGCGCAGCGCGAGCCGCAGCACGACCAGCACGATGACGAGCGACACGATCGCCACCACGAACAGCACCCAGAACGAGCGCACGGTGACGCGCCACAGTTCGGCGTAGGCATGGCCGGGATGGCTCACAACCTCGATGGTGGCCGCCTGGCGCCAGCCGTCCATCACGATGGCGCTCATGCGCGGCGTCTCCAGCGGGAAGTTCTCGATGAACCACTCCGGCACGCCTTTCACCGCCTGGTCCACGCGCTTTTCGACCAGCGGCCTGCCGTCCATGCTCTTTACGAGAATTTCGGTGTAGTAGCCGCGGTCGAAGATCGCCGCGGTCATGCGCTCCACGGTCTGCGGATCCTTCACCCGTCCGCTGTGCGTGATGGAGAGGCCGAGCGAGGTCGCCGTGTCCTGGGCGTGCGACTCCATCGATTTCTGCAGGTAGTCCCTGGTGCTGTTGATGACGATCGCCAGCGTGGCGATGAACACCAGCACCCACAGCAGCGAAATCAGCCCTACCAATAGTCGTGAAAGTTTCATCGCGCCCCCTGCTCTGCCATCGTTCGTTCTTGTCTGTGTATCAAGCCATCACGTCACATCGCCGCCCGCAGCCTTGCCTGCAGATCGCGCCAGTGTCCGATGCGGTCGGAGCCGCCCACCGACTGCCCGCGGCCGGTCTGCTCCTTCGCAAGCCACAGTCCGGAGCCGTTGAAACTGTAAACCGGCAGCAGATCGTTGCGGTTCGAGGCCGGCTGTATCGACTTGTTGATGTTGTCCAGCACCAGCGGCTCGGAGTCGGGCGTCGGAAAATAGGCGAGCACCATGTGCGCCTCGTTGTAAATGACAAGCTCCTTGACGTAGGTGATGCGCAGCCTGTCGTCCGGAACGCCCAGCGCCCGCAAGGTGAAGTACTTCGCGATGGAATAGTCTTCGCAATCGCCGCCGTTGGTGGAGAGAAACTCGATCGGCGTCGCCCAGTAGTCTTCCTTGCCCCAATGCTCGCGATCGCTCAGAAACGGCGTCTGGTTCATGAAGTCGTTCACCAGCCGCAGTTTTTCGTCCTCGGACAGCTTCTTGTGACGCGGGTTGGTGAGGATGTCGCGCCAGGCGGCGAGGCGGGTCTTGGCGACGGGCCCGAACTGCTGCGCGAGCTTGGCGATCTGCGCGTCCGTGATGACGATCAGTTCGGCGGCGAACGCGACAGCCGCAAAGGCGGCGAGAAGCACGAGCACGCGCGCGCCGCGAACCGAGAATACGCCCATACCCTCCCCGTTCCGGGCGCCGAATCCGGCAGTTCCGGATCCTCCCAACGCCCCAGACATCCCCTGTGACTGCCGGATAATACCGGACTTTCTCCATTCTGTGCTCTCCTCGTTGCGAGCGCGACACGCGTGGTCTACACTTTCCCGCTTACCGAAAACTCATTGCACTGCGAGAGAGGAAAAAGCATGGCCGACGAAGTCGAGCTGTCAGGCGAAGCGGATGATTTTTTCCGCACGTTACCCGGAGACGAGTATCCACAGGCGCTCGTCGATCAGTATCCGCGCATCGCGAATACCATCGTCGAGCTGCGCTACGACCGCGCGAAGCTCGAGGCCTATTTTCAATCGCTGCTGAACGACAGTCGCGGCGGGCGGCAGGGTTTTCCTTTCGCCGTGCTCATGAATCTGCAGAACCTGCATGACGTGATGCTCGGCAGCGAGTCGGGCACCACGTTCTGGGTGTAGGCTACGGCAAGGTGTCCTTATGAACCGCGCAAAGACAGTACTTATATTGTGCTTCACGCTCGCAGCCGCATTGGCAACGCCTTGGGTGCTGGCGCATGGCGGGCACGTGCGGTTCGGAGTGCTGATCGGAGGGCCGGGCTTCTGGTACGCCCCGCCGCCTTACTATTACTACCCGCCGTACTACTACCCGCCGGTCGTCACGGTGCCCGCCACACCGCCCGTGTACATCGAACGCAATGACACGGCCGGTGCCGAGCGGCCGGCTTCTTCCTATTGGTACTACTGCCGCGACAGCAAGACCTATTATCCGTACGTCAAGGAGTGCGCCAGTCCGTGGCAGCGCGTGGAGCCGCGCCCGCCCGGGTCGTAACGCGTCAGCGCATCGATGCAGCCCTATTCCGCTCGGGATGTCATAACATGCCCCGGTTCAAAAAGGAAAAACCGCTCGCCGTGTGCACCGTGTGCGGCACGTACACGGACCAGGTGGCCTATGTGAACTCCCGCTGCAACAGGGTCGTCACGGGAAGGCGATGCTCCGGCATCTTCCGCAGCGGCCTCGGGCAGGCCTGGACGGAATGCCTGGAATGCAAAGGCTACGGGCGGCTCGGGAGCCTCGAATGCCGCGAATGCAAGGGCTTCGGCTGGCAGCTTGTCAAGTAAGCCGGCAGGTCACCGGGCCCTTCGCCTCTACTCGGGCTTGATCCCGGCCTCCTTCATCACGTTCTTCCAGCGCTGCAGCTCGTCCACGATCAGTTTCCTGAACTGCTCGGGCGTGTTCGGCGCCGGCTCGAGTGCGGCGGAAGCGAGCCGCTCGCGCATGTCAGGCGCAGCCACGGCGCGGGTCAGCTCATCGTGGAGGCGCTTGATGACCGGCTTCGGCGTCCCGCCGACCGACATGATGCTGTACCAGTTGGTCATCACCACGCCGCTTATGCCGACTTCGGCAAACGTCGGCACGTCGGGCATGAGTGCGCTGCGTTTCGCGCCGCACGAAGCGAGGATCTTGAGCCGGCCCGCCTTTACGAGCGGCATGGCGGCCGGCGGCGTGCTCATTGAGGCCTGGATCTGCCCCGACGCGACGTCCGCGCTCGACAGTCCCGCGCTCTTGTAGGGCACGTGCACGAGATTGATGCCCGCGCGCTGCTTGACCAGCTCGCCGGAAAAATGCGTCCCGCTTCCGCTGCCCGCCGAACCGAGGTTGATCTTTCCCGGCTGCGCCTTCGCCGCGGCGATGAAGTCCTTGATGCTCGACACGTAAGGCAAGCCCGGATTCACGACGAGGATGTACGGCGTCTCCGCCACGACCATCACCGGATCGAAAGTCTTGATCGGGTCGTAGGTGGTCTTGCGGTAATAGGCGGGATTGATGGTGAAACCGACGTCACAGAGGCACAGCGTATAGCCGTCGGCGGCCGCGCGCGCCGCGATTTCCGTTCCGACGAGCGATGCGGCGCCGGGACGATTGTCCACCACGACCTGCTGCCCCATCTGCGCCGAGAGCTTCTGGCCGACCAGTCGCCCGACGTAGTCCGAGCCGCCGCCGGGCCCAAACGGGACGACCAGCCGGATCGGGCGGTTCGGGTAATCGCTCCGCCCGGCTTGTGCCATCGTCGCGCCCGGCACGAGCGAGCAGGCCGCGACCAGCGTGAATCCGACTACGAGTCGTTTTGTCATGTGATTCCTCCCCAAAGGACCGGCATGCCGTCCGGGTTTTACGTTAACGAACTATCGCATATCGCGCGCCGGAGTGCCAAAGACCCAACGACCCGGCCAATCGGGGCGGGTTTCGACTGCCCTTGATGGAGCGGTTTCGTCGCGCCTCCGACCCGATCCACGAACTTTGACCGAAGCCGAGGCTCCTAGCTTGGAGCGGATGTCGGCAGGCGAGGCGCGCTCCATTTCACATAAGGAAATCCCATTGGACGATACTCCATATCGCGTCGGCATCAGCGGCTCATACGGCGGGCTCAACCTCGGTGATGAAGCGATCCTGCAGTCGATCGTGACCCAGTTGCACGCGGAATTGCCGGTGGAGATCACGGTCTTCTCCCGCAACGCCGAGGACACCAGAGAGCGCCACCCCGTCGAGCGCGCTGTCCCCGTGCGCAAGCTTTCGCGCGCGGAAGTCGCGCCGGAGATCGAGCGGCTCGATCTGCTGATCCTGGGCGGTGGCGGCATCCTCTACGACACCGACGCCAAAACCTACCTGCGGGAAGTGCAGATCGCGCAGGAATTGCATGTCCCGGTGATGGTCTACGCAATCGGTGCCGGGCCGCTGCAGGAGCCCTCCGCGCAGGCGGCCGTCCGCGAGTGCCTCAACAAGGCCGAGGTGGTCACGGTGCGCGAGCGCAGCGCGCATAAGGTGCTGGAAGAGGCCGGCATCGATCGCGACGTGCCGGTCACCGCCGACCCCGCCCTGCTGCTGGCGCCGGCGACCCTGCCCGAAGGTGCGCTTGCACAGGAAGGCCTCGAAGGCAAGACCAATCTCGTCGGCATGTCGGTGCGCGAGCCGGGCGTCGCCGCGCCCGACATCGATCAGAACGTCTACCATGCGCTGCTCGCGAACGCCGCCGATTTCATGGTCGACCGCTTCGACGCCGACATCGTGTTCGTTCCGATGGAGCCGGGATCCCTCGACACCCAGCACAGTCACGCCGTGATCGCTCAGATGCTCCGCGCGCAGCGTGCGACGGTACTGAAGGGAAAATACTCATCCAGCGAGCTCCTGTCGCTCATGGGCCGCTTCAGTTTCGCGCTCGGCATGCGCCTGCACTTTCTCGTCTTCGCCGCCCTGCAGGGTGTGCCGTTCATCGCCCTGCCCTACGCGAGCAAGGTGACGGGATTTCTCGAGGACCTGCACATCATGACCCCACCGCTCAACCTGGTGAATGCCGGACGCCTCATCGCGTACCTCGATGCCTGTTGGGACGAGCGGCGCGATATGCAGCGTCGCATCTCAGATGCATTGCCCGCGCTGCAGGAACGATCGCGTGAGACCCACCGGCTCGCCATGCAGCTTCTCACGCATCGCAAGCCGCGCGAACAGATGCGGGCCGAGGCCGGGCGCGCCTGAATCCGAAGCGCGCGATGCCCGCCCTCACCCGTCCCGTAGCGAACGTCAGCATCGACCTGCCCGCCCGGCGCGCTCTTCTTGCCGCGGAGACGGACGTGCTCGTGGTAGGCGGCGGGCCGGCGGGAATCGCCGCGGCGGTGGGTGCGTCCGACGCGGGCGCACGCGTCATCCTGACGGAGCGCTACGGTTTTCTCGGCGGCAATGCGACCGCGTCCCTCGTCATGCCGCTCATGTCGTTCCACACGCGAAAAAGCGCGCACGGCAAAGTCGGCGCGACAACGCTGCTCCCCACCGACCACGGACCCGGCGATCCGATCGTCGCCGGCGTGCTGAAGCGGCTGCTGGAGCGACTCGTTCGCGCGGGAGGCGCCATCCCGCCTTCGCTCGAGACGGGCTACGTGGTGCCGTTCGACCCCGAGCAGTTCAAAATCGCGGCGCTCGACCTGCTCGACGAAGCGGGTGTCGAGTTTATGTTGCACGCCTTCGCCGCCGATGTGCTGCGCCCGGACACTGATGCTCCAGGCCTGAATGGAGTCGTCTTCGAAACCAAGTCCGGGCCGATCGTCGTGCGCGCGCGCGCCATCGTGGACTGCACCGGCGACGGCGATGTGGCCGCGCGTGCCGGCGCGCCGTTCGAGATCGGCCGCTTCGATGGTCTGACACAACCCATGACGCTCATGTTCCGCGTCGTCGATTTCGAGCGCGCCGCCTTCGAAGCGTACGTGCGCGACCACCCCGGCGAATGGCGCGGCGTGCACGGGCTCTGGGACCTGGTCCGCAGGGCGAGCGCTGCCGGCGAACTCGATCTCCCACGCGAGGACGTCCTCTTTTTCGCGACCCCGCACCAGCGCGAAATCAGCGTCAACAGCACGCGCATCACGCGCGTCCTCGGCGTGGACGTGTGGGACCTTTCCTACGCGGAATGGTGCGGACGGCGGCAGATGCGCCAGATCGCGGCGTTCCTGCGCAAGTACGTGCCGGGGTTCGAGCGCGCCTATGTCGCGCAGAGCGGCGTCAATGTCGGCGTGCGCGAGACGCGCCGGATACTCGGAGACTATCAGTTGACCGCGGAAGATGTGCTCGGCGCGCGCAAGTTCGACGATGCCATCGCGCGCGGGGCGTATCCCGTCGACATCCACAATCCCGACGGCAAAGGCACCGTGCTGAAACATGTGCCGCTCGGGGAAGCGTACGACATCCCGTTACGCTGTCTGCTCCCGCGCGGGATAGAGAACCTCCTCGTGGCCGGGCGCTGCATTTCGGGGACGCACGAAGCGCACTCGTCTTATCGCGTGATGCCGATCGTCATGGCGACCGGGCAGGCGGCCGGCGTCTGTGCGGCGCTCTCGGTGCGTGCCGGTCTCTCGCCGCGCACCGTCCCGGCGCGCGAAGTGCAGCGCGAGCTGCTGCGCCAGGGCGCGAGCCTCGCGCGACATCACTCCCGCACACACCGCGACGGCAGCAAAACCGCTTAGCGTTCGATGGCGTCTGCTAGACTGCGGAAGAGCGATTTTCGCAGGGGAGAAATTCATCATGTGGAATTTGCGGATGACGATGGTTCTGCTCGTCGCGCTCGGTCTTTCGCACGCAGCGCTTGCACAAACCTATCCGAACAAGCCCATCCGGATGATCGTGCCATGGAATCCGGGCGGCACTTCGGATACGATCGCGCGCATTCTCGGGCAGAAGATGACCGAAACGTGGGGCCAGCAGGTGGTGGTGGATACCCGGGCCGGCGCGAGCGGCATCATCGGCACAGAAATCGCGATGCGGGCACCGCCGGACGGCTACACGCTGCTACACGGCAACATGAGCCAGTGGGCAACCAATCCGAGCCTCTACAAAACGAGCTACGACACGCTGCGCGATTTCACGCCGATCAGCATCGTCGCTTCCGCGCCGCAGCTGCTGGTCGTATTTCCCGGAATGCCGGTCAAATCGGTGCAGGATCTCGTGCAGCTCGCGAAGGCTAAGCCGGGGGAACTCAACTTTGGATCCGGCGGCGCTGGAACGCTCGCGTATCCCTCCGGAGAGCTTTTCAAGACCATGGCCGGCGTCAACATGGTGCACATTCCCTACAAGGGGACGATACTGGCCCTGAACGATCTGCTGGGCGGCCGGCTGCACATCGTCTTCTCCGACATGCCGATCGCCCTGCCTCACGCAAAGTCGGGCAAGGTCCGTGCGCTTGCCGTCACCAGCGCAAAGCGCACTTCACTCGTCCCGGACATGCCTACCATTGCGGAAAGCGGCGTGCCAGGTTACGCAATCGAAAATTCGTGGGGCGTGTTTGCACCGAGGAAAGTGTCGCGCGACATCGTGGCCAAGCTCAACGCCGAGATCGTGCGCGTTCACGACCTGAAGGACGTGCGGGACCGCTATGCGTCGTTCGGGCTCGACGCGGCGAGCAGCAGCCCGGACCAGTTCGCCGGAACAATCCGCTCCGATGAGGCAAAGCTGTCCAGAATCATCAAGGCGACCGGCGCGAAGGTCGAGTGACTCAACTGCGTGCGTTTTCGCACGCACTCACGCATGAAATCGGGATAGGGGCGATCAGGATACCTGACCGATCCCCACGCAGGCTCATTCTTCCTGCTCCGGCGTCATGGCACTTGGATTTTCATGGCGGCAGCCGTGAAGACCGATCTCATGTCCGGAGCGCAGCGTCGGCGGCATCCACGAGTATGCCGACTGGCGCCGAGTGTTCTGCGGATTCGTCTGGGCTGTCCTAGTCGAGCTTCCGGGCGATGAACGTGTAACCGTATACCTCGAATCGTCTCGCGTTCTTCTCGCCGCGCGCTTCGCCGAAAGTGTCGTATGGTTGACTTACCTGGACATCCACGAAGCCAATCTCCGTCAGCATCGCCTGCCAGCCTTCACACGGAAGGCCACCGGCAATTCAAGCCGTCCATAAATCAATGTTGCGTACGGCTGATTCGGGCACCGGCTTGCCGTTCGCGATGTCGCCGAACTGCAGCGTGCCGCCGGGGCGCAGGACCCGCCAGATTTCGTTGAAAACGGATTTCTTGTCGGCGCAGAGGTTGATGACTCCATTGCTGATGACCACGTCCGCCCACCCGTCTTCCACCGGCATTTCTTCCAGAATGCCTTCGCGGAACTGCACATGCTGCAGCCCCATGAACTTTGCGGTGGCGCGGGATTTCTCCAGCATCTCGGGCAGCATGTCGATTCCCACCACGCGGCCTGCGGAGCCGACTTGCCGGGCGGCGATAAAGGCATCGAACCCGCCGCCTGATCCTGCATCGACCACGCGTTCACCCGGCGCAAGCCGGCGCAGGGAGAAAGGATTCGCCACGCCGGCGAAGGATTCGACCGCTGCATCGGGCATGGCGTCGACTGTAGCCTGGTCGTAACCGAGACGCCGGGCGAGCGGCCTGCCGGTATGGAAGTGATACTCGCCGTGCGGATTGCATGCCACGTCGCGGTACTTGTTCTTTACTTCCTCGCGCAGGGCATTCAGATCCACTGCCAAAGTTTCGATCTTCATCGTCTCTCCTCGTAAAGTTCGTTTTCAAGCATTGCTGCAAATGTGCGCAACTTGCTGCTTGCCCATCGTATCGTCGTGCCTTCAGCCCGGCAGGAAGCCGGTTACGGACAAATGCAGACCATAGAGCGTGGCGATCACGAGCACCCCGGTTGCCGCGCCGACGGCGAGCCGCCGGGCGGGCGAGCCACCGCGCGCCTGCTGCTGCATTTCCAGAATCATTTCCTCGAGGCAGTTTCCGGGCCGCCGCGCCAGTACGAAACTCCATGCGCTTGCACCGACCAGCCCCGCGATGCCCAGATAGGGCCACCACCACATGAACGGGAAGATTTCCACCAGCGACAGCCAGAAGGTTGCGACTGCGAACAGCGCGCTGAACAACGCCAGCCGGAACGGCCGCAACTCGC
The DNA here is from genome assembly GCA_052389535.1 of Betaproteobacteria bacterium. Lineage (GTDB taxonomy): Bacteria > Pseudomonadota > Gammaproteobacteria > Burkholderiales > SG8-41 > DSOT01. The sequence goes on along the minus strand of JBQTHU010000171.1, from coordinate 21,230 downwards.
CGCGCGGCCGCCCCGTGCGCCAGAGCAACCAGACGCTCACCCCCAGAAAGGCGGTGAACGCCGGAAGCATATAGGCATGAGCGGTGAGCGCTCCCGCACCGATGGCGCCGAATGCCGCGACCAGCGCTGGCGCGCCGGTGCAAACGAGCCATGCGACGACCGCGGCGCTGATGCCGGCGAACTCGCGAACGAAGTTCAACGCAGCCTGGCCGGTCGAGACCGGTTGGATCGCTGGCGCCGCAAGCGGTTTTACGGCGCGCAGTGAAATGGAGTGCGCATTGAATAATCCAGCAACCTCGCGTGTCTTGGCGCTGGAGCTCAGTGCGAAGTAATCCAGTTGCCCGATGCGCTCCACTCGGTCGAAGCCGGCGGCGCCCAGCAGGGCGATGTAGCGCTCCTCCTCCACGGCACCGACGACGCATTCCGCCCACAAATCCGGGTCCTGCCGAAAGTGCTCGGCAACGGGGCGGCTCAATGCGATGTCCGAGATCTGCAGCCGGCCGCCCGGCTTGAGCACGCGGTAGATCTCCGCAATGGCGCGTGCCTTGTCCGGCACCAGATTGAGCACGCCATTCGATGTGACGACGTCCACCGAGGCGTCCGGTAGAGGTATCGATTCGGCGTCACCCTCTAAAATGTCGATATTGGCAACGCCAGCCTCGGCGCCAGCCGCCTGCAGCTTCGTAAGCATGCGGGCCGTCATGTCGAGGGCGAAGACGTGTCCCTGCGGCCCCACGAGATGGGCGCAAATGAGAGCATCGGTTCCCGAGCCCGAGCCCACGTCGAGAACGCGATCGCCCTTTCTGATCACATCTGCCGCAAACGGATAGCCCACTCCTGCGAACGACTCGATCGCGCGTTGAGGGTGCTTTGCCAGGCTCTCCGGCGGATAGCCAAGCATCTGGCAGGCCGCGCGCCCGGTCGGAAAGTGGAAGGTCTGATCCGGCCTTGCAGCGACAGCCGTGTACATTTCCCGCACCGCGCGCTGGATCGCTTCCTGCTTGTGACTCACGATCGCAACCATGATTTCCTCCTCGTGGTTTTCAGAAGCTTTTTAGCAGCCCCTTGACGCGTTCGCTCACTTTTTCAGTCGCCTTCTCGTCGCGGAGCGCCCGCAGTTTTCCCTTCAGCCGGCGTTCAAACTCCACCCGCGAAAAGCAGCCCTTGCACTTTTCGAGATGGCGGTGCATGACTTCGTGGTCGGCGTCCTGCAGTTCGCGGTCGATGTAGTCGAAGAGCTGCCTGAGCGCCTGTTCGCAATCGATTTCTCGTTTTGTCATCACATGCCATCCTTCCTGTCGTCCATCGAGCTGAGCTTTGTTCCGGCTGTACTCGCCGTATCCTTGCCCGACGGGCCCGCGCCTTTGATGCCGTGTTCCCGTGCCTGTTGCCACAGAATCTTCTGGAGACTGCCGCGGGCGCGGGCGAGTCTCGAGCGCACCGTACCGATCGGAATGCCGAGCATCCCGGCGATCTCCGCGTAGTTGAACTCCTCGAAATCCGAGAGGATGACCACGATCCGGTAATGCTCCGGCAGCGTTGCCAGTGCCCGGTCGAGATCCTCTTTCAACAGCTTGTCGAGAAATTCCTGTTCGGGGTTGTGAAACCACAGCAGGAACGGCTGGTGCATCTGCTCGAAGAGCGAAAACTCCGCGTCTTCCGCGTCAACCTCTTCGGCATGCAGCGAATCCGTCTGCGGGCGCGCTGAAGCCCGGCGCACCTCGCTGATGAATGTATTGTTGAGGATCCGAAAGAGCCATGAGCGAAACGCCGATTCGCTTTCCAGCGTATCCAGTGCCTTCCACGCTCGTGCGACTGTTTCCGCCACCAGATCCTCCGCATCGGCATCGTTACAGGTGAGCCGCCGGGCTACGCAATGGAGCGGGCCCAGCAGCTCAAGCACCTGACTCTCAAAGGCTTTTTTTGTAACGGCCATCTTTCCTCCTGTCTACAGGACGCAGCGGGCTCCTTTTCGGTTCCAGCCATTATGGAATGCATGCGTGGTGCCGCAAGCAGGAGGATGCGAGCCGGCCTGGCGGCCGTGCATCACTGGAACTCTTTCGTTGTGGCGCGCGTCGTCCGCGCAGCCAGGTCATATCGATCGACACATCACACGCATAAGGAGGCAACAGGCGAAGTATCTTCTCCGAAGGCACCTTCTGGCCGCTTCTAGCGGCCGTTGCTGCGTCCTGTTCTGATAACTTTCCCTCGATCTTCGTCGTTAACGCAGCAGAGCAATTCCGTGCCCGCTTGCGAGCCAGGCAACGACTGCGCGGGTCACTTTATCGGTCGAAGTACGCGCTATTCCATGGGCACCGAACCGGTGCTATCCAATCAGGCCAGGATAAATATCCGGTCGAAACTTTTTGAAGGTAGAAACGGGGACAGCAACCGTCCCCGCTCCGTGCTTCTCTTTCAAGACTCTGTTACTTCTTTGCCGGCTTGCCTTTCGAATCCAAATAGGTAATACCCCAAGGCCCGGTCCCATGGAGCTGCATGACCACCTCACTATCCTTAGAGTACGCGATCATCGGCTTGCCCTTGCCAATCGAAAAATAACTGCCTGCTCCAAATGCTTTAGCTGTTTTGGGATCTGGCTTGTCGCCTGCAGCAAAATAAAGCGTACCTGAAAGGACAGTGACGTTTTCATCGGCCGGGTGTGTGTGCGCGCCGATTGTTGTGTTCGGCGGCACACGAAGACGCATTACGAATGGTCCGGACGATTTTGGATCACCGTGGATAACGGCGACTTTTGCGCCCGGCCCGATGGACGGGGCATCCTGCCATTTGATGTCTTTGTCCGTTACAGCGGTATAGTACTCGGCTGCTCCGAGAGGTGCCGCCAACATACCACCGACGCCCAGCCCAAAACCGATCACCGCGATCTGGATCACTTTCATAAATCCTCCTTGTTTGCAACGGCTTCTGCCACCTGAGCCGCCGCTCGACACCCTGGGAGGGATCTCAGAAGCGCAAGCAGGCGACTCTCAAACGCTTTTCCTGAAACAGCCATGCGTCCTCCTGCCAGAAGACGCAGGACTCGTCTATTTGGTTCCAACCGAGCTATCTGCCGCTAGCGTGGCCGAATGAAGGCTGCGGCGGCCGCCCAGTTGAGGAACCGCCCGGCCGCGCCTGGCGGAACGACGAATTTGCTCAATGGCAACGGCAAAGTCACGCAAAACTCACGCAGCGCGCGGGAACAGTTCAGTCCCTACTTCTTGCCGTAGGTCGAGTCGTGATCCTGCTGAATCATCAGAAAGCGCATGAAATCGCCTTGGCGATACGCAGTCGCGCGCCGCGCCTGAGTGATGCGAAGCGAGTAAACCGCGTCGATGCCGCTCGGCGGCTTCACGCTCTCGATCTTCTCCCACTTCAGCCCAGAGTCGCGATAAACCTGCGCCCACGTCATCTGGGGTAGCTTGCGCAGCGTATTGAGTACCCGCGTGCTCTCGGTCTTGTCGAGCGCGAGCAGATTGTCCTGGAAGATCTCGCTATTTAGATCGAGCCTGACGCGCTTTTCGTTTGGGTTTTCGCTCATGAGTCAGGCTTTCCAACTCCTCTTCCGAGGACTCGCGCGGCGGGTTTTCTTGGGCCCATGCAAGTGCACGTTCCAGGTCCTTACTGGCTTGCGGCCGGTGCAGCCAGAGCTCGTTTTCTGGAATGACCTTCGCCGTACGGATCAGCCAAACGCCCGGCTCGCGTTCCTCCACAAGGACCTGCCGGCCCGCGAATTCCTTGCCGAGCGAAATTTGTCCGTTTTGGCCTACAATTTTCACGGTTGCTCTGGTGTCCATTCAGCTCTCCTGCGCTTTCCTGCTCCCGGTTTGGACCATTGGTGCGACGCAATGGTTCCTATTGCACGATAGCACTATAGCACGAATGAAGGATAGGATCGTACCACAGGGGTTCAGCATGCCGAAAAATTGGTACCCAGCGCCGGATAGACTTATCCAGATGCCTCGCGAAGATACTGTCCCGGTCGTGAATCAAATAGCCGTAAGTGTCTTAGCCGCGATGATCTCTCGTAATTGCTTAAGGTCCACTCTGCGCTCGGGTGCGCAGTGACCTGGACGCGCACAAGCCGTCGGCTACCGTGCTCGATGACCACGAAAACGTAGAGCAGTCGGAAGGTCGCAGTAATCCACGAAGAAGTCACGCGCCACAATCGCTTTCGCATGGTTCATTAGGAACGTAGACCAACGCTGGTCACCCCGCGGCTGACCCACCGGCGGTTTCGGCATGTACTTCCGGACCGTCCGAGGCGAGCCAGGCGCGGATCTGAATCATCTTATCCATACAACTACGCCGGTATACCGGGGTTCGCAGAAATATCGTCGCTGGTAGTTTCGATAATCTGCTCACCACGCTTGACGATTGAGTTCCTCTCGGCCTTTTCTCTAGACGACTTCAGATGCCACGCAATGTAAGCGACAATCTTTGCGAGGCAGTAGCAAGCTATGCCGGAGACGATGAGCGCAATAACTTTTTGTGTCCTCATGGGCTAACGCAGTCTGATGGGGATCCAATCTTTCGCAGCGATATAGAAGCCGCATTCATGGCGCTGCAGAAGAAGACGGTCGCCAACGGCAACCAGACGGTCTGCGAGAAATCGGCATGCCGGTCCGCGTAGATTGCCCGTTCATCCCGAACGGGCCCTGCAGCTTCCATAACCAGATTGGGACCGCTCGGCGATGTCGACGTTCCGGGATCGTGCAGCGTGTCGCGAAGCTTACGTCAATTAAAGCGACCAGAGCGACCGTTAAGTAAATGTATTGTGGCGGATATTTTACTTGCGCATTCACCGGTCGGAACACCATACATTGCTGTCGGTCGTGCTCCGCGGACGGAACAATTACATCTTGCTACCGGTCGTACATTTTTGGGCCAAGGAACCGATGGACAACAAGACCATTTGGATCATCATCGGCATCGTCGTGATTGTTTTGATGCTGCTCGGCGGGCTGCTCCCGCTGCCGGGTCAAAAAGATAACGTAACGCCACACACACAGCCGACGCCACCTGCCGATGCACCGCGATAGCGCAGCGGCCACTTATGCCGAGACACATCGTGCATCGCCAAGGAGTGTTCAATGGAAACAGTGGCAAAGCAAGGATTTACTACCACAACGACAGACAGGCTAATAAATTGGACGCGGACTGGCTCTCTGTGGCCAATGAGTTTCGGGCTTGCCTGCTGCGCGGTCGAGATGATGCAAGCTGCCGCGTCGCGCTACGACCTCGACCGCTTCGGCATCGTATTCCGCGCCAGCCCCAGGCAGGCGGATCTCATGATCGTCTCTGGCACGCTGTGCAATAAGATGGCGCCTGCACTGCGCAAGGTCTACGACCAGATGGCCGAGCCGCGCTGGGTTATCTCGATGGGTTCCTGCGCCAACGGCGGTGGCTATTACCACTATTCATACTCGGTCGTGCGCGGCTGTGACCGCATTGTACCCGTCGATATTTACGTGCCCGGTTGTCCACCAACCGCAGAACAGCTGCTCTACGGAATAATTCAGCTGCAGAACAAGATAAAACGCGCCAACACAATGATTCGTTCGTAACTTCGAGCACTGATCGTAACAGGCACCGCTACACGAGACTGCATGACATCGTCAAGAACCAAAAAAGCCGCCAAGCGCCGCGTTCAGGATCTCTCGAATCGCAATCAGCGGATGGGCGCTCGGCACGTAGTCCGAGGTCTCCCTCACGATGAACAAACCTTCCTATTTCGTATGTCGAGCCACTCATACGGCTGATCAGCGGAAAGCAGGTTCTTCCAGAGCGTCTTCCAGGTAGCCCAGTCGTGGCCGCCGCGCACCGTGATCACATGCTCCCTCGGCAACAGTTCCGCAAGAAGACGATTCGCAGTTGCAAATGCATCCCGTTCGCCAAAGCCGAGATAAACCGGTAATTTCGAAAGCCGGATGGACTCGTCGTGCTTTATCCATCCCCACAGCGCGCGCTGGTAATCTGCATCCTCGATTCCCGCCGATGACCATTCGTTTAGTCCTCCAGCGGCCTTGATCTCGCTGATGAGCGGGGAATCGCCGAGGTATGGTGCGAGTAGCACCAGGCCGGCGACATTTTTGGGATGCCGCGCGGCATAGGAAAGCGCGCCAAACCCTCCAAGCGATATGCCTACCAGCCAGATTTTCTCGTAGCCGGCCGCTTGCGCGGGCACGATGACTTCGGTGGTCAGCCTGTCGTGGATCGTGCGGTTTGCGTAGTAACCGTAATGCGCATCCAACGCCATTGCGTCCGCCGCCACATCATGCTCACCCAATGTATCGATAAAGCCATGGATCTGGAAATCTTCCGCAACATCCTCGATTCCCGGTAAAAAAGCCACAAGTGCGCGGGTTGCCTGTCCGCAGCGATAGCTCACCCTCGAGAGCGATAGGCTGGCGGGCAGGACCGGTGCAAATGCTGGAGAGGTTCGCACGAGCCGGCAGAGCAGCTTTCTTTTGACCCGCTTCAGCCGGTGGCCAATGGGTATAGCCATACTCAATGTTGCCGCGCTTCCACACGCCGTTCGCTCACGCTTTCGTCCCAGCCCCATTGCACTGGATATCGCCCGTTGTTTTCTGCGAGAAACCGCTCTATCTGGTCCAGCGAAAGCGGCGCCGGCATGGGATAACGCGCATCGATCGTGCGCACCAAGTCGCTGTGGTAACGCGTGTAGACCGCGAAATCGCGCGGATAGGCCGATTCATCCACGCCCACGAACCTGCCGCGTCGCGTCGCGCGCCTCAGCAAATCGCGCCAAGTGTCGATTGGCGCGACGCCCACCGATTCGACGCCGTGTGAAAACAGCATCGCGTAGATTTCAGCGAACCCGGGACGCTCGTCCAGGTAGTGACCGAGCATTGCTGCAGACTGCTCACTGTTGAAAAACATCCAGTACGGCACGGCACCGGTCCGGATGGTCCAATAGGGCTCCATGACAATAAACGATTCGACGAGCAGGCGTCGCTCGCTGATGCCGCGCTGCCGGTGCCACCAGGCGTAGAGGTCCGCGACGAGTGCAGTAGTATCTTCCGGCTGCGAGAACGCAATTCGCTTAACTCGGTAGCCGCGTTTGCGCGCGAAATGCATGATGTCCGATCCGAAACGCGGGTCGAATCCCCATTCCGCCTCGGGCGTTTCGCCATTGACGGCCGGTGGGTTCCACCGAGTACGGGGCGAACCATGGCTGGACAGGTAGGCCGCAACGCGCGGTCCGCCCTGAAAATACTCGGCAACAGTGGCGCCGCCGGGCGCGCCGAACTGAAAGAAATGCCGGTCGCCGCACTGCGTCGTCGGCCACGTGAGCCGGCAGTCCACAATAAAGATCGTGCCGCCCGGTTCAAGCACCTGTTCCAGAAAGCGCGCGTACGCCGGCGGCAGTTCAAGATGTTTGAACCGAAAATATGTCATGCGCCGGATCATCAACTGGTCCTGGTTGGGATCGAACATGTGGTGCAGTGAGACGCCAGGATTGGCATCGAGAAACCGCCGTGCATACGGCTTTGCCCACTGCATGTCGGCGGTGGGCTCGTCTGGAGGAATGCCGGAGCGGCGCACGGGCACCAGTGCTGTCTGCGGGAGCCACGGGATGCCGGCTGCCGCGCAAAGATGTATGAGCGCGCCATTGGAGGAACCCAGCATGACAGCCGGATATTTGCGCGCGGGATAGAGGCGGGTCATCCAGTCGGCGATCCGGTCGGTGCTCGCCTCATGAATTTTTTTCGGCGCTATTCCCTCCGCGGCGCCGCTCCAGATGTAGATCTGTTCCCTGAGCACTCGGGGTAACCGGTTTACCGCAGTCCCGATCAGTTTCATCGCCGGCGCCATGAAATTCGGCAGCACTCCCAGCATTGGAAAATCTTTTCTGTGCAAAAAGTTGGCCAGCGCGCGCAGCATCGCTGCCGAGGAGTCGAAATTGGCAATGTACCCAGGGGTTCTTGGCTTCATGGATAGCGCCCACTCATATCCCGACACAGCCCTAGAAACGGAGCGATCGCCCGGACGAACGCTCTCGGCGCGGTATAGTTGATGGTGTGCGCTACGTGCGGTATTTCGTGGAGCGTTCCATGCGGTAATAGCGAAGCGGCACGTTTAGCCCATGCGTGCGGCACGAGCGGGTCTTCCGTGCCGCGCACTACGAGCGTGGGCGCGATGACGCGTGGCAATCTTTCTTCGATTCTGTCGCGCAGTGCCAGCTTGATCGTAGCGCAGGCCCGGCGCAATCCGGCGGCCATATAGTCCTGTCTCGTAATGTGTCCGAGGTGGGGTGCTTCGCGCCGGGAATTAATCCACAGCCGTGCCAGTTGCCTCGCGAAGGTTCGTGCTTCCGGATCCACGGTAGGCCCCTGCAATACGAGCCGGTCGACGCGGTTCGGATAACGCACGGCGAACTCGGCGATGATCTGGCAACCGAAGGAGTTTCCGACCAGGTGCCCTTTTTCTATGCCGATTGCATTCATCCAATCCGCTAGGGCATCGGCGAGTTCTGGGATGGAAAGGGTCACCGTCGGTTTGAAGCTCTTGCCGTAGCCGGGCAGATCGACTGCAAAGACGCGGCACAGCGGCGCAAGCCGCTCGGCGGTTGGCAGCATATAGCGGCTTGAAATTACCACTCCATGTACGAGGATTACCACCTGTGCTTCCTCAGGTGTGCGATTCAGATTAGTGCGGGAATAAACCGTGCCGGCTGCGCACCGCGTCCATAGGTCTTTCAAGCCACCGTTCGGCCGTTGGAACGCTACGTCAGGCGGACACAACGTCGTGCTCTGCTGCTCAGACTCGCAAGCCGAAAGCCGGCCGCGTGTCGCTCATTTGCGATCGCGGAGACCGCTTGCGCCTTCATGTGACGCGCAATGCGCGCAGCAGTAGAATTTGCCTCCCGCTTCCATTCCATGTCCGACGATCCTGCAATTACAATGCGCGCACGTCGGAGCGAGCGCATGAATCGCGCATTCAAAGCTATCGAAAGTATGCGATTTTCCTGCCATCTTGATCTCGAACGATTTGTCGTATTCGTTTCCGCACAGTTCACACGTTGCCATGACGATTCCTTTCAATAAGGAGCGGTTCAAACTTCAGTCGATGCTGCACAGACTCCAGCGCTAAACGATGTACCGATTCCAGGCGGCATAGTGCCCTGAGAGGCGGCCGCGGCGCAGGCTCAGCGCGATGAGCCCGAGCCCGCCAACTACGGATGCGACCGTATGCGAGACGGAGGCGTCGTAGAGGAACGGCGTGACGAACAGCGCCACGCCGAGTGGAACGTTGAAGTAACGCACCGGCCGTGCCACCTCGGCGCAGGCGATCGCCGAAATGGTGACGACAAGCGCGCCGATCAGGTGATCGGCGTTCGCCACCCCGCCTTCAGCGCCGAGCGTCAGGCGGGTAAACATGAGCCATACGCCGATGAGCATGGAAACGGCAAGGTTCCATGGCAGATTGACGCCACCGGTGACCATGTCGCGCGCGAGCTGCGCCGGAGAGCGCTCGAATTCGCTGGGCGCCGGGCGCGCCGACCCTTCATCCGTACCGCCGACGAAAAAGACGCGCAGCAGGCTCTGTCCGGCGCGCTTCCGCCGCAGCAGAAACTGCGTCGTGGCGAGTAGCTCGTCGAGCGAGTAGGGAATCTGCGCCACCATGGCAGTAGCGGCCAACAAGCACAACGTGCACCAGGTGCCGATCCATATTGGCTGAATCACGATGAAGAAGATCGACACCACGCCGAGCGGCGCGATCATCAGACCGAAGAGCAGCACGAGCCACGGCATGGTGCGCCAGCGCCGGCGCGACCCGAGGATGCCGGTCAGGATCTCCATCATATAGGTGAGCGCACCCACCGCCGCGTCGGACACCGGCCAGGCCTCCGACACGCTCGAAGTGATGATCTCCTCGGTGCCATTCTTCGGGTCCGGTCCGCCCTCGAAGAATGGATCCCACACGCCGTCGATGTGCCCGAGCTGATACGCGGCAAGATAGCGCGAGACGTACAGCCCCACGAAAGCGAGCGCAATGATCGGCAGGCGCTGTGTCCAGCTCGACGGATTGAAGCTCCACCCCGGCGGCGACTCCGGCCCGGTGGTCGCCGCGATCGGCGACACGCCCGGCTCGGGAGGCGTGAGCACGGCAAGCGCGATAACGAGCGCGCCGACCAGCGTGTCGTTCACGTACCCTGCCGCGGTCGGCGCCCAGAAGAGGATCGGCGCCGACATCACCCAGGCACCGATCGCGGCGCACACCCAGCGCGCCCACGCGAGCCGCCACGACAGCGAGAGCGCGGCGAACACGATGAGCGCCGCGCCCGAGACCGTGTCGCTTGCCGCGACCAGTTTCGATTCGAGGCCGAGCAGCGGCGCGGAGGTGAGCAGCCAGGTACCCAGCCCGATGTTCATGAAATGCGCCCACAGGTTGCGGCGATGCGCTTCGCGGTACGCGGCCTCGTGACTTGAGCGCAGTGCTTCGGGGTCTACGCCGCGCTTTTCCGCTACGCTCATCCAGGCGGGCGGCGTAAGCTTGTTTGCTTTGTACCAGCTCTGCGGGTCTTCCTTGAGCGCTTCCACCAGCCTGGAAAGCCCGGCACGCAGCCGGTATATCGGCTCCCAGCCGAGCAGCCGGCGCGCCCGGGTGATGTCGAGCGCGTAGTGATCGTCGGCCATGGCGACCATGAACGGGCGTATGAAAGGCTTCTTACCTTGATCGAAGGCGTCGGGGACCAGCGGCTCCATTTTCTCCTGCAACGCCGCACCGGTCCTGGCCAGCGGCTTGGGCAGCCGCAGCGTGGTCCATTCCGCTTCGCCGTGGATCAGCCGGCCGATCTCGTCCTGCAACTCGTCGTAGCCCATGGCGTCGGGCTCGCCGATCAGAATGACCGCGTCGGGCGGCAGCTCGCGGCGCCGGTCCACCGCGCGCCGAAACGCATCGAGCATGTCCGCCTTGTGCACCATCGACTGACCAGCGCGTGCGTCGCCGGAATAGAGGTAGCTCTGGATGTCGCGCTCGTAGATGCGCGCGATCTGATGCGCGAGCGTCGGCACGCAGGTGCGGTCGTCATAGAGGCCGGCAAGATGCAGCAGCGCATACGGAATGCGTCCGTGCTCGCGCCGGATCACGTCCTCGGCGGCCGCTTTCGACCTGGGGTAAGCCCACTTGGGCGCGAGCGGCTGGGACTCGTCGATACGCTCGCCCGGTGCGCACGGTCGATGGACCAGCATCGTCCCGGAATAAATGAGCTGCTCCACGTCGAAGTCCTGGAGCGCAGCGAGCAGCAGGCGCGTGCCCTCCACGTTGACTTTCTCGTAGAGCGGCGATTCTTCACCGGTGAAATCGAAATAGGCGGCGAGATGGATGACGCTTGCGATGCGCGGGCCGTAGCGAGCGCGGAACTGCCCGAAGCCCTCCGCGACCGATTTGCCGGAGGTCAGATCGACCGGGATAAGGGGGATGGCCGCCTGCTTGCCTGGCTGGTCGAGCCCTGCCAGCGTGTAGTCACGCGCCAGCGCCGCGGCGAGCGCCGAGCCGATATCGCCTGCTGCACCGGTAATGAGAACGAGGGGCTTGTTCAGGATCTTTCCCTGCATTGGGAGCGCGGGCGGTAGCCACAGATCTTGCTGGTGCGCTTCCGTCCGGCTACCGCAACTTTCCCTGGAATGGAAATTGCGTCACAAGAAGTGTTTGATCGTTGTGCGCATCGCGTGTTCCCACGCATCGTTACGCGTCTGAATCGGAGCGTGGCCGATGACTGGAACGGCGTGCCTATCGAGATCAGGACGGTCTCGGCGCGGTGCCGCCTTATGTCGAAGACACGGGCGAAGTGAACTGGCTGGTCGATGATGCGTTACATATGGACGTCCCGATACCGGTGATCAGTCAGTCCGTGATGCCGCTGCTTGCTTCTCGTGACAATCAGAACAATTGGGCCCGAGCCATCGCCATGATGCGTCATGGCTTTGGTGGCCATCCCTTTGGCGGCGACGACACCATTGCGCGCGCACGCCGCAAGAGCAGGATCGGCGGCTTCCCGAAAAAAGACACGAACCAGCGGCTGAGGCGGCAAAAGGCTCCGGCAGTTCCCGTTCGGAATTGGGCGCGGCCGCACAGCCCACGAGCCTACCTATTACGCGTCAGTGCTTGAGCGCGGAATACTGCGGCGCGCGCGTTCTCTGTCGGACAGTCATGGGCTAACCGGCGCGTCAGCCGGTCGCCCCTTCACGGCGCCGTGGATTGGGAATGCCGACCGCCTGGCCGCGACACTTTCGTGATCGCTTCGCCGGCCGGCTCCTTGCCTTCGGTCAGTGCTATATCGCCGAGCGATAGAATCCCGACGAGGCGTTTGTCGCGGTTGACAACGGGCAGGCGACGCACGCGCAGCTCGCCCATGTTTCGCGCGACGTGATCCACGTCTTCGTCTTCAAAGCAGTACTTCACGTCGGGCGTCATAATTTCCCGAACTTGAGTGTCCGGTCCTTTTCCGGCGGCCACGGCACGAATCGCAATGTCGCGGTCCGTGATGATGCCGACCAGGCGGTCGTCCTGACCGACCGGGATGGCGCCGGCGTCTATCTGTGCCATCAGACACGCCGCATCGCAAATGCTCTGATTGGGATTCGCAACGCGCACTTCACGAGTCATCGCTTCGGCTACTCGCATAATCGTCTCCTTTAATCCAACAGCCGTGACGCGGAATCTGTGCGGCCGTGGTAATTCATTACGCTCACGCAGGTCAATGCTATGAAATATGGAAATGGGCTGAGTTCCCTGCCAGGATTCGATCGCAGCATTCATCCAACTTCTTGGAATCATCACGATGCCTCAGAGTTTCCCGGGCCACACCCCATCAAGTGCCTCCGGCAACGCCGTCACGCGAAAGCTTAGCTTCACGCGCTCGCCACTTTCGTCATCGATCCTTAGCGCGCACACTGCGCCTTCATCGGTTTCTTCGATCCTTAAGGCTGCCGGCTCGACGACTTCAACCTGATCCGTGTCGTCCTCGAATCGAATCTCGATGCCTTCCCCGGCGCTGACGCAGTTTAGCGGACGCTCCATCGCTTCCACCTGTAGTCCGTCGTTGCTCACTCGCTCGACGGTGGCGAGCCACGCGCGATGCTCGCGGCTGAACCGCTCAAGGAAAGGCCGCCATTCCGATCGCGGAATTTCGCGTGTCCTATGTGCCTTCCGGGTGCCAGATGGTTCCAACATCATGCGTTTAGGCAGGGTTTTGACGTTCTGCCGTCTCGCGTAGCCGGAGCCGGCACCAATCGGCTGAAAGTTGCGCCACTTTGTCTAGCGCACCTGGGTCCTCGAACAGATGCGTAGCGCCGGGCACGATTTCTAAATTGACCCGTGCGCGCATGTGGCGCATTGCATCGCGATTGAGATCGATGACGCCTTCATCATTGCCACCGACGATGAGTAATGTCGGCGCTTGCACGAATGGTAGCGCTCCACCGGCCAGATCGGGACGGCCGCCCCGCGATACGACTGCCCGGACTATTCCTGGGCGCGCCGCCGCAGCGATCAGCGCGGCGGCGGCACCGGTACTCGCACCGAAGAGCGCAACGGGCAGTCCGTGCAGCACCGGTTGTTGTTGCGTCCAGTCGGTCGCCGCAATGACGCGGCGTCCCAGCAGTTCTATATTGAAACGGTGTTCGCGCGTGTCCCGGTCAACCGCCTCTTCCTCGGGTGTCAACAGGTCGAGCATCAACGTCGCGAGTCCGCCTTCTATCAGCGCATCGGCGACGGCTCGGTTGCGGCGGCTGAAACGGCTGCTGCCGCTGCCATGGCAGAAGACCACGAGCGCGGCCGGGTTTTTCGGAACCGACAAATCGGCTTCCAGTGTGGCAGCGCCGGCGCGGATGTGCGCGACACTAGAACCTATCTCAATAATAGGCACGTGTGCGACGGAGGCGATGTGGGATGCAGTTCTAGGAGGGCGAGTGCAGCAATATCGCGAATATTGCAAGGGAGCCCGACAACGAAATGCGCCCAGATCGCCCCGTCCCTTCGGGTTGTGGCCAAAACGCGCGCCTGCGTCGTCGCGTGGCTTGCCAATATTCGCGATATTGGCTGCGCCCCGCTCCTAGCATTCATCACGTTTCGGCCACAACGCATCACGCGTCTATTATTGAGATAGGTTCTAATCTCAATCTGCTCGGTGCGCATTGGCATTTCCATGTCCAGCGTTCTACACCCAAGGGTGGCGAGGGATTTCCGTACTTGAGGGGACGTCACGCCGGGATGCGAAGTTCCATGCCGAGGAATTGAAATAATTACAGCTTTAACAAGTCGTGGGAATCGCACTCAAGTCGTGGGTGCACTCGAATAGGGCGCGTACAAAAGCGCGCCGCGAATGAACGCCAGAACGATATTCCTGCCTGATGTTCCAAGCGATCTATGACTGCCTGAGGCCTGCGAGGTGCAGGCATTCTTTTTCGGTGCGGACGAAATGCGGCGGGCGCAGGGACGCCTGCTGGACACGCTTGGACTCGGCCCGCGAATGACGCCCTCGCGTACGGTATCCCGGTGCCGGGCTGCGGTTCTTCTTGCTTACCAACCGGCAAACGCCGCTCAACCGGCCATGCTTATTGTACCGGCGCCGATCAAAACCGCGTACATCTGGGATCTTGCGCCAGGATCGAGTGCGGTCGCACGCTGTGCAGCGGCGGGCATGCAGGTATACCTGGTGGCGTGGCGACGACCGCAAACCGGCGACGAGTGGATGGGGCTCGCCGAATACGCCGATCGGGTAATCGGCGAGTGCCTCGACGTAATTGCCGCCGAAGTGGGCCCTTCAAAACCATTCATCGCCGGACATTCGCTTGGTGGCACTCTGGCGGCGATTTACGCGAGTCTCCACTCCGACCGCGTGCGTGGCTTGATTGAGCTTGAAGGGCCGATAGAGTTTACTGCCGGCCGGCTCCAAGCCGCGGCTTCGCTGGCACCGCCAGTCACACGATACCTGGGGAACGTACCCGGCAGCTTTCTCGATGCGGCGAGTCGCTGGAGTGACCCGATGACGTTCAATGTGGAGCCATCAATCGACTGGAGCTACAGCAGTACGAGTAGCGCCGCGTGGCTTCACGCACAGGTTCACCGCTGGACTTTGGATGAGATCCCCATGCCGCGGCAACTATTCGAAGATGTGGTAGAAGCTCTATACCGCGAAAATCGGTTCGCCACACGGAAGCTACGTGTGAATGCACGCCTGGCGGATCCGCTAGCGCTCCGCACTCCGGTTCTCGCAATAAAGAATCGGCGCTCCCGCGTCGTGCCCGCGGATTCCATCGAGGCGTACCGGAGTCGGACCGGCAGCAAGGACGTGCAGATACTGGATTATCGCGGCGACGTCGGCGTGATGCTGCAGCACGTCGGCGTGCTCGTGGGCGGCAACGCTCACCGCTATGTATGGCCTCGTATAGTCGAGTGGATGCGGCAACGTGCCCCAATTCCCGGTCACCCGGGTCGAGAGTGACGTATCCCGTAGAAGCAGGCGCCGTTACCGGTCGGACGCATTTTCCAGGTGGTGTCTACCCAGTGCAGTCAATTGGAGGCCGCCCTCGGCAAGTTTTATAGCCAGGCCGTGCTTTACCAACACATCCGCGACGGGTTCGGGCACGTCAGGCTTGACCGCACTGTCGGTATCGAGTCGTCGAAGCCAGCGTAATTCTTCAGTGCTCAGCGTTACGTCCATTCGTCGGCACACTCCGTCCAGCTATTCTTCAGTCGATCCCAGGCCCCAGCCCTATTGGACAAACGAGCGGGTAATGTCTGCAAGCTGTACCGGCGCGGTATAGCAAAGCGTGTGAGCAACTCCGGGGATCATCGCGAACCGGCCGCGCGGACAGAGTCGAGCGATTTCTTCGCACCAGCTTTGCTTCGAAATGGGATCGTGCTCGCCGCGGACGACCAGGACTGGCGCGCGAATGTGCGGGGCTTTGTCTTCGATGCGGTCGCTGATCTGCTCTTGGAAAGAACGGTACATCCGCCGCAACCCGCACTTGCGATAGTCCTCGTTCGTGACGTCGCCCAGTTCCGGCGGGTTATAGCGCTGATTCTGTCGCCAGCGGATGAACTGCCAGAACCACGAGCGTTCGTCCGGCGGCGTGGTCGGTCCTTGAAGGATCGCCCGCTCCACCGCTTTGGGATGGCGCGCTGCGAGATCCGCAATGACCTGGCACCCGAATGAATTACCGAGCAGTGACGCACGCACCAGCCCGGCGGCGCGCAGCCAGGCCGCTAATGCGTCGGCAAGTTCCGGCACGGTAAGTACCTTCTCAGGCTTATCGCTGTCTCCGAAGCCTGGAAAATCGGGCAGGTATACGGGGAAATGCGGCGTCAACTCGCGCGCCGTAGGAATCATGTAGCGGCCCGAGAGTCCCGAGCCGTGCACCAGCACCACCGGGAGGGCACTGGCCGGTGCAGGTCCGGTGGAAACCAGAGAATGCATACGAACTCCGCCGATGTCGGTCCAGATGGAACGAAGGGTTCCAAGATCGAGTTCTACCGGCTCTTTCCTGCGTTGCGGGATGCAGGCACCCATGAACGCCACCGCGCTGGCTTTGAGGAATTGTCTGCGATTCATTACCAGGCGCGCCCGTTTGTAGTAGAAATCCCTAAAGTAGTTGGACAGCGAAAACCAGCGCAATTTCACGCGCACCGCGTGCTATTGAAGCGCACCTATAGCAGGATCGAATTTTGTGTTTTGGGAGGAAACCGAACCCTGCAATGCGGAGTCCGTACTTTACGGAAGTGCACAAAGTGCCGTCACGACCTTGGCGGACGGGAGATTTGCCGCATACCAAAATTCGTGCCAGCTTGGAATTGGCGGCCGCCGTCCGTGAAACCATTCGGCGGCGCGCGCCGCATCGACGAAACGGAGGTTCACTATGGCAGGCAGTACTCTGGATCCGGACAATCTTCCCTTCCGAGGAAAACGATCGAAAACGCAGAAGGGACACGATACGAAATCGGTGGGCCCGAGCGATAGTTCAGACAGCGGGTCCGACATGGCCGGGCCCGGCATGGTCGACGACGACGTGCTCAAACTCGACCGCGGCACGAACCAGGACACGGAAGCAGGCGAGTACAACGTGGCAGATACCGGTCCCAGTGTGGGCGATCTCGAGATGGGCGGGAACAGCGACCGCGTCGGCACCGGCGAGCGCCTCACCGCGGGCAAGGATCCGAAGTTGCGCGCGAATGCCGATCGCGACGCCGATCGCGTGGTAAGCGAAAACGAAGCCGGCCTCGGGCGTGGTCTCGACCAGGCGGAGGAAGCGCAACGCGGGAAGACCGACGAAGAAATCGACGAAGACGCGCGCAACGCAGCCGGACTCGTCAGAACGTCCACGCCTCGGAAGTGAGCGGCTCTTTTGTCGGATCGGCAGATTTTCTCGGATCGTCGCGATGCCGGCGCCGCGCTGGCGGCACAGCTAAGCCGCTACCAACACCGACACGACGTGGTCGTGCTCGCGCTGCCGCGAGGTGGTGTTCCCGTGGCTTATGAAGTCGCCGGGGCGCTTGGTGCACCGCTGGACGTATTCGTTGTCCGCAAACTCGGCGTACCGGGCCGTCGCGAGCTCGCAATGGGCGCGATTGCGCCGGGCGGCGTACGCGTTCTCGATCGCCAAATCATTGCCGCGTACGGTATTCCAGAAGCCGCTGTCGAACGTACAGCGCGCGAGGAACGCCTCGAACTCGAGCGACGCGAACGCGCCTACCGCGAGGATCGTGATCCGGTGGCCATATCGGGCCAGACTGTTTTGTTGATCGATGACGGTCTGGCGACCGGTGCCACAATGAAAGCCGCGGTTCAGGCGGCACGTGCGGGAACGCCGAAACGTGTTGTGGTTGCCGTGCCGGTCGGCGCCCCGAGCACTTGCGCCGAAATGGCCGAGATCGCGGACGAGGTCGTCTGCGTCAGCAAGCCCGAGCCTTTTTACGCCGTCGGCCAATGGTATGCCGATTTCTCACAGACGAGCGATGATGAAGTCCGGAAACTGCTGCGCGAGAGCCGGGCCACGGCAGGGACGCGGTAATGGCCCGCTCTACCGTTGAACTGATCGGCGCCAGCGCAGTTCCATTCGATTCCACGGCAGCAACGATGCCTGCGCTTCTCGAAGCCATCGGGGATGCTCGGCTCGTGCTGATCGGCGAAGCCACACACGGGACGCACGAGTTCTACCGCATGCGGGCTCAGATCACGAAGTCCCTGATCAGCGAGCGTGGGTTCGGCCTGGTAGCGGTCGAGGCCGACTGGCCTGACGCCTACCGCGTGAACCGCTGGGTGCGCCTTGCATCAGCGGAGCAGGGCGCGGAAGCGGCGCTTGACGACTTCACCCGGTTTCCGCGCTGGATGTGGCGCAATGCCGATGTGGTGAATTTTTTACGGTGGCTCCGCGAACACAACGCCGCTCGCGATGAGGGGACGCGCGTGGGGTTCTACGGACTGGACCTCTACAGCATGCATCGCTCGATGGAGGCGGTGCTCGATTACCTACGCAAGGTTGACCCGGCGGCGGCGGCGCGTGCGCAGGAGCGCTACGCCTGCTTCGAAATGTACGGGGAAGATCCGCAAGCCTACGGCTATGCTTCGACCATCGGCATGTCGCAAAGCTGCGAGGACGAAGTAACTGCGCAGCTAGCTGAGTTGCGCCGCGAAGCCCTTGAATACGCGGCGCGTGACGGGCGGATCGCCGCCGATGAACACTTCTTTGCCGAGCAGAATGCGCGGCTCATCGCCAACGCGGAACGCTACTACCGCGCCATGTTCGGCAGTCGCACACATTCCTGGAACGTGCGCGACAGTCACATGCTGCAGACGCTTGAGGCGCTCCTCGTTCACGCCGGCCCGCGCGCCCGTGCAGTGGTGTGGGCGCACAATTCGCATCTGGGCGATGCGCGCGCTACGCGGATGGGCGAAGGCGAACTCAATCTCGGTCAGCTGGTGCGCGAACGTTTCGCGCCTGGGGTGCGGCTTATCGGTTTTACCACGCATGCGGGCACGGTGACCGCGGCTCGCGACTGGGGAGCTTCTGCCGAGCGCCGCCGGGTGCGGCCCTCGCTTGAAGGCAGCTACGAGCGCCTGTTCCACGAGGTTGGGCTCGAGCAGTTTTTCCTCCGCGTGGGCGAAGGCGCGATGCGCGACACGCTCGGCAGCGAGCGGCTGGAACGCGCGATTGGCGTCATATACCGGCCGGAGTCAGAGCGTCTCAGCCACTATTTCAGTGCGAGACTGTCGTGCCAGTTTGACGCGGTAATCCACATCGACGAGACCTCGGCGCTCGTTCCGCTAGAGGCTTGGGGACGCGTCGAGACGGACCTTCCAGAGACGTACCCTTCAGGGGTGTAACGAGTCAAGCACTGCACCGGCAACGAAGAGACCTATTTCCAGTTTCCGGGCCCGTTCACCGGGTCGCCCGAAAAAGCGCGAAATCGTACCGAAGTCGACTTGCGCCCGATCTGCGGCATGCGCCACCAATCGTCTGTGCCAGCGTAGCAACGTGTCCGGGGAATCGATGGTGTCGAGCGCTTCTGGAGCGCTTTGCTCCCTACGGCCTTGGCTTTCCTCGCCAGCACTGCCCGTTCAGCACCGGTAAAACGGATTCGCTTTCCGCTCAGCCTTGCTTGACAGCCGATTCTCAGCTTGATTCGATGATGATCAGATGATGTCGGTAGACCCACCCCGACACGACCATCAGCAGATACGGCAGTCACGGCGGCACGCAGCCCATGCCAGAAGTCTACCGCGGACTTCGTTCGAATTGCTGGACAGCACGCGATCACATAACATCACCTCATTCGAAATCGCTACGACGAAGTGAAGCCATGGCATCCGCAAACGATCGTCCGATTGTCGTGTTCGGCGGGACCGGCTTTCTCGGCCGCCGTGTCGTTCGCCACCTGCGCAAACACCAGTTTTCCGTCCGAGTTGCGTCAAGGCATCCGGATCGCGGACGCAAGCTCTTCGGTGATGATCCTCGGCTTGAATCGGTCGAAAGCGACATTCACGACGGGCAATCTGTCGTCGACGCCCTTGCCGGTGCCTACGGCTTGGTGAATGCAGTCAGTCTTTACGTTGAACACGGAAAACAGACTTTTCATTCGGTGCATGTCGAATCTGCCCACCGAGTAGCCACTCTGGCGCAACGAACCGGAATCGAACGGCTGGCACACGTTTCAGGAATCGGCTCCGATGCCGCCTCAAAATCACTCTATATCAGAAAGCGCGGCGAAGGCGAGCTGGCAGTTCGGGCTGCGTTCGCGGATGCGCTTCTCATCCGCCCGGCGGTGATGTTCGGACCGGACGACGCCTTTCTCACGCTCATCCTCAAGCTCATTCGCCGGTTTCCAATCTATCCGATGTTCGGGCGCGGTCTGACGAAATTGCAGCCGGTATATGTGGAAGACGTGGCGGAAGCAGTCGTCAGGGCGCTGCAACGAACAGAAAGGAAATCGATCACTTTTGAATGTGGTGGGCCTCAAATCTATACCTACGAGGAATTGCTCAAAGCCGTTGCACACGGCGCCGGCCTCAGGCGCATTCTGCTTCCAATCCCATTTGCCGCGTGGGATGCGCTCGCATGGGTCTCGGGAATACTACCGAATCCGCCCATCACCCCGACTCAGGTGGAATTGATGCAGGTCGACAATGTATCGTCCGCGGACAGCCTCGGATTTCGCGAACTTGGAATTTCGCCGCACTCGATCGAGGAAATACTGCAGTCCATACGTCGATCGTGAGTCAACAGCCCAGTGCGTCAGGCTTGGAGAGCCGAGCGCTTTTCACCACTACCTCCTCTGCCTTAGGCATCAGACAGTGAGCTTCCCTCTGTTTTCGCTGGAAGACGAAATTTCGGGGGAAGCTCACTTTCGTTATGACGTGCGTCTCGAGGCAGGTGTGTCTATCTGACAGCCGCGAGTAACCTGGTGTTCTTCCGGGTCGTCGAACGTGACAATCGCTGCTATTGAGTTTCCACAAGTACTTCACCAGCGAGAGACATTCGCACTGCATGCGCGCGCTGACGTCGATCGAATTTGCTCAATGGCAACGGCAAAGTCACGCACAAAAAACAGAAAGGACTTGAATCGATAGACTCAAGTCCTTGAATTTTGGCGCGCCCGGCAGGATTTGAACCCACGACCCCCTGGTTCGTAGCCAGGTACTCTATCCAACTGAGCTACGGGCGCGCAGGCGTCGCATTATAGCAAAGCAGGCGGCCTTCCCGAAG
>JBQTHU010000170.1:0-6086 GCA_052389535.1 Betaproteobacteria bacterium | reverse complement strand
CTTCCGAGCAAACAGCGGCACGATCGCATGTATCACGCGCGGGCCTTCGATGCATGCGAGTTCTCGATGGCGGGCTACTGCATCGCCCGCTCACGGGACATCGACTGGCTCGACGCAATCCCGTTTTTCTCGCGCCGCATGTTCGGCCATCATTTCTGTTTCGTGGCGGAGGGATCGCCGTACAACAGGCCCGCGGACCTCATGGGTGGCCGGATCGGCATACGCACCTACGAGAACACGCTCGCCGTGATGGTCAAGGGCATGCTCGCGCACGACTACGGCTTGCCGCTGGAGAGCGTGACCTGGGTGTGCGTCAACAACGAACTCGTGGGCAGCCGCCCGCCGCCTTCAGTACGCGTCGAGCAGCTGAAGCAGGGCCGGAAACTCGAGGACATGCTGATCGCCGGCGAGATCGACGCCATGGTGGAGCCCGCACTGCCGCAGAGCTGGCTCGCGGGAAAACGCACCCTCGCGCGGCTCTTTCCCGATTTCCAGAAAGCGGAGCAGGACTACTACCGGCGCACCCGGATTTTTCCGATCATGCATCCGATCGTGATCAAGCGGGATCTGCTTCAACGCACGCCGTGGGTGGCGCGCAGTCTCTTCGATGCCCTGTGCGAAAGCCAGCGGCGCCATATCGGGTTCATGCAGCAGCCGCATCGCCTGAGCTTCGCGTGGGCGGCGTCTTATCTGGAGCAGGAGCGCGCTTTCTTTGGCGGCAGCCCGTATCCGCAGGGCTTGTCAGCCAATCGGCACGACCTGCAGGCGGTGATTCAGTTCGCGCAGGAACAGGGCCTGCTCGATCGCACGCTCACCCCGGATGAACTCTTCCCCAAGGACATGCGCAGCACCTGATCGCGCGGTATCGTCTGTAGGCCACCGACGCATGGCATAGAGGAATTAGTCGCCTGGCGTGGGTTCAAATCCTTTCAGGAAGTCCACTGCACTTGCTTTGTCATTAAAGCGGCCCTCTATGTTGTCGCCATTCGAGTATTTAAGCCGCACTTCATACCGTTGCAGCGCCGTGTTTATGGACGCCTCCTTCAGCAAAATTCTTGTCTGACGTATTCTCATCAAAGTAGGCGTCTATACCGGCCATCGAGAATGAGTCTCTAACTGAATCGTAAGAGAAGAACAGGACTTCGAATCCCAAGGATCGGAGCTGCGCCAATGCACCTTCGGTAAACACACCGGCAAGCACCGCTTCCTTAAAGGGGCCGATGTGTTTATAGGTCTCAGCCAACGGAATGATGGCGCCTTGTATTTCCTGCGCCTTATTTCTCGAGTGTTTCGTATATCTCCGCCAAGCGGTCTCTATAAATGCAACTGGGGCTCCGACTTTGTTTGGACTTCCTCCTCGCTCAAGCACGAAATCGAGATCGTGCGAATTCCGATTAAGATCGACCCAGCTACATTTCACTCCCTTACGGCAAGGTCGCTTGCCCTTTTGGTCGAGATAAAGTTTGTGCTTATCTGCGAACTCTTGGAGCAGAGGCCGGGTGGCGTCTTCCAGGACGTCCCCAATAATCTGGCCAAAGCGATGGGACGGTGAAATGCCCATGAACTATCCTTCAACCCAGAGTTCGCCTTCCTGCAATGGAACCCTATGCTTTCTATTTTTCCACTTCACATTGCGGTCGCGGGTCTTTGAAAATGCATACGACTTAAAGCCAGCGGATTTTGCGAGTTCACCCAACCAGGGAATAACCGGCACGTAAATCCCGTACGGTGCAGAATCGCCCACTACAAAACATGCCCTAGCTGGCGATTTGCATACTGAACGCAATGCGTGCCAGGTGAGTGCGAGGTCACGGAAGTATGACGCCACCATCAGATGGTATGTCTTTCTTCCACCTTTCGTTTCTCGAATCTCGGCCAGCTTCTTACACACCTCACTTAGTTGCCGCCGAATCGGATCGAGCGCTCGGTGCGACAGCACATCTTCGAGGTTAACGGTGCGCCCAGAAACGTGTTGCGAACACGAAACGACCAAATGGCGCCGGACAGTATCCTGTAATTGGCCCCATCCAGTGATTTCGCCAAAGAATGTCATCTCAAGGCGCGTGGCATCAGCGTAGTCGTAGTTGTTCGGATACGGGGGAGAAGTAACTACAAGGTCGACAGCATTGGGAGGCACGGTCGCACATTCTCTGGCATCGCCTTGAAGGACCGCTGATCGGGGTCCGGCGGTTGCGTCGGCCGAATGCATATCCTCATAGATGACGTTTGCAAACTCCTCGAACGCCGTATCGGGATTTCTAGGATCTCGTTTCACTTTCGTTGGCAACACGTATTGCCAGCGAGCAGTGCCTACTCTTGATGTCGACCTGAGAATGCCAGTGAGGGTGAGCCACGACAAGTGATAGGCTGGGCTATTGTCGGCTTCTTGCTCTAGGCCCGTACGCAGCTTGTCGAGTTTTTCCAGTGCAGCTTCGTCGTAACAGCGTCGGATTAGGTCTGAATAGCGGGTTAAGTTTGGTCTCGCCTTCGTTGCCGACTGCTGAACCTTTCGTATCTTATTCAAGTACAGTTGCGGGTTTGATCGCCATTCAAGCTTGGCCTGCGCCATACGGGCAACAAAGGGATGGGCTTCTATTCCATAGCTCTGGAAACCAGCGCGTTCTGCCGCTATCAGAGTCGTAGCGGATCCGGCAAAAGGATCCAATACGACGAGTCCGGGTGACGCGTGACTGCGAATTACGTCCTCGGCCCAAAGTGCGGAGAAGCCAGCGCTGAATCGTATCCACCGATGCACGGGCAAGCACATGTTGCCAGTAAACGTGGAACGGTGCTTCAGTAGTTCTCGCGGGGCTTGGGCCGGATCTGGGAAAAGTAAACGTTGTTGTTGATTCAGAAGCATCATCCTGGGCCACCTGGAAGGACGGTCAGAGTCTATAGGTGGTAAGGGTGCGCCTCAAGCTGAGGCAGGTGAATCAGCCGGAATAGAGTAAATTGGTAGATAAGGCCCGTGCAACTTCTTGATTCGATATTGCGGGCGGCTTTCCTCCTTCAACGCAGCGCTCACAGAAAAGTTACACTGGCCTACACTGGCTCTATTTATGGTGATTCAATTCGTGCACGAGCAGGGCCTGCTCGATCGCCCGCTCACCCCGGATGAACTCTTCCCCGCTGGTTTTCGGGATGCTTAGAGTGACTGGATCGAACAGCGCTCGACTCGTCGAATTCTGCAGCAGCGTAATGCTTATTTTCAAACGCTCACGATTGTCTGTGCAGCCGCATACGGGAGGAGAACCATGATCTTCGGTCTTAAGCGTAACGTGCTGCTGGCGAGCGCGCTGCTCATGTATTGTTTCGGTGCCGAAGCGACGCGCGCTGCTCAGGCGCCCGCCTATCCCACGAAGCCGATCCGCGTGATCGTCGGATTCGCCCCCGGCGGCTCCGCCGACATCACCGCGCGCACCGTGGGACAAAAACTGTCGGAACTGCTGGGGCAGCCGGTGGTCGTGGACAACCGCAGCGGCGCCTCGGGGATCATCGGCAGCGATATCGCCGCCCGCGCCGCGCCTGATGGCTATACGCTGCTTGAGGCAACCATGACCACGCACGGCATCGGCCCGAGTCTTTATCGGAAGCTGCCCTACGATCCGATCAAAAGCTTCGAGCCGGTCGGCCTGATGGTCCGGATTCCGCTCGTCATGTTTGCCCACGTGTCGGTTCCCGGGAAAGATCTCAAGACTGTCGTCGCTTCGCTGAAGAACAGCCCCGGCAAATACCGCTACGCCAGCGCGGGAAATGGCAGCCCGCCGCATCTTGCCGCGGAACTGTTCAAGCTGAAGGCGGGCGTGGACCTGCTGCACGTCCCGTACAAGGGAACAGGCGCAGCGGTGCCGGATGTAGTCGCCGGCCAGGTGCACTTCATGATCGACGGGCCGCCGCCTTTCCTCGGACACGTGAAGGCTGGGCGAGTGCGCGCGCTGGCCGCTGCGAACGACAAGCGTCTCGAGCAGCTTCCCGACGTTCCGACTTTCGCGGAGCAGGGCTACACCGGCATGGAAGCCGGGTTGTGGTACGGCATGCTGGCACCGCGGGGCACGCCGCGGGAAGTCATCAACCGCCTCAACGCCGCAATCAACCAGGCGCTCAAGCAGCCTGACGTGCGCGAGCGATTCGCCTCGGCGTCGGTCGAGATCATCGGCGGGACGCCAAAAGAGTTCGGCGCCTATGTCGCGGCCGAGATCAAACGTTGGGGCGAGGTCGCGCGCGCGGCCGGCATACGTATCGACTGAGCCGTAGCAGCGCCGCGCCCGGTATACTCCTGTGGCGCCGCATGTCCGGCGCGTTCAATCCAAGGAGCATCGATGCCGAGCGAAATCACCCTTGACGAGATGCGCAGGATGGCTGCCGACGTCGGCTTGACGCGCCTCACCGAGGCGCAGCTGGGAGAACTTCTGCGCGCCACGCAGACCGCGAGGCGGCGCAGCGCCGCTCTGCCGACTGCCGGTCTCACTCCGGCCGATGAGCCGGCGCACGTCTATTCAATCCTGTGGAGCCCTGACCGATGAGTGAGCTTGCCTTTCTCGGCGTTGCGGAGGCTGCGGAGCTTATCCGGGGCAAAGACCTCTCACCGGTGGAGTACGCGAAAGCCCTGATAGACCGCATCGAGCGCCACGATGACGCGCTCAATGCATTCATTCGCCTGACCCCGGAGATCGCGCTCGAAGATGCACGGCAAGCGGAAGCCGAGATCATGCGCGGCGGCTGGCGCGGAGCCTTTCACGGCATGCCCTATGGCTTGAAGGACATCGTGGACTACGCGGGATTGCCCACGACTGCGCATTCGAGAATACTGGCGGACAATGTTGCGAACGCCGATGCAGCCGTGGCCCGGAAGCTTCGCGCGGCCGGCGGCGTCTTCATGGGCAAGCTGTCCACGCACGAGTTCGCCTACGGCGGACCGAGTTTCGATCTGCCGTGGCCGCCCGCGCGCAATCCCTGGAACCGGGATCACTTCTGCGGCGGTTCGTCGAGCGGTTCGGGCGTGGCAACAGCGGCGGGCTTCCTGCCGGCGGCCATAGGCAGCGACACGGGCGGATCGATTCGAAACCCCGCGACGATGTGTGGCGTCGTCGGCATGAAGCCGACTTACGGTCTCGTCAGCCGGCGCGGCGTGGTGCCACTCGCGTTCTCGCTGGATCACGTTGGTCCCCTCACGCGCCGCGTGCGGGACAATGCCCTCCTGCTCGATCTCATCGCCGGCCACGATCCGCTCGATCCGGGAAGCGCCAACGTCGCGGCAGGCGGTTACACCGCGCAACTCGGTCGCGGCGTGAAGGGGCTGCGCATCGGGGTCATCCGGCACTTTTATGCGAAGGACATGGAGGCCGATCCGGAGATGATCGCCGGCATCGAGTCGGCGCTGAAAGTGCTGGCCGGACTGGGCGCCGAGATGCGCGAAATTGAGACTGCTCCCCTCTCGGATTACCTCGCCTGCAACCGCACCATCCTTTCCAGCGAAGCGTATGCAATACATGAGAATTGGCTGCGCGAGCGGCCGCAGGACTATGGCACGCTGGCACGCGAAAGATTGCTGGCTGGCGCCTTCATACGAGCGTCCGACTATGTCAACGCAACGCGAATTCGCGGCAACCTGACAAAAGCATTCAACGCGCTCTTTTCCGGGATGGACGTGGCGATCACGGCAAGCGCCATGGACCCGGCGTGCCGGATCGATGATCCGGCCGCGATAGAACACACTTACGCGCGTCAGGCGCGCGCGCCGTTCAACGTCACCGGCAATCCGGCGCTCGCTGTGCCGTCCGGCTTTTCCAGAGCGGGCTTACCGCTCGGCATGCAGATCGTCGGCAAGCCCTTCGCCGAGGCACTGGTGTATCGCGTGGGGCAGGCTTACGAAGAGGCGACGGATTGGCACAGGAAGCACCCCGTCCTGGGTTAATCCGGCGGCGACGTTCTATTTCAATGGGGGCAGCGAGCGACCGCGTCAGGCGCCGAGGTAGGCCTGCTTGACGTGCGGATCGTTGAGCAGCGCCGCGCCGGTGCCGGTGAGCGCGACCCGGCCCTGCTCCAGCACGTACGCCCGATCCGACAGCTCCAGCGCGGCGAACGCG
>JBQTHU010000169.1:0-2850 GCA_052389535.1 Betaproteobacteria bacterium | reverse complement strand
CGCCCAGCCCCGTGAGGACATCCCCCAGTTTGGCACCGGGCGCCAGGACCGCGATCAGGCCACGCGGCGCTTCGAGCCCGCGCTCCGAGCTGGTGAAGTCGCGCGCCGCGAGCAGCGCGGCGAGCATTCCGTTCTGCGCAGCGCGGCCGTGAACGAAGCTCTTGCACATGGTGCCGGCCATCTCGCGCAAACCGGCGCTCTGTGTCGCCGCGGTTCCCAACGCCCACGCCATCTGCCGCTCGTCGAGGCCGAGCACGCGCCCGCTCGCCGCGGCTGCACCCGGCACACCCGCCGTTCCGGTGATGTAGCTCGTCTCGTTATGGGCGCCGCGGATGGCGTTGGCGATACGACATTCAATCTCCACGCCGAGGATGAAGGCGTGCAGGAAATCCGCTCCTGAAAGCGGCTGACGCTCCGCCACAGCCAGCAGTGACGATAAGACCGGCACGCTCGGGTGCAGCAGGGTGCCTGCGTGGGTGTCGTCGAAATCGAGCACGTGCGCGCTCATGCCGTTGATCAGCGCCGCAGTGAGGCAATCGAGCCTCTCGGAACGCCCCACGATCTGCGATTGCGCGGGCCCTGCGAAGGGCGTGAGCGCCTTCAGCGCCGTGGCGATGGCTACATGGTGCGCGCCCCCCACCGCACAGCCCATCCAGTTCACCAGCGCGCGTTTGGCCTCGTGCCGGACGGGTCCCGGGATATGCTCGAAGCGCGATCGGACAACGAAAGCCGCCAGCGTCCGGGTCAGGTCCATGCTGAAACAGCGGTCCCGTTTATTGCAGGTGGCGTCGATACTTCAGCGTCAGCCCTGCGCCTCAGTCCTCGCCGAGCAGTTCGCGCGCCGTCAACTCGCAAACGTATTCGCGCTCGCTCGCAGTGAGTTCCGGAATGGCGTCGATCGACCCCATCGGATCGTCGGGCTGCATGTCGAACGGGTTGTCGGTGCCGATGGCGACGCGGTTGGCGCCCGCAATGTTGATGAGATGCCGCGCCGCCTGCGGGTCGTGCGTGAGGCAGTCGAAATAGAAGCGCCTGAAAAGCTCGCGCGGCGCGGAGGCGTTGTTCACCTTGGGCTCCGGGCGCACCTTGTGCCCGTGTGCGAAGCGCCCGATCTGGTACGGCAGGAAGCCGCCGCCGTGCGCGCACAGGATGCGGAGCTTCTTCAGCTCGTCCAGCGCGCCGCTGAACATGAGATGCGCGATCATGAGCGTCGTGTCGAGCGGGAACCCGACGAAGTTGCGCAGGTAGTAGTCGTCCATCGCCCCCTCGGCGAGGCACTGGTAGGGATGCGCGAAGATGAAGCAGCCGAGCTGCTCGATGGTCTTCAGCACTTTACGGAACTTCGGGTCGGCGAGGGCCACGCCTTCGATGGAAGTGCCCATTTCAACCGCCTTGAACTTGTACTCCTTCACCACCCGTTCCAGCTCGGCGATCGCCGCATCGGGATCCTGCATCGGCAGGTGTGCCATGCCGCGCAGCCGCTCGGGCCTCTTCGCAACCATCTGCGCGATGCCGTCGTTGGCGAGCTTCGCTGCGGCGACCCCTGCATCCGCGGAAAGCCAGTAGAAATAGATCGGCGGGCCGACCGAGATCGCCGCGATGTCGATCCCTTTGCGATCCATCCACGCGAGCTTCGCGTCCACGTCGTAGAACTCCGGAAAAAGCGGCGCCAGGCGGCCGTGCGCATCGAAATAGCGCTTGCCGTCCTTCTCCACGAAGCGCGTGCCGAAGCGTTCCGGATGCTTTGCAATGGCATCGACGACGGTGGGCGGAATGACGTGGTTGTGCAGATCGATGCTGGCCATGACGTTGCGGTGCTCCTGTGTTGTGTACCCGCTTGGGAGACAATGCAAAATGGAATTCTTCGCGGATTCAGCGGGCATTCTAGTTTGAGGGTTGCCACGGCGACAACCGGGGACCGCTATACTGCGCTACGGAAAAACAGAAACGGAGCGCACATGACCGAGATCCGACGCGTGGTGACGGGACATGACAGACAGGGCAAGGCAGTGGTCCTGTCGGACGGCGCGGTACCGACCGTGCACAGCAATCCCATACGTCCCGGGCAGCTTTCGTTCGAGGTGTGGAAGACGCACGCGACGCCGGCATCGATCGCCGCAGAAGAATCGGAACCGACCGGCGGTCCGCGCTCGCTGCAGCCCCCGCGCAACGGCACCGTGCTGCGCATATCGGTGGTGCCGCCGGAAACCGAGGAAACGCGCCAGCTCACAGCCGAGCAGGCGCGCGAGCTTTTCAGAAAAAGCGGCGCCGGTGATGCCTCGACCTACGGTCGCGGCGGGCGGCACCCGATGATGCATCGCACGGAGACAGTCGATTACGCGGTGGTGCTCGACGGCGAGATCACGCTGATCCTCGACGACGGGGAAGTGCAGCTCAAGACCGGCGACGTCGTCATCCAGCGCGGCACGAGTCACGCGTGGAGCAACCGCTCCGGCAAGCCGGTCAAAATGCTCTATGTGCTGATCGGCGGCGACTTCGTGCCCGATCTCGACGGAAAGTTCTGGACCGGCGACTGAGGCCAGGCAGGCAGTCGGTTAAGGCGTGACCTTCACGCCTTTCCAGAATGCGACACGGCCTTTGATTTCCCTGGCGGCGTCCTTGGGCTCGGCGTAGTACCACGCCGCGTCCGCATTGCGCTCGCCCGCGACCTTCAGGCTGTAATAGCTCGCCGTGCCTTTCCATCCGCACACCGTCGTGGTGGCGCTCGGCTCCAGGAACTCGTCCTTGACCGCGCTGCGCGGAAAGTAGTGATTGCCCTCGACGACCACCGTGTCGTCTGACTCGGCAATCACGCGTTCGTTCCAGATCGCTTTCATATGCGCCTTTCCT
>JBQTHU010000168.1:0-25993 GCA_052389535.1 Betaproteobacteria bacterium | reverse complement strand
AAACTGGCCGAAGTTGCGCACGGATTCACGCACTTCCGGCTTACCATCGATCCGCGACGCCTCACCATTGCGCAACTGCTGCCGCGCGCCATGGAACCGGGGTTCGCGTGGATGCCGGTTTCCGAAGCGATCGCCGCCGCGGTGCCGGCGCCGGTGCGGCGAATTCTGGCCAGCCTTCCGTAACTATCACCACAGTTCGACTTTTCCGCCTTTGGCGCGGATCGCTTCAGCGCGCGCCTGCAGGTAGCGCTGAAAATTGGGCTGCTTGAGATAGGCCCCGCTCGCCACGTACTCGAAGCTGGAAGTGAAGTGGAAAGGCCTCAGGTAAGCCTCCACGCGAAACACCTCCGCGCCGCGCGTGTCGAAAAAGACGATGGTGGGCGTATACGCGACCTTCAGGTCGCGGCCCCACGCCTCTTCGCTCGAGCGCTTGCCCGCCGGAGTCACCACCGGCCGGCTGCCGAAGAGGTCGAGCCTGACCACGTCGAAGCCGCTGAGCAGTTTCTGCATGGAACGATCCTTGAACCCGCTGGCATGCATTTCATCGCACGCGGCGCAATGCGTCTGCTCGAACAAAACGGCGAGGGGCCTGGCAGCGGGTCGGCGCGAACGGTCGAAGTCGTACGGCTCGCGCATGAAGAACGGCTGCGCATGCAGCCTGCCGCTTGCGGGCTCAGCGCCATGACGCTGCAGGAACTCGGCAAACGAGCTTTTGCCTTCCTGTCGGGTAGCGGCATAATCGAGCGCGGCGCTGAATTTGTGCGGCGGGTAGTAACCGTTCAACCGCAGCGCGACGTTGCCCTTTTCGTCGAAGAACACGAGAGTGGGCGTAAACTGTACCCTGAGCAGGGCGGCAAAGGTCTTTTCAGTGTACTGCCTGCCGTCGGCTCCCCGGACGTCGCGGTCGCCCCAGATGTTGATCGCGATCGGCACGAAGTGACGGCGTGTCTTGTCGGCGATGCGCTTGTCGCTGAAGTTGGTACGCATCAGTTCGCGGCAGTACGGGCAGCCGTCCTGTCCGAAGTACACCATGACGCGCTTGCCGGTGCGCGCCGCTTCCCGTATGTCTTCGGGCAGATCGAGGAACGTTTCCTGGAACCAGGAAGGAATGTCGATCGCGTGCGGACTGGGATCGAAACTGCGCGCCGGGGCGGCGTCCGCGTGCCGGAATGCAAGCAGACCGAGCGCAACTGCGGCGAGCAGGAGATGGAGGTGTTGCACGGCTATAGTATAGGACGCGCGGCGCGCAGCGGGATTCGAGGAGCGAAATGAAGGACTGGAATGAAATCAAGGCCTGGCGCAGGGAGAAGCGCGCCGAGCTGATCGCCCGGCGCGAAGCGGTAGCCGCGGCAACTCGCCAGCGCTTCAATGAGCGCATCACTGCGCTCATCGAGGCAGGCTTTCCCGATTGGCCGGGCGGCGTCGTGGCTTTCTGCTGGCCCTACCGGGGCGAGTTCGACGCCCGCTATGTCGCACGCCACTGGCGCGATCGCGGCGCGGCCACTGCCCTGCCCGAAGTCGTGGACAAGGGCGTGCCGCTGCGCTTTCGCAAGTGGTGGCCCGGCGCGCCGACGCGCCCCGGCGTCTACGACATTCCCGTTCCCGACGGGACGGAAGTCGTGGTGCCCGATGTGACGCTGGTTCCGATGAACGGGTTCGACGAGGCGGGGTATCGCCTGGGCTACGGCGGCGCGTTCTTCGACCGCACGCTCGCTGCCGCTGCGGTGCGCCCGCTCGCGATAGGCATCGCCTACGAGCTCGCGCGCCTGCCCACCATCTATCCGCAGCCGCACGACATCCCCATGGATTTCGTCGTCACGGAAGCAGCCGTATACCGCGCCGAGCAAGGGAGGCTTGCCGCGCTCGAGCCTGAAGCTTCCTGCGCGGCGGCGCGGGCGCTGCTGAAGGCGCGCAGGACGCCAGCCGGCGCGGACCTGTCCGCGGGATACAGCTCGCCCGCGTGTTACGCGCACGAGATCGCCCCCGGCTATTTCGGAGAGCAGAACGGGCTGTCCCGCGTCGAAACGCTGGAACTCCTCAGTACGCTGCTGGAAGCCGAGCGTGCGGGCGCAAAGGTCATCGCAGCGTTTCTCGCCGAGTACGCGCCGCAAACGCCCGCCTGGCGTCAGCTCGACAAAGTGCAGCGCGATGAGGCGGGCAACTGCGCCATCCTGATCGACCTGATTCGCCGCCTCGGTGGCGCGCCGAGCACCGCGACCGGCGATTTTCTGGCCAAGGCGCTGAAAGTCGAGGGCCGGGTTGCGCGGTTGAGGTTTCTCAACCGCGGCCAGGAATGGGTGGCGCGCAAGATCCGCGAGGCGTTGCCCGGTCTCGAAGACGCTGCCGTGCGCGATGCGCTGTCCGCGATGCACGAGTCGCACCTGCTCAACATGGAAGCGTGCGAAGCGCTGATCGAGACGCTGGAAGGCTAGCCGGTCAGCTCAGCACACCCTGCTTGATCAGAATATCCCGCAGACGGATGAAGCGCGCCGCGGTTTCGGGAATTTCGAGCAGTTCCTCGCGCACCGCCAGATCGAGCGGCAGGACTTCTGCCAGCCGGTAGGATACCCATGCCGCGTCGTCGAGCTTGAGCGGCGAGGGAAAATTGCCGGCGCCCGCCCGCTCGATGATGAGCTTGAGCACTTCGCAACACGAGGGATCCATCTCCGCCGCACGCTCCTGCGGAAACAATTCCACC
Organism: Betaproteobacteria bacterium; assembly: GCA_052389535.1. Classification (GTDB taxonomy): domain Bacteria; phylum Pseudomonadota; class Gammaproteobacteria; order Burkholderiales; family SG8-41; genus DSOT01. The sequence continues at coordinate 23,295 of JBQTHU010000168.1, read as the reverse complement.
GTTCCCGCGATGAGGCCGTTGGGAGCCACCTTCGTGTCGAGCAGACGGAAGCGCTCGCTGCCGCGCGCCACCAGATGAAAAACGCCGAGCTGCGGCATGTCCCACTCGGCGATCGTGGCGAGGCACCCCGCGCCTTGCGGGACCGCCGGGTGCCCGACCTCGCTGCCCTCGCGGATCAGGCAGACCCCGAAGGGCGCGCTGTCCCGCAGGCAGGCCTTGGTCATCTCGAGATAGCGCTGCTCGAACACCTTGAGCGTGAGCAGGCCCTCCGGAAAGAGCACGGTGTTGAGCGGGAAAAGCGAAACTTCCCGCGTCCGGCCGGGGACGCTCACGGTGCCTGACTCAGCTCGCGATGCCGTACCAGCACCGGGGCCTGGCCGCGGAAATGCGCAGCGAGCACCTCCGCGAGATAGACGGAGCGGTGGCGGCCGCCGGTGCAGCCGAGCGCCACGGTGAGGTAGCTGCGGTTGTCGCGATTGAAGCACGGCAGCCAGCGCTCGACGAAGGCGCGGATGTCATCGCGCATCTTCTGCGTGCTCGGGTCGGCGCCCAGAAACTCCCGCACCGGCGCATCGCAGCCGGTGAAGGGCCGCAGCTGCGGATCGTAGTGCGGGTTCGGCAGGCAGCGCACGTCGAACACGAGATCGGCGTCGAGCGGTATGCCGTTCTTGAAACCGAACGACTCGAACAGCAGCGTGAGCCCCGAACCGGCGAGGCCGACGAAATCCTTCACCCAGTTGCGCAGCGCGTTGGGCGAGAGATCGCTGGTGTCCACGTGATGCGCGGTTTCGGCGACTTCGGAGAGAAGTTCCCGCTCCTTTGCGATGCACTCCGGCAGCGTGAGCCCGGTATCGGACAGCGGATGCCGGCGCCGGGTCTCCGAATAGCGCTTGATCAGCGTATCGGTCTTCGCATCGAGAAAAAGCACGGTGAGGTCGATGCCGCGCGCCTTCAGGGCGGCCACCTGCCGCGGCACCTCCGCGAGCGCCGCGCCGCCGCGCGCGTCTATGCTGAGCGCGACACGCTGGTGGCCCGACACGTCGAGATGCTGGATCAGCGCCGGCACCAGCTGCGGCGGCAGGTTGTCCACGCAATAGAAGCCGCTGTCCTCGAGGACGTTGAGCGCGACGCTCTTGCCCGATCCCGAGAGACCGGTGATGAGTATCAGTTGCATGTTGTCGATCGCGCCGAACAGTATAGCGCGCGATATGCTGCCGGCGTCCGTGCCGCCGGTTATCCGTCTTCGCGCCGCGCCAGATGCTGTGCCTGGCGCGCGATGAAATCCTGCGTGCTGTCGATGCCGCGCAGCTGCAGCACGTGGCTGCGCACGGCCGCCTCGGTGAGCACCGCGAGATTGCGGCCGGCGGCGACCGGGATCGACACCTTGCGGATCTCGACCCCCATCATTTCCTCCGTGCCCGGCTTGAGCGGCAGGCGCTCGAGCGGCATCGAATCGGGCCCGGGTCGCTCCAGATTCACGATCAACTTGAGGTTCTTTCTCGGACGCAGGGCGGCCTCGCCGAATATGGTGCGGATGTTGAGCACGCCCAGCCCGCGCACCTCGAGAAAATCCTTGAGCAGCGCGGGGCAGCGTCCCTCGAGCGTATCGGGCCCCACGCGATAGAACTCCACGACATCGTCGGCGATGAGGCCGCTGCCGCGGCTCACCAGCTCCAGCGCGAGTTCGCTCTTTCCGACGCCGGATTCGCCGGTGAGCAGCACCCCGACACCCAGCACGTCGAGAAATACGCCGTGGACCGTGACCGACTCCGCAAGCGCGCGCGCGAGGTACGGCCGCAGCATCCACATGAGCTCTACGCTCGCGACAGGAGAGACGAACAGCGGGGTCTGCGTCTGCTCGGCGACGTTGATGAGCGGCGCCGGCGTGGATTGCACGCCCGCCACGATGAAGCATGCAAGCTCGCGCGTCGCGACGCGGCTCAAGTTGCGGGTGCACAGTTCGGGGTCCAGCCCGTTCAGGTATTCGACTTCCGAACTGCCGAGCACCTGGATCAGGTTGGGGTGGATGAAATTGAGGTGGCCGATCAGCCCCTTCGAAGAGTCCTTGGTAAGCTCGCTGTTGAGGTCCTTGGTGCCGCCATGGCGGCCGGCGAGCCAGGTCAGCTTGAGTTTTTCTTTGTTGTCGTCAAACAACCGGGCTATGCTGAGTTGCGGCATGAGGTTGCCAGTCGGCAATGAGTTGGTGCAACTCAGCGGCGCTTGGCGCGCCCATGAAGCGCTCGCGCAGCGCCTTGTCGCTGAACATCTGCGCAAGCTCGGAAAGGATCTGCAGGTGCAAATCGCTCGCCCGGTCCGGCACCAGCAGCACGAACACGAGGCTCACGTTCTGCGCGTCCGGCGCATCGAACGGGATCGGCTGCTTCATGCGGACGAAGGCGCCGATCGCCTCCTTCAGGCCCTTGATGCGGCCGTGCGGAATCGCGATGCCCTGGCCGAGCCCGGTGGAGCCCAGTTTTTCCCGCGCGAACAGGCTGTCGAACACCAGGCTGCGCGCGATCTGGTGATTGTTTTCGAACAGCAGCCCGACCTGCTCGAACACCCGCTTCTTGCTGGAAACATCGACGTCGAGCAGCACGTTCGATACCGGCAGCAGGGGGGATATGAGATTCATGGCATCACGCAGTCGAAAGGCAATGGAAACATGCGATGCCGCGCCGGGCGGTTATTCCGCGCCCGAGTGCCTGATGGAAGCACCGCCATGCCGGGAATCCAGGTTCTTTTCCTTGTGCTTGATGATGGTGCGGTCGAGCTTGTCGACCAGGCTGTCGATGGCGGCGTACATGTCGGTATCGATGCTCTCGCAGAAGATGTCCTTGCCGCGCACGTGCACATTGGCCTCGACTTTCTGCTGCAGTTTCTCAACCGACAGTATGACATTGACGTCGATGACGTGGTCGAAGTGATTCTTGATGCGGGTCAGCTTGCCGGCGACATAATCGCGAATTGCGGGCGTGATCTGGACATGGTGCCCCGTGAGATGCAGGTTCATCATCCGCTCCTTTCCCTGCGTTACAGCGTCTTTCTCAGATTGACCGGCAGAATCTGCAAAGATTCCCGGTACTTGGCCACGGTGCGGCGGGCGACGACGATGCCCTGCTGCGCCAGGATGTCCGATATCTGACTGTCGCTCAAGGGCTTGCGCGAGTTCTCCGCGCCGACCAGCTGCTTGATCAGGGCGCGGATCGCGGTGCTGGAGGCCGCGCCGCCGGTCTCGGTGGTGACGTGGCTGCCGAAGAAATACTTGAGCTCGAATATGCCGCGCGCGGTGTGCATGAACTTCTGCGTGGTGACGCGCGATACCGTGGATTCGTGCAGGTCGAGCGCCTCGGCGATCTCACGCAGCACCAGCGGGCGCATCGCCACCTCCCCGTGCTCGAAAAAATGACGTTGGCGATCGACGATCGCCTGCGATACGCGCAGTATGGTATCGAATCGCTGCTGGACATTCTTGATCAGCCACTTCGCCTCCTGCAACTGGCTCGCGAGCTGCTGCGACCCGGTATTGCGGTTGCGGCTCAGGATGTCGGCATAGAGCCGGTTGACCCGCAGGCGCGGCATGGCGTCGGGATTGAGCGAGGCGACCCACACGTTCTTGGTCTTGCGCACGATCACGTCGGGCACCACGTAGCGCGTCTCTTCCGACGAGAAATCGCGGCCGGGCTTGGGATTGAGACCGGTGATCAGCTTCTGCACCGAGCGCAGGCAGTTGTCGTCGCAGCGCAGGACTTTTTTCAGCTTGCTGAAATCGCGCGCGGCGAGCGATCCGAGATGATTCCTGACGATCTCCAGCGCCGGCGTGCGATAGGGCGTGCACTCGGGCATCGCGGCGAGCTGCAGCTGCAGGCATTCGCTCAGGCCGCGCGCGCCCACACCCGCCGGCTCGAAATTCTGCAGGTGCCTGAGCGCGATCTGCAGCTCTTCGGGCTCCACCATGAGCTCCGGCGGCAGCATCGAGAGCAGTTCGGGCAGATCCTGCGCGAGATAGCCGTCGTCGTCGAGCGAATCGATCAGCAGCGTCACCAGCCTGCGATCGCGTTCGGGCAGATTGGTGAGCGAGAGCTGCGACAGCAGATGCATCCTCAAGGAGGGCGCGCCCGCCGCGATCTGCGGGTACTCGCCGTCTTCACCGTCCTCGCGCCCGCCCGCAGAGGACAGGTCGTCCAGCGCGTGCAGTTCTCCGCCGCCATCGGACTCGGGGGAGAGATTTTCGGCGTCGGCCGCGGGCGTCGTCACAGTTTCCATTGCACCGGAGGCGCGCAGATCGACCGGCACAAGCGGTTCTTCGCGTATGCCGTCGTCGCGTTCCAGCAGCGGGTTTTCCTGCAGAAAGCGCTCGAGTTCCTGGTTGAGCTCGAGCGTCGAAAGCTGCAGCAGGCGTATCGATTGCTGGAGTTGCGGGGTGAGCGTTAAGTGCTGTGAGAGCCGGAGTTGTAGGGAGTGTTTCATGCGAATATCGTGATGAAAGGCGTCCGCTGAACGGTCCACCCGGCGCGCCGCGGTCCCGGCCGGCTGCAGGACGCTCGCGCTAGAGGCGGAAATGCTCTCCTAAGTACACCTTTCGAACGCTGTCATTATAAACGATTTCCTCGGGTTTGCCGTAGGCTAGAACGGTGCCGTCGTTGATGATGTAGGCGCGATCGCAGATGCCGAGCGTTTCGCGCACGTTGTGATCGGTGATCAGCACGCCGATGCCGCGTTCCTTCAGGAAACCTATGATTTTCTGGATGTCCAGCACCGCGATGGGATCCACCCCCGCGAACGGCTCGTCGAGCAGTATGAAGCGCGGCGCGGTTGCGAGCGCGCGCGCGATCTCGACGCGGCGCCGCTCGCCGCCGGAAAGGCTCACCGCGGGATTGTCGCGCAGGTGCCCGATGTGCAGATCGTGCAGTAGATCATCCAGCTTATTGCGGATCTGGTCCGGATCGTCGTTGTATAACTCGAGTATGGCACGCACGTTGTCGGCGACCGAGAGCCGCCGGAAGATTGACGTCTCCTGCGGGAGATAGCTCAAGCCCAGGCGCGCCCTGCGGTGTATCGGCATGTGCGTGAGTCTTGTGCCGTCGAGGAACAGTTCACCATCGTCGGCGGGCACGAGCCCGACCATCATGTAGAAGCAGGTGGTCTTGCCGGCACCGTTCGGTCCCAGCAGGCCGATCACCTCCCCGCTGCGTACGTCGAGCGACACGTCTTTCACGACGACGCGCGAGCGATAGCGTTTCTTGAGCCGCTCGGCACGCAGCTCGCTCTGCCGGGTGACGCGCTCGCGCGCTTCATCCCCGGCGCTTTTCCTGTCCCCGCCTTGCGCGGGCAGGTTATCGCGAGGCGCTACCACCAGGCGATTCGGGCTGTGTGCCAAGCTTCTCCGCCGGTGTCAACGAAACGGGGGCGCCCGGCGCCGGCTTGTCCTTCGGCTTCGGTTGCAGGATCGCGCGCACGCGGCCCTGCGGGTTGCCGGCGGTCGCCGACTTGGTCCCGCCCCCGATGACCTGGAAGAACTCGCTGACGGCGTCGTACGAAATGTAACTGCCGCGAACTTCGTCCTGTCCGCGTTTCATCATGGCGCGGTTGTACATCTGTACCTTGTCGGCGCGCCCGTCGTATTCGATGCGCTCCGCCCAGCCCTCGATGTACTCGTCAACGCCTTCGCGCTTCTGGCGGAAATAGGCTAGGTTGCCCCACGTCGTCCCGTAGCGAAAGCCCTCGTCGTCCTGGCGCACCTGCATGCGGTCGCCCTTGATCATGAGGGTGCCCTGGGTCAGCACGACGTTGCCCTCGAACACGGCGACCTGTTTCGCCTCGTCCACCGTGACGCGGTCGGCCTCGAGATGGATCGGCTTTTCGCGGTCGGCTTTCTCGGCGTATGCCTGCGAGCCGCAACAGAGGGCGAGGGCGGCGGCGATGAGCGCATTGCGCGCGCCTCTGGAGATCCGCTCAGCCGCTCGGGCGCTGCACCGATCTGTTCGGGTCATGGTAAGTGCCTCTGACTCGGGACAGCAATCGCAGGACCTGGGTTTCACTGTTCAATTCTAAGCCAACGGCGTGCACGGTGGTATTGGCGTCGGTAATGGTCACGGGGCGGTCGGTTTTCACGATGCTGCTGTCGGGGACCACGTGCAGGTAGGTCGTGGTCATGCGCAGCTCGCTGCGGTTCGCGTACGGAGCGCGCGTGACCAGCACGTCGTCATGAAAGTAGATGTTCTCTCCTTCGCTCGATACCAGCCCTTCGCGCGCCGTCACCGTCACCGGCGCCTGCGTGGTTGCGTAGCTTACGAAGCGCGGCCGGCGCAAATGCGTGGTGTCATCGTCCGGATAGTGAACCATGCGTTCGGCGGACAGTGAGTATTTGACGCCGCCGTCCGCATCCATTCGGACTGCAGACAAACCGTCCACGATGTAATCGGGATCGTGCCGCGCGGCGCTGCCGGCGCCGTTCACAGGCGGCCTCACGTAGCTGTCGAGCCAGAACGTGAGCGCGGCAAGAGCGGCCAGCAGCACGAGCGGAAACCAGGCGGTGAGACGGTCGTTCATCGCGGCGCGTCGTCCGGAACCTCGCCGGTGTAGCGGAGCATCAGCGCCTCCAGCGTCCCCTGCGCGTGCATTATGAATTCGCAGAACTCACGCGCTGCGCCATGCCCGCCGCGCGCCTCGGTGATGTAGTGCGCTTTTCTTCGTACCGCGACCGGGGCCTCGGGCACGGTGGCCGCGAGCCCGCACAGCGCCATCACCGGCAGGTCCACGAGGTCGTCGCCGATATAAGCAACCGCCTCCGGTTCGAGCGCGAGCTCCGCAAAAAGGCCGCGACAGGTGTGCAGCTTGTCGGCGACGCCCTGAAAGAGCAGTTCGATTCCCAGGTCACGGGCGCGCAGCGCGACTGCGTTCGAGCGGCGGCTGGTGACGATGGCGGTGCGCACGCCGCTTTCCTGCAGCATCTTCAATCCCTGCCCATCGCGCACGTGAAACGCCTTGATCTCCGCGCCCGAGTCGCTGTAGTAGAGCGTGCCGTCGGTCAGCACGCCGTCCACATCGAAGACGGCGAGACGCACTTTCTGCGCTTTCCGGTAGATATCCTGCATCACTGGAACGGTGTTGAGGTCGTGGGCTCCGCATGAGGCGGGCGGCTGGTATCCGGACTCAACGTGTCGTTGTTCAGATGACCTTCGCGCGGAAAAGGTCGTGCATGTTGAGCGCGCCGATAAGCCGGCCGCGCTCGTCCACGACCAGCATCTGATTGATGCGGTGCCGCTCCATGATCTCAACGGCCTCCACGGCGAGTCGTTCAGGCCCGATCGCCTGCGGATCGCGGGTCATCACCTCGGCGATCGGCGTGGCCTGGAAATCGCGCCCCTTCTCGAGGGTGCGGCGTATGTCACCGTCGGTGAAGATGCCGATCACGCGCCGCTCGTCGTCCACTATCGCCGTCATGCCGAGCTTGCCGCGGCTCACTTCGCGCACCGCATCCATGAGCGAAGCGCTTGCGTGAACCGCGGGCGCGTCCTCCCCGCCCCGCATGACATCGCGCACATGCGTAAGCAGCCGGCGTCCGAGGCTGCCGCCGGGATGCGAGCGCGCGAATTCGTCCCGCGTGAAGCCTTTCGCCTCCATGAGCGCCACGGCGAGGGCGTCGCCCAGCACGAGCGCGGCGGTGGTGGAGGCGGTGGGCGCGAGATTGAGCGGGCATGCTTCCATTCTCGCGCCGGCATAAAGGCACACGTCGGATTCGCGCGCAAGAGTCGATTCCAGGTTGCCCGTCATCGCGATCAGCTTGGCGCCCTGGCGCTTGATGAGCGGCACGATCGCGAGCAGTTCCGCACTCTCGCCTGAATTGGACAACGCCAAGAGAACGTCGTCCCGCGTAACCATCCCGAGATCGCCGTGGCTGGCCTCGGCGGGATGCACGAAAAAAGCGGGCGTTCCGGTACTCGCAAGTGTCGAGGCGATCTTGCGCGCGATGTGCCCGGACTTGCCCATGCCGCTGACCACCACGCGCCCGGTGGCGTTCATGATGAGCGTAACCGCGCGCTCAAACCGCGCATCGAGCGTGGCGACCAGTTCGGTGATGGCGCGCGCTTCGATTTCGAGAACTTCACGCGCCTTGGCGAGCGACGACGGAGTCTGCGCGACTGAGCCGGGCTTGAGCTTGCTCATCGCGCGCAAGTATAGCAGAGGCAACGCTATTCCGGCCCGTTGCGGCGGGCCGTTTTCCGTTGCAATTCAACAGCGATAGGGCGTCATTCGGCTGGCCGCGCAAACCCTGTGCATACCGCGCTCGAACCCGTACTGATTTTGCTGGCTGCTGCTGTTCTGGTGGTTGTCATATGCCGGTTGCTGCGGCTTCCGATACTCGCCGGCTCGTCCAAGGTGCTGGCCGTGAGAACCGCGACGCATCGAGGAAGAAGAGGTGCTGATCCTGATGGGGCCGGACGAGGATCTTGCGGCGGGCGGAATCCGGATGCTGCAGGGGTGACCGAAAAAAAGGCCCACGCGAGTGGGCCTTTCCGGGCGAAAGGAACGCTCAGAACAGGGTGGTCGCGCCGCAGTTCGCGTTGGGTGTTGCCGACTGCCAGGCACCCGTCGTGGTGTTGAAGCATTCCTGGCTGGCGTTGGTCGCGCCGCCGAAGATCGAGAATCGGAGCTGTCCCGCATTCCCGAGGCCGTCGTCGATTTTGCGGTCCACCTCGGCGAGAATGTCGGACGGGATATTGTTGCCGGTCTTCAGGTTATGCCGGTTGGCCGGTGCTGCATCCTGGTAGACGTTGTCGTAGATGAGCTGGGTGAGCGAGCCGTAGGGATTCACCGGCGTGTTGCTGGGCGCAGCCGCGGCGGAATAGACGTAACTGCCAGTTATGAAGCCGGCTTTCGACAGATGTTCCCACGCGCTGATCGACTCGGCGGCGGTTGAAATCTGGCCGTTGTTGTCGCCCTGCTGGCAGCCGCTGCAGTTCGGGATATTGGCCTGCGCCTGGCTGTAATCGCCGGGCAGCGCGCGATAGCGGTCGAGGAAGCCGAAGTAGGCCGCCTTGACCCCATCCTGATGCGAGATCAGGTTGCGCACCCGCGCGCTCTGTATGAGTTCCTGCCCTTTCAGTACACCGCCCAGCAGCAGCCCGATGATGACCAGCACAATCGCTATTTCTATCAGCGTGAAGCCGTGTTCTCTACGCATAGTGTCCCCCTTTCGTTGGCGCCTCCTGTGGCGGATAAGGTGTGACGCAAGAAATATGCCATCGTATTGCGGCGGCGCTGAAGTACCGCCGCTCGGCACGATTTTTCGTCGGCAACGGGGCGCCGGCCGTGCCGTATTGCTCAGACGGCAGCGCTGACAGCGGCGGTGGAGCGCGCCGCTGTGCTGCAACTTCCGTGACAAAAGTCGCGGATCACGGCCCGGGACGGTGCGACAACCGTCAGTATTTCGACGCCGTTGCCGAGTTTTCGGCGGCGTTTTTCATCTGTTCCAGCCGTTGCGTGAGGAATCGTATCTCGCTTGACTCATTGATCTCGCCCGCAGCGAGCAGTCCGCCGAGCAGGATGCTGGCGCTCTCCACTTCGCCCATGTCCTCCAGGATAAACACCTGCATCTGCCGCGCCCAGTTCGGTGCGCCCGGTGCAAGGCGTGCGATGTCCCGTGCGTAGCGCAAAGCGAGCGCATTGTCCCCAAGACGATGTTTCGCCATGAGGGTGGCATGCGCGAGCCACCGCCACCTGCGCTCAGGATGCTCGGTGAACTTCCGGTGGACCCAGTCCAGCATGTAGCGCTGCTTCGTTTCATCCGGGACCTGCGCGTATAGATGCGCCGCCATCAGCAGCGGATACTGGGTCGCAGCATCGAGGGACAGTATCGTCTGCAACCAGGCGGCCACGCGGCCGTAATCGAGTTCCTTGAACGGAATGCTGATGCCGGGCTGGTTATCGAACGCCTGCAGATAGAGGGTGAGCAGCTGGGCGGCAGCGATCGGCTCGCCCAGGCTCGCGGCGCGCACCATTGCCGGGCTGGCCGGATAAGACAACGCAGCGGCATTGGCGAGAGGCGCAGGCGCCATCGCACGCATTGCGACGTACAGGGCGAGACTTGTCAGCAGCAGCCCCCATACCGGCCATGGCACGGCGCCGAGGCTGCGGTCCGAGTCTTTTCGCGAGAGCCTCATCTCGCCTCAAAAATTCCTGCGGTAGAAGTCGAACATGGCAGCCGCGCAAAGCAGAGCAGTGTAGACGAGGCTCTGGAAAAGCAACGCACCCAGGCTAAACCAGTCCGGCGGCTGAACCACCAGCCATGCGGTTTGCGTCCACGCATCGAGCGGCGGCATCACCAGCGCGAGCGCGTCGATTACGAACCGGGTTGCCTGGTGCGCGGGCGTATCGGCGCCGGTCAGCGGATGCGCGCTCATCAGCTGGATGGCGGTCAACGTCCGGGCGAGGACGTAAAAGCCCACCACGAAGCTCGCGGCGGCGATCAATTGCCGGAACGTTATGGCACAGAGCAGGGCGGCAGCGATCACGATGCCGATTTCGAGGGCGAGGGAAAGACCCCATGCGGCTGCGGATTGCAGCGGCACTAAGAAGGCCAGCGGAAACGCCGCCACCACGGCGAGGCACGCGCCGACGAACAGGAAACCCGCCAGCTTGCCGAGGATATAATGGCTGCGCGGCACGTCGAGCGCGAGCGCAACGTCGAGCCCTTTGTCGTTGAACTCGCGGCTCACGCTTGCGAGAACGTGAAAGGCGGCGATGAAGACCGCGGCGAGCCGCATGGAGGCCGCGTAGGTTCCGGCCTGCATGCGCGTGTTCTCGGTAATGGCGATGGCGCCGATGAAAATGGCGATCAGCCCGAAGAGCGTCACGACAGCCACCAGCAGGTGTGGCAGCCGCGTGCGGACCGCTTCGAGCAGCGTATAGCGGGCGATGGTAGCGATCTGGTGAGTCAAGGGAGCCTCGCCACGATGGATCGAGAGTATAGCGAAACGGTGCCGGTGCCCGCGGCGCAAGACGGCGGGCCCGCATGAATGCGTCCGCGATCCTGGCGCAGCGGCTCATCGCGGCGCACCCACAGTGGTCGCTGGCGGCGATGCTGTTCGCCCTGCACGGCGCGCTTGCCTGGGGCATCGCGGAGTGGTGGGTACCGGGCGCCTTGCTGGCGCACTTCGGTCTATTCCTGTTGTGGCAGCCGGTGTGGCGCGGCGAACAGGAAATCGAGCTTCGCCACGCGTTGCTCGTGGCGCTCGCCGGTTTTGTCCTTGCTGCGTGGAGCAGCTGGTGGCTGGTGGCGGTATGGCTCGCCGTGCTGTTCGGCCTCATCGGCGGTGCGGTTCCGGGAGCCGAGGATCCGCGCCAGCGTCGCGCCTCGATGCTGGCTGCGTTCTACGTGCTTTCCATGCTGCTCATGTGGGTGGTGCCGCAGCTTTTCGCGGAGGACGTTCGGAACACCGCGCACGTACTGCTGGTACGTTATGGGCTGCTCATCGTTCCTGCGGCGATCGTGCTGATCCGCTTCGAGACGCGTCCGTCGGAGGCGCCCGTGGCGGTGGATCTTTTCTACAGCGTGCTGCTCTTTCTGCTGGTGCTGGTGGTCGTGCTGGGCAGCTTCGTGGTGAAGGCTCTGACCCACGGCGAGTATCCGATCGCGCTCGCGCAAACGCTGTTCGTCATCGCGCTGCTTCTCGCCGCCCTGTCCTGGCTCTGGAATCCGCGCAGCGGGTTCGCCGGAATCGGACACGTCCTCTCGCGCTACGTGATGAGCGTGGGGCTGCCATTCGAGCGCTGGGTGCAGCAGCTTGCAAGCTATGCCGAACGCGAGTCCCAGCCGCAGCTTTTTCTGGCGCAGGCGCTGCAGCACATGCTGCGGCTGCCCTGGGTCTGCGGCGTGCAGTGGGACACGCGGCTCGGCCAGGGCGAATCCGGGCGCCGTACCGGGCACGTGACGGAATTTTCCTACGAAAGCCTGATGCTGAAGGTGTACGTGCGACAGCCGCTTTCGCCGGCCGTGCTGCTCCACCTGCGTCTGCTCGCGCAGATGGTGGCCTACTTCTACGACGCGAAGCGGCGCGAGCAGATCCAGCGCCAGAGCGCGTACATGCAGGCGGTATACGAAACCGGCGCGCGGCTCACGCACGACGTGAAGAATCTGCTGCAGTCCCTGCGTTCGCTGTGCGCCGCCGCGGAGAGCAGCGACGCGGGGCAGGCCGCCGCGCTGCAGGCGCTGATGCAGCGCCAGCTTCCGCAGATCACGCAGCGGCTCACCGCGACGCTGGAGAAACTGCGCGCGCCGCAGGAGGGCGACGCGGGGGCCGTGGACGCAGAGCTTTGGTGGGAGGGGCTGGTGCAGCGCTACGCCGGGCGCGGCGTGCGCTTTACCGGTAATGCGGACGGCGGAGTAAAGGTCCGGATTCCGGCCGAGTTGTTCGACGGCGTGGCCGACAACCTGATCGAGAACGCGCTCAGCAAGAAAAACGGCAGCGCGCCGGTCGCAGTCGAAGCGGAATTTTCAGCGTCCGCCGGCGGCACGCTTACCGTGACCGACGACGGCGCGCCGGTGCCGAGACCGGTCGCAGCGCACCTGTTCGAGGCTGCGGTTCCTTCGCAGACGGGGCTTGGTATCGGCCTTTATCACGCCGCCAGGCACGCGCAGCGTCTGGGCTACCGGCTGACGCTCGCGAGCAACGAACCGGGAAAGGTATGCTTTGCGCTCGCCCGGGCTGCGCCCGTCACGGAAGCTGTCCCGCACCTATCATCCGGTTGAACAACGGGCTCGTGCCGATCCACGTCACGACATCGTCGAACTCGGAACCGGTTGCATTGCTGAAATCCCGGCTGACAAAAATGCGGTCCGCGCTGCCGCCGTTGGGATTGGGGTTTTCGGCTTCGTGCGCGCTCGCGCCGCCCGTGACGGCGTTGGCGCCCACCGAATAGATCACCGCCAGGGCGTTGGACGAGAGCGCCACCGCGGCACCGCAATTGATCCCGGCGTTGACGCCCACGCCGCTGTTGCAGACGTACAGAAACTGCGCCGCAGCGAGACTGGAGAGTCCCGCCGAACTCATGCCGCCGCTGCGCGTCAGCGGATTGGTGATGCCGTTGACGGTCTGGTTCGATACGGCATAGCGAACGCGGTTCTGCACGATGCCCCAGCCGTCGAGAGCGTAGCCGAAGCTGTCCGTCGGCGTGTAGCCCAGCGCGGCCGCCGGCAGAAAACCGTCGAAGAAGTTGGAGCAGTTGCCGTCGGCGGCGCTGCCCCCGGCGGCGAAACTTTCGTTGCCGTTGCTGGCGGCGGATGCCGGGCAGGGCAGCCTGCCATTCGCCGCGGCGAATCCCATCAGCGCGTCACGCGCAGTGTCGAGCGCTTTGCGGCTGTCGCTCAACTTGCGCTGTTCCACCTGCGTCGTGAGCGGCACGATGATGCTGCCGAGCAGCAGTATCAGCACGAAGAGCGCCACCGCAAGCTCGATCAGTGTGAAGCCGCGCGTGCGCGTTCTCATGTCAGGGCGAGACGATGAACAGTCGGTCGTTGAGGGTGGGTGCGACAGCCGATCTGGCATAGTCGGTATCCCCGTCGGTATTCTCGGGATCCTCCAGGCAATCGGTGACCGCTGCGCACGGACGGGTCTGGCCGGTGAAAGCGCGTCCCGGCGTCACTACGATTGCGCGTATGTTGTTGTTTGGCGCCGGCACACCGTTCACCGTCAGCAGCGTCCCGGCCGCGGTACATCCGGGGGAAGCAGGTGTCGCGCAAGGAGCCGCTACCGCGTAGAAGATTACCTCGTGCCAGTTATTGGCGTGGAACCATCCCGGCCACGTCACCGCGTTCCAGTCCGGGTCTGCCGGACTGGATTTGCACCAGTCGGCAAAAAACCGCGGGATGCGCCCGCTGTACTGGCCGTTCGTGCACTGATAGGTGCTGTCCCCGTAGCCGTTCGCGTAGGGAAGGTAGCCGTTGGCCGCGTAGAACGCGGCCAGCACGGTGCGCGCCTCGCGGGCGACGCGGGTTTCGACGACCGGCAGCAGCGCATCGGTGCCGATCCCGAGCGACTGGTCGTTGAAGGTGGCGCCGGGTGCGGCGGCGGTAAAGGCCGTTGTGCCGTTCACCTGGTTGCCGCCCTCGAGATAGTTCGAGACGCTGTTGGCGTTTGCGGCGTCGCGCACCTGGGAACCGACGACCGTCCCGGGCGCAAAAACGATCGCGACGAGGTTGTTCGCCGTCACGCTTCCGCTGATGCTGAGAGTGCCGGCCGTATTGCTGTTGATCGGCTGGGCGGAGTCATCGTCTCGAAACGACCTTGAAAGCGCGTACCACAGACGCTCGCCGCTCGCGTCGCGCAAGTCAGGCAGATCGAGCGTGCGCCAGGGCAGGCGGCCGACATAGTTGGGGCATTCATTTCCGGCCAGCAGGTCTGCGATGCCGTCGTTCGGCACATTGATGCCGGATATGTTGGTCGCGATATCGGGACATGGCAGGCTTCCGGGCCGGTTGTTGTCGCTCGCAGCGCGCCCGATGAGCGCATCGCGTGCCTGCGCCAGTGCATTTGCCGTGATCCGCATCTCCTCGAAGCGCCGCGTATCTCCGCCGAGGAACGCGTAAATCGCCGCGCCGGCCGCGATACTGATGACGAGCGCCACCGCGACCATGATCTGGCCGCGTTGTCGATAACGCATCGTCTCAACGTTGGGGCTGCTCCCTTTCCTCATCGTCCCGGTCCCGGCGCGCATTGTGCCCTGTATCGCTCTTGTTCCCCGGGGGCGGTGGTGCGGTCCTGACCGAAGGCATCGCGCTGTCGGTTGTCCGCCGGGCATACGGCTCGGTTACGGTGCCGGTCTGGACATCGAAACTCTGGCCGACCCGCAACTCGACCGGGCCGGGCGCCTGGGGCAGCCTGACCCTCACCCGGTCGTCGGAACGCGACCGGCTCGAGATCGAAAGATCGTCGGGTGCCTTGCCGTCATTCACCATCCGGTTGTTGATCCACACCGTGCTTCTGCCGTCGCTGCGGCGTACGATGCCGCCATACGTGAGCACCTCCGGTGCCGCAGGCGGCTCCTTCGCCTCCTGCACCGGCGGCGCCACGTTCTTCTGCGAGCGCAAGGTGTCGAGCTGCGCTCTTTGCGCGGGCGTGTAAAAGAGCCGTCCGAGCGGCTCGGCGGCCGATGCAGCGGCCGCGGCGAGCAGCATCCCTGCCGCACACAGCGCGCGCATCACGAACGCTTCTCTCCGCCGGCCGGCCTCGCGGTGATCCAGGACAGCTCGCATTCCGCGTTCAAGTTCGGCTGATACCGGAGCGCGGATCCCGGATCGATCCGTTTCACCAAGCACTGGTCGATGTAGAAAATGCCTGCCCCGGCCTGGCCGAGCGCATTGAAGAAGCGCATGAGGTCGCTCTCGTGAAGAAGGCCGAATCGCAGTTTCATCACGGACTGGTGCAACTGGATTTCGCCCGGGCCGAATTCGGCGGCGTACGCATAGGCCCGCTGCTCGCTGATCTGGTAGTCCACGCCGAAAAGATCTGTGGTCTGGTTGGCGACGCGCAGGCCGTCGAGCCAGTTGATGCGCTGCTCCTCCCCGACAAAACCGATGCGCTGCAACCGGGTGTAGCGCTCGAGGTAGCGGGTGATGATTTCCCTTTCTTCGCCGGACTGGTAGAGCTGGGTGCGCGCTTCCTTCAGCAGGCGCTCCTGCTGCGCGAAACGCTGCCTTGCCTGCTCGAGCAAGACATTGGTGTAGTACACCGCCCCGGAACCTGCGAGCAGAGCCAGCAGCAGCACGATTGCCGGTGTCCGCAACTTCTTGAGGTCCCCGGCCATCATGAGCGGCTCTTCATCACCAGCAGCACCTTGAAGTCTGCGGCGCCTTCACCATGCTCGCCCTTGTCCACCGTGTTGCCGCTCAAAGGCAGCCTGGGATCGATATTGAGCGGGAGCTTGACGATGCGTGCTTCCTGAACCGCGGGATCCTGTGCAAGCCGGTCGGCGAACGCGTGGATGAGACCGATTGCCGCCCGGTAATCGCCGCGAAAGGGTTTGACTTCGCCGTCGATCAGGCCGGTTTCCCGCCGGGAAGGCGCGGGGCTCGCAGCGGACGGCGGCGCCGCCGCGGCGGGTTTCGAAATGCCGGCCTCGATATCGGTGCGCCCGTACCTCCAGGCCAGTTGCCGTATCGCGATGCCAGGCGTCGCATCGAGCGCCCGGCTCACCGCGTGCATGTAGCCCTGCGGTACCCGCACGCCTTCGCTCAGCCGCTGCGAGATTTCAACGGCTCGCTTCAGGTTGGCCGCCGAAGTGGGCGCTGCCGGGAACTGCCGCGTGACTTCCTGATAGGAGGCGCGGAGCTGGGTGGTCTGCTGTGCGGCCTTCTGCCCGTCCGAGCGGACGAGGGCGGCCTGCCACAGGTTGATGCCGCTCCAGGCAGCCGCAAACAACGCGGCAAAGCCGGCTGCGGCATACAGAGCGCGCCGTTGCTGGTAGCGGCCGAACCCGCCCGTGACGTTGGCCGGCGCCAGGTTGCCGGGCGGCGTCTGCCGCCCGAGCAGCTGCATATAGACGACGTCAGCGGTGAGGTCCAGCAGCGATTCCGCGATATTGAGGCGGCTCGCGATCTCCGCGCGCCGCATATGGACGCAGGCGAGACTGGGATTGTCCCGCGCAAGAACCTGCGCCGCCTCCGCGAGCTGGTCGTTGCGGTCCAACAGCACCACCGTGAGATGCTCGTCCAGCCGCGCTGCGCGGAGCGCATGCAGATAGATGCGTGTGTTCGATATTTCCTCCGCGATGAACCGGGCGGGGCCGGCGCTGCGCGCGGCCTCGCCGCGCGTAAGCCGGCTCAGCCGGAACTGCCGGTCGCGCAGAAAAGTAAGACGCAATCCGCTGCCGTGGAGCGAAACGAGCAGCAGATTGCCCGCCCGCACCCGCAACGCGGATACGAGCGCGGGACTCACCATCGGCAGCAGGAATATCCCGGCGACGGGCAGCCCTTTCGCCACCACCGCCTGAAGCCATCCGCCTATCAGCTCCGGGTTGGTGAGCGCCGAAAAAAGATAGCGGTCGTCGCGGCGTCGTCCCGTATCGCGCCCGAGGAAACAGGCATTGACGTGGGGGATGTTGCGATAGTGCTGCCGCAGCTTCCTGCGCACCATCTCGCCGCGGTCCGTGCCGAAGGCGTGCGGAAGCGTCTCGAAGCGATAGTCTTCCTCCACGGCGTCCACCATGATGTACGCGGGGACGCCGGCAAACTCGGTGAGGAATTCCTCGAATTCCGCGAAGCCGGCATCGTCATTCCTGAAAACGCGGCAGTCGGCGATGCGGCGCGCCCGCCAGTGCGC
The DNA here is from genome assembly GCA_052389535.1 of Betaproteobacteria bacterium. Lineage (GTDB taxonomy): Bacteria > Pseudomonadota > Gammaproteobacteria > Burkholderiales > SG8-41 > DSOT01. Next base: position 5,977 of record JBQTHU010000168.1, on the reverse strand, counting down.
CGCGGTGACTTCCTCGGCCGATACGCAGATCAGCAGCTTTTCGCCCATTATCAGAACTTGAGCTTGCCCAAAATATCATACACCGGCGACAGCACCGACCACATGATAAGCGCCAGTATGACGCCGAGGCCGAGCGTCAGCGCCGGCTCCAGCAACTTGAGCAGCTTGTCCACGGATTCGCGCACGTCGCGGCTGTAGAAATAGTTGATGTTGTTGAGCGCGGTATCGAGCGCGCCGGTGTTCTCGCCCACGTGCAGCATGCGCACCACCAGCGGCGGAAAAACGCCCAGATTGCGAAACGCCTCCGAAAGGTTCTCGCCCGCGGAGATCTGCTGCCCGGCGCGCATCACCCCGTCGGCAATCACCCGGTTGTCCACGATCGCCTCGCACGTCTTCAGCGCATCGAGCACCGTGATCCCGGACTTGTACATGAGCGCAAAGAAATTGGCGAAGCGCGCCAGGATGATCTTCTGCAGAATCGGGCCGGTGACCGGCACGCGCAGCTTGGCGTAATCCCACATGTAGGCAGCGGCGGGACTGCGGCGAATCGCATAGAGCAGGGCGACCGCGATGAGGATCGGCAGCCCTATGACCACCGGCCAGTAGCCGATGACGATCTCGGAGGCGAAGATCAGCACGCGCGTCTGGGTGGGCACCGCGATGCCCATCGACTTCAGCAGCGCCACCACCTGCGGTACCAGGAACACCAGCAGAAAGCCGATGACGGCGATCACGACCGCGAGCACCATCGCCGGGTAGATCAGCAGCCGCTTGGTCTGCGAGGCCAGTTCGTCCTGCCACTTCAGCGCGGACGCGAGACTTTCGAAAACTTCGGGCATGCGCCCGGTCTGCTCTCCGGCGCGCACCAGGCTCACGCACACGTTGTCGAAAACTTCCGGATGCGCAACCATGCACTGCGACAGGACCTTGCCGCCTTCCATGTCCTCGGTCATCGCGGTCAGCACCTCGCGGAAGCGCGGATTGTCTATGGTGTCGCGCAGGTCGCGCAGCCCGTCGATCAACGGGATCCCGGACCGGTTCATCTGCTCCATGTCGAAGCAGAAGTTGATCAGGTCCTGCCGCGTGATTCTCCCGCGCATCCCGAGCGGGGAGGCATGCTCGTCGATCTGGCGGTAGGTGATGAGGTCGAGCCCCATGCGCCGCAGCCGCAGCTCGAGGTCCACCTCGTTTACGGCATCCAGCGTGCCGCGCGCCGGGCGCCCGCCCCGGTCGACCGCTTTGTACTTGTAGGAGGCCACGGGCTACCTGCGGCGCTCGGGGGTTGCGCGCGGCGTCCGGTCAGTCATGGCGTCCGGTGAGGTCCACCGCGCGGGCCATCTCGGCGAGACTGGTGGTGCCGTCGACCACGCGCTGGATTCCTTCCCGGGCGAGGGGACGGAACTCGTTCGCCATGGCGGCGGCGCGCAGCTCGCGTACTGTCGCGCGCCGCGCGACCAGCTCGTCCATCTCGCTGTCCATCACCAGCAGTTCCATGATCGCGGTGCGCCCCTTGTAACCCTTGCTGTCGCATTGACGGCAGCCGACTGCGCGGTAGAGCTTCGACGCCGCGTCGCCTGCTTCACCGAGCAGCAGCCGCTCTTCCGCGCCCGGCGTGTAGGCCTCCTTGCAGTGCGGGCACAGCACGCGGACCAGGCGTTGCGCGATGACGCCGATGATGTTGCCGGCCATGATGGCGGGCTGGATGCCGATGTCGAGCAGGCGCGGAAACGCGCCGAGTGCGGAGTTGGTATGCAGCGTGGTGAACACCTGATGCCCGGTCATGGCGGCGCGAAAAGCCATCTCCGCGGTTTCCTTGTCCCGCACCTCGCCCACGAGAATGATATCGGGATCCTGGCGCATGATCGAGCGTATGCCGTTGGCGAAGTCCATGCGGGCGACTTCGTTCACCGAGGTCTGCCGCATCAGCGTCAGCGGATACTCGACCGGGTCCTCGAGCGTCATGATGTTGACGGTCTCGTCGTTGACCTGGGCGAGCAGCGAATAGAGCGTCGTCGTCTTGCCGCTGCCGGTGGGGCCGGTCAAGATCAGTATGCCTTCCGGACGCGCGAGCATGAGCTTCAATCGGGCGAGCGTGGGCGCGCCGAGGTTCATCCGTTCGAGACTGATGATGGATTTTTCGCGGTCCAGCACGCGCAGCACGGTGTTTTCACCGTAGATCGTCGGCTGTGTCGACACGCGGAAGTCGATCTGCCGGCCCGACAGCGTGAGCGAGAGCCGCCCGTCCTGCGGCGCGCGCGTCTCGGCGATGTTCATGTCGCTCACCACCTTGAGCCGCACGGTAATCCCGGGCATGAAACTCTTGTGCAGGCTGCGCACGGTCTCCAGCACGCCGTCGATGCGATAGCGGATGCGCATGAACGCGTACTCGGGCTCGAAGTGGATGTCCGAGGCGCCGCGCTTCACCGCATCGACCAGCAGCGCGTTGACGAGCCGCACCATCGGCTGCGTGTACTCGTCGCCACCCACCTGCAGGCTCTCGTAGTCGACCTCGCCGGTCTCGATCTCGTGCAGGATGCCGTCTACCGAAAGCTCGTAGCCGTAGAACTGGTCGATATAGTTCTCGAGCTGCGCCTCGCTCGCGAACTGGGTCTTGACCTCGATATGGGCGCCGAGCATGGCGCGCAGCTGGTCCAGCGCCACCACGTTGAAGATTTCGGGGGTCGCGATGGTGAGCACGTGCTCGGCCGGTTCGTAGGCAATCGGCAGCACCCGGTTGCGGCGCGCGAACTCCTGCGGGACCATCCTCAACGCTTCCGGATCCGCGACCACCTGTGTGAGATCGATGGAGTCCTGGCCGATGGTCCGCGCCATGATGTCGCGGATCGCCGTCTCGGTGACGAAGCCGAGCCGAACCAGCAGGCGCCCGATCGGGACGTTGCTGCGTCGCTGCTCCGCCAGCGCGATCGCGAGCTGGTCGGTGGTGATGAGGCCCTGTTGTACCAGGAGGTCGCCGAGCCGCAGCTTCCTGCGCAGTTCCGCCATCCCTACTCCACCCGGGCCGCGAGGGCGGTAATGCGCTCGCGGGCGCGGGCCGGATCGAAGTTGACGTGCTCGCGCGCCGCGGCCAGCTCGACGGCGCGCCGGTAGAAGCCGAGTGCGAGCCGCGGCTGCCCGATATGCTCGAGGCCCACGGCAAGGTTGTACACGTAGTCCGGGTTGTCGGGTTCGAGGTGGTGCGCCTGGAAGTACGCCTGCTGCGCCGGCGCCCACAACGACTGGTCGGCGTAAAGATTTCCCAGGGTAAAGAAGAGATGGGCCGAAGGCTCGCGGGCGATGAGCTGCTTCAGATGGGATTCCGCGGCGATCGGATCGGCGCGTCCCGTCAGCGCGATCAGCCCCGATTGCGCCAACGCGTGGCGCGGGTCCGCATCCAGTATCGCGCGGTAATGCGCCGACGCGTCGTCGTTTCTGTTTTCCCGCACCGCAATCGCCGCAAGGCCGAGCAGCGCATCGACGTTTCTCGGCTCGGAGCGGAGTACCTGGCTGTAGAGCTGCGAGGCGCTCGTCAGGCTGCCTGCCTGCAACGATGCGTACGCGTTGGCCAGCACCGGATTCACGGCCGGTCCGGCGTCGCCCTTTTTTACCACGATGGCGTTGCGCGGGGCAGGCGCTTCCGCCTTAGCGGCCGGCCGTACCGTGACCGGCTTGGGCGGTGGCGCCGCTTCCACCGGTGGCGTGGCAGCCGGCTGGGCCAGTGCCGTCAGTTGCGCCGGCGGGCTCTCGTTCACCGGCGCGGTGGCCGCGGCGACGGACCGCAGGAGCATCGCCGTTGGAACGGGCTGTACCCCCTGCGGCGCGGCGGGTGGCGTCTCGACGATCCGAGCTGGTACCGAAGGCGCCGGCCGCTGGCGCAGGAGCAGGCCGGGATGGAAGATCTGGACGTAGACGTAGCTGCCGAAACCGATCGCGAACAGTCCTGCCAAGATACCGAAGATGATCAGCGGATGGTCGCGCAGATAGGCGCCTGCACCGCGTTCCGTATCCCCGGCGCGCATGGGAGGAGCGGGGCGCGGCGTGTCTGCGGGGCGATAGTTCGCCGCCGGCACGGCCGGTCTGCCGGCGGTCTCCGGGCGGCCATCGTCGCGCAGCCGCGGAGAAGGCGTGTCCGCGGCGAGCAGTTCCAGAGCCAGCGACAGTTCCGGGCGGGCCTCGGCGGCGGTGGCGGCAGCGGGTGTCTCGACCCGCGCTTCGCCGCGGTCCTTGGCGGCCTTCTCCAGGGCCTTCATGAGCAGGCTCATCGCGCGGCGCCCGTTCTCTCCGGGGTGGGCACTTCGGACTGCGGAAGGAAGCGCTGGAAGAGTCTGAGCTCGTCGCTCTCCAGGGTTGGATTCGAGATGACGGTCGGCCGGAGGAACACGACGAGTTCGGTCTTCACCGCACGCTCGTCGCGGAAGGCGAAGAGATCGCCGACTCTGGGGTCGCTGCCCGCAATGGGAACCTGGTCGCGGTCGCGGCGCAGCTCGTTCTGCATCAGGCCGCCGAGGATGACCGTCTGCCCGCTGCCGATCTGCAGCACCGATTCCATTTCGCGGGTCTGAATTTCCGGAACCTGGTTGCGCACGCCGGCCGCGGCGAGCAGTGGGTTGGGGTCTTGCACGAACCGTGTCACGCGCGAGATGGTAGGCCGCACCGTGATCGAAACGCGGCCATCGTCGTTGATCTGCGGAGTGACGCCCATCACCATGCCTACGGCCACGGTGCGCGCGGTGGTGGTCGCAGTGGTCAACGTGCCGGCGTTGACCGCCTGCGATGTTTGCGCCTGCACGTCGAAGTACACGATGTTGTCCACCACCTTGAGCAACGCCGTCTGGTTGTTGAGCGCCATCAGCTTCGGGCTGGACAGCACCCGCGTGCGTCCGAACTGCTCGAGCAGCTTGACGGTGAGGCTGATGTGATTGGGGCGCTGGTTGTTCTGGTTGTAGAACAGCGCCACGAACGGCGCGGTCGCGAGATTGCCGCCGAGCAGCGCCTGGGAGAATGCGATCCCGCCGCTGGTTGAAATGCGGCTCCAGTCGACACCGCCCTGATAGGCCTGCGAAAGCTGCACCTCGACGATGGTCGCTTCGATCAGCACCTGCCGTTGCGCCGCCGCGGTGACGCTATCCAGATGCTGCTGGATAAGACGATGCTGGCGCTCCGTCGCAAGCACGCTCACGGTGCCGCTCACCGCGTTCACGATGATGTCGTCGCGGATGTCGGCGAGCGGCGATTGCGGTGCGCCGCGGAACGCGGCGGTAAAGAGCGCCGTGGCGCCCTGGCCCGCGCGCGCGACAGCCTCCGCCTGCTTGAGCGCGGTCTCGCGCGCCGAACGCTGCTCCTCGGCGATCCTGGCCTTCTCTTCCGCATTCAGCGTGCGGGCGCGCGTGGCGGCCAGAATGGAGCGGATGTTGTCGCGCAGTTGTTCCCAGAAATTGTTGCTCGAGACGGTGCGCACCACGGTGCTCGATCCGCCCGCGCCGCCCGCCGGCGCGGCCGTCGGTGCGGGGCTGCCCCCCGCCGCGGGAGCGGAGCTGCCGGTGGTAACGGTGAGCTCTCCCGATACCCCGATGGTCGAAGTCGTGTCGCGCGTCATGTTGACGTAGTTCACCCGATAGGTGCGCAGATACGGCGTATCGGGGGAGACGACGATGGTATTGCCCTCCACCCGATATCGCATGTCGACCTGCCGCGAAATGCGGTCCAGAATCGCCGGGAGGGTTTCATTTATGGCGTTGAGGCTCACCAGCCCCTGCAGCCCGGAATGTATGTCGATGTTCTGCCGGGTATCGCGCGCGAGGGCCAGCAGCAGCTCTTTCACCGGCACTTCGTTGACGACCACGCTGTAGGTCTGCGGCTTGACCGCCGGCTTGGGAGGCGGGACGAAGGCGCTGGCGCGGGCCGGTGGAGGAATCGATTTCTCCGGCTCGGCTGCGACCGGGGGCGCTGCGATATGCCCGGCCGAATCCGGCACGTGGGG
>JBQTHU010000167.1:0-17494 GCA_052389535.1 Betaproteobacteria bacterium | reverse complement strand
GACACGATCGCCACCATCGACACCGGCTCGCACCGCATCCTCATCAATCACGTGTGGCAGGCGTACGAGCCGCGACGGCTTCTGCAGTCCAATGGGCTGGGCTCGATGGGCTACGCGCTGCCGGCGGCGATTGCGGCGAAACTCATCCACCGCAAGCGCCCGGTGCTCGCGATGATGGGCGAGGCGGGGCTCGACATGGTGATCGGCGAGATGGCGCTGCTGAAGAAGCACGCACTGCCGATCGTGATTGCAGTGTTTCGCGACGATACGCTGAGCCTGATCAAGCTCAAGCAGGAGCGCATGAAACTGCCGGAGACCGGGGTCGCGACCGGGAGTCCCGATTACGCCCTGCTTGCCAGAGCATACGGCGGCAGCGGCGTGGTGGTGCAGAGCGTCGCGGAACTGCGTAAGGCCGCGCAGGCCGCCCTGCGGTCCAAGACGTTTACGCTGCTCGAAATCCGCATCGACCCTGCCGAATACCGCAAGCAGATGTAGCAAGACAGGCCAATAAATCTTGGGTAAGATGTTGCCGGCTTTCTGGGAGAGGAGAGCATCCCGGTCCTCCGGCGTGCTTCCGTCTTACAACAACGTACGCCGAACAGATCGGTGCCGTCACTGGAGGATGTGTGTTCGTGGCTGACCGGGTCATATTCGTCTGCATCATCGTACTGGCCGCGGTGTATTTCTGGGCCACGGCGCAGATCCCTTCTCTGGAAATCGGCGATCCGCTGGGGCCCAAGGCGTTTCCCCGGCTGCTTGGCATCGCGCTGCTCTTCACCGGCGGCCTGCTGCTGTTCGAGATGTGGCGCGCCAGAAACAACGGCAAACAGGAAACCTCCGAAGCACCGGACCGGCGCGTCGCCGGCGTCATTGCGGCGGTGGTAGCCTGGACGGCGGTCTACTTCGTCACCTTCGAGCCCGCCGGCTACGTCATCGCAACCACGCTCTACCTCATCCCGCTCACCGCCTATTTCAACCGCGGCCGCTGGGTCATGAACGTGTCGACCTGCGTGCTGTTCGCGCTGATCAGCTACACCATGTTCACCAAGATGCTGGGCGTCAATCTCGCCCGCGGCATCTTCCCGTTCTAGGGGAGCGGCATGGACACCCTGACGCACATCATCAACGGTTTTGCCGTCTGTCTGCAGCCGATCAACCTCTGGTACACCTTTCTCGGCGTCTTCCTCGGCACCATCGTGGGCGTTCTGCCCGGCATCGGCACCTCCGCCACCATCGCGCTGCTGATTCCGGTCACCTTCGGGATGAACCCGACCTCGGCGCTCATCATGATGGCGGGCGTGTACTACGGCACCAAGTACGGCGGCTCGACGACCGCGATTCTGATCCGCACCCCGGGCGAAGCGGCGTCCGTCATGACCACCATCGACGGCTACGAGATGGCGCGCAAGGGCCGCGCCGGCGCAGCGCTGGCCGTCTCCGCGATCGGCTCGTTCATCGCCGGCACGATCGGCGTGGTGGCCCTCACGATATTCGCGGTGCCGCTCACCTCGATGGCGCTCAAGTTCGGGCCCGCCGAGTATTTCACGCTGATGCTGTTCGCGATGACGGCGGTCGCCTCGCTCACCGGGAAGTCGCCGGCGAAAGGCATGCTCGCCACCGTGATCGGGCTCATGATCGCCACCATCGGCATCGATCTGCAGAGCGGCCAGCCGCGCTATACCATGGGCGTACCGGAATTCCAGGACGGCGTCGGCTTCATCGTCGTGGTGGTGGGGCTGTTCGCGATGGCCGAAGTGTTCCGCGGGCTGGAAGGCCTGTTCAAGGGCACCGCGCCCCAGGCGATCAAGATCTCGGGCAAGCTCTGGCTCACGAAAGAGGAGTGGAAGCGGTCGATCGGCCCGATCTGGCGCGGCGGCATCATCGGCTTCGTCATCGGCGTGCTGCCGGGCGCGGGCGGCACCATTGCCTCCATACTGGCCTACACCACCGAAAAACGGCTGTCCAAGCATCCCGAGGAGTTCGGCAAAGGCGCGATCGAAGGCGTTGCCGCCCCCGAGGCGGCCAACAACGCGGATACGGCCGGTGCACTGGTGCCGCTGCTGACGCTGGGCGTGCCGGGCGGCGGCGCGACGGCGGTGATGTTGGGCGCGTTCATCATGTACGGCATCCAGCCCGGCCCGCTGCTGTTCCAGAATCGGCCGGATCTCGTGTGGGGTCTCGTGGACAGCATGTACATCGGCAACATCATGCTGCTCATCCTCAACCTGCCGCTGATCGGGCTGTTCGTGCGGTTGCTCTACATCCCCGCCGGGATCCTTTATCCGCTGATCGTGTCGATTTCCGCGATCGGCAGCTATGCCATCAACGGCAGCACGCTCGACCTCTACCTGCTGCTCTTCTTCGGCGTCGTGGGCTATATCTTCGACAAGGTGGACATCCCGGTCGCGCCGCTGGTGCTCTCGCTCGTGCTCGGCGGTATCATGGAGCAGTCGTTCCGGCAGGCCATGACCATTTCGGGCGGCAGCCCCTCGATATTCGTGGGCAGCACCATCACCGTGACGCTGCTCGTCTTCACCGCGATATCGATCGCGCTGCCGTTCCTCCTGCCGCGATTGAAGGGAATGAGGCAGTCGGAGGACGCGGCATAAGCAGTGAAGGTCTGAAGTGCATCGGATAACACTCATCCCGGGCGACGGCATCGGTCCCGAGGTCACGCGCGCTGCCTGTGATATCGCGCTCGCTTCGGGTGCGCAGATCGAGTTCGAGGAAGTGCTCGCGGGGCAGCGCGCGGAGCGCGAACTGGGTACGCCGCTGCCCGCCGCGGTCTTCGAATCCGTCGGCGCAAACCGCGTCGCGCTCAAGGGGCCGACCGCGACGCCGTTCGGCGGCGATTACCGCGTGCCCATCCAGCGCAAGGATGCGAGCGGCGCCGTCGAGAAGCGCAGCTATGCCAGCATCGCCATCGCGCTGCGCAAGGAACTGGGGCTGTTCGTGAACCTGCGCCCGATCAAGCGCTATCCGGGCGTGGAATCGCGCTTCGAGCACGTCGATCTCATCATCTTCCGCGAGAACAGCGAGGATCTCTACGTCGGCGCCGAGCGCATGCTGGACGAGGGCACCGCCGAGGCGATCAAGATCATCTCGCTGCGCGCGAGCGAGCGCGTGGCGCGCTTCGCGCTAGAGTACATGCGCAAGCTCGGGCGCCACAAGCTCACCATCGGTCACAAGGCGAACGTCATGAAGATGACCGACGGCCTGTTTCTGAAAACCGCGCAGGAAACCGCCAAGGCCTATCCGGACATCCTCGTGAACCAACGCGTGGTCGATGCGCTGTGCATGGAATTGGTGATGAAGCCGGAGACCTTCGACGGCCTGCTGCTGCCCAATCTCTACGGCGACATCGTCTCAGACCTTGCGGCGGGCCTGGCGGGGGGATTGGGCGTCGCGCCCGGCGCCAACATCGGCACCAATTGCGCGATGTTCGAGGCGGTGCATGGCACGGCGCCGGATATCGCAGGGAAGGATATCGCCAACCCGATGGCGATGATCCTGTCGGGGGTGATGATGTTGAAGCATATCAACGAAGGCAAAGCGGCGGATCGCATCGAGAATGCACTCAAGCAGGTGCTCAAGGAAAAGCGCGACGTGACGCGCGATCTCGGCGGCGAGGCCGGCACGCAGCGCATGGCCGCCGCCATCATCGAAAAGCTGAAAGCCTGATGCGCAAGAAAATCGTAGTGGTGGGCGCCGGCGCGATCGGCGGCTATGCCGGCGGGCACCTGACGCGCGCCGGGCACGATGTCACCTTCATCGAACCGTGGCCCGAGCACGTCGAGTACATGCGTGCCCACGGCTTGCAGCTTTCCGGACTGACGCCTGAAGAGAAGCACTCCATCCCCGTCAAGGCCATGCACCTGTGCGAAGTGCAGAGCCTGATCAAGGACCGGCCGATCGACATCGCCTTCATGTGCCTGAAGTCCTACGACACGGAGTGGGCGACGCACATGATCCGTCCCTACCTCGCGCCCGACGGCTTCGTCGTCTCGCTGCAGAACTGCATCAACGAGGAGCGCATCGCGGGCGTCGTCGGCTGGGGGAAGACGCTCGGCTGCATCGCGAGCCTGGTCGCGGTGGAGCTGTACGCGCCGGGACACATCAAGCGTACCGTGCCGATCGGCGGTGACAAGCACATCGTGTTCCGCGTCGGCGAGGTGCACGGCCGCATCACGAACCGCGCGCAGGAAGTGGCAGAGATACTGAAGGCGGCGGACAGCTCGAAGGTCACCACCAATCTCTGGGGCGAGCGCTGGTCGAAGCTTGTGGTGAACTCGATGCGCAACGGGCTTTCGGCGGCGACGGGACTCAACGGCAATGCCCGCGACACGGCCGAAAGTCCGCGCTGGCTCTCCATCCGACTCGGATCGGAGGCGGTGCGCGTGGGGCAGGCGCACGGCTTCCAGCTCGAACGCATGCTCGGCATGGAGCCGGAGACGCTGGCGCGCGCGGGTGAGGGCAATCGCGACGCGCTCGCCGAGATCGTGGACATCCTGCTCGAAGGCGCGAAAAAACGCTTGGACGAGCAGCGGCCGTCCATGGCGCAGGACATCGCCAAGGGCCGCCGCACCGAAACCGATTTCATCAACGGCTACGTCTTCGCGAAAGGCGCGGAAATCCGCGTTCCGGCGCGAACCCATGCGACGATGAACGAGATCGTACGCAAGGTCGAGCGCGGCGAACTCAGGGCGAGCCCGGACAACATCGAAGGGTTGTAAAGCATGGCTACGATGTTTGAAAAGATCTGGCGGCGCCAGGTAATCGTGGAAGAAGAGGGCGAGGTGCTGCTCCACGTCGATCGCGCGCTGATCCATGAGGGCTCCTCCCACGCTTTCGAGAAGCTCGACAGCCAGCAGCGCACCGTCGCCCGGCCGAAACAGGTGTTCGCGTTCAACGATCACTACGTGCCGACGACCGGGCGTGACAAAGGCGTGGACGGCATCGCGATCCCGGAAATCCGCAACATGGTGCTCAAGCTCGCGGCCAACACCGCGAAGCACGGCGTCACGCTTTTCGGCATCGACGATCCGCGGCAGGGCATTCTCCATATCGTGCCGCCGGAGCAGGGCATTACCCAGCCGGGGCTCGTCATCTGCGGCGCGGACTCGCACACCTCCACGCACGGCGCGTTCGGCTGCCTCGCCTTCGGCATCGGCGCCTCCGAGATGATGCACGTCATGGCGACGCAGACGATCTGGCAGCGTGCGTCGAAGACCATGCGCATCGCGGTGAACGGCGCGCTGGGCTTCGGCGTGACGCCCAAGGACGTGATCCTCGCCATCATCGCAAAGATCGGCGCCGGCGGCGGCACGGGACACGTCATCGAATACGCCGGGCCGGTAATCCACGCGATGACCATGGAAGGCCGCATGACGGTGTGCAACATGTCGATCGAAGCCGGGGCGCGCGCCGGCATGGTGGCGCCCGATGAGACCACCTTTCAATACATGGAAGGTCGGCCGTGCGCGCCGAAAGGCGCAGCGTGGAACGAAGCGCTCGCATACTGGAAGACGGTGCCGTCCGACCCGGATGCGCGTTTCGACCGGGAAGTGACGCTCGATGGCGCCGACATCGCACCGATGGTGACGTGGGGCACCAGCCCCGAGCATGCCGCGCCGATCACCGGTGTGGCGCCGGACCCGGATCGTGAACTGGACAGCACCAAGCGCGCCGAAATCGCTGCGGCGCTCGAATACCAGCGGCTCAAGCCGGGGATGGCGCTCGCCGATATAGCCATCGACCGCGTTTTCATCGGCTCGTGCACCAACAGCCGCATCGAGGACTTGCGCGCCGCGGCGGAAGTGGCACGGCGCGGCCGCGCGCGCGTGCCGGCGTGGATCGTGCCGGGCTCGCGCACCGTGCAGCGGCAGGCGGAAAAGGAAGGGCTCGACCGCATCTTCAAGGACGCCGGATTCGAATGGCGCGATCCGGGGTGCTCGCTGTGCACGGCCATCAACGGCGACCAGCTCAAACCTGGAGAGCGCTGCGCCTCCACCTCGAACCGCAATTTCCGCGGACGCCAGGGCACCAACAGCCACACGCATCTCGTGAGTCCGCCGATGGCCGCGGCCGCCGCGCTGACCGGGCGTCTCACCGACGTCCGCGAATTACTGAAATGACGCCCTTTACTAAGCTCTCCGCGATTGCGGCGCCGATCGACGAGGCCAACGTCGACACCAACCAGTTGTGCCCGACGCGCTTCAACAAGGTGCCGCGCGGGCCGGGGCACGCCCGCGTCCTGTTCCACGACCGGCGCTACACGCTCGACGGCACGCCGAAGGACCACATCCTCAACCGCGAGCCGTGTTGCCGCGCGCAGATCATCGTCGCCGACCGCAACTGGGGCTGCGGCTCCTCGCGCGAAAGCGCGGTGTACGCGCTCTACGAATTCGGCATCCGTTGCGTGATCGCCCCGAGCTTCGGCGACATCCACGCCAACAACTGCGCCAAGAACGGGCTGCTGCCGGTGGTCCTGAGTGCCACCGAGTGCGCCGTGATCCGCAAGCAATTGAACGCGCGCCTCGGCGCAACGCTGACGGTCGATCTCGCCGCGCAGACCGTCATGGATGCGGACGGTGAGGTGCATCGTTTCGACATCCACCCGGTGCGTAAGAAGTGCCTGCTGGAAGGGCTCGACGACATCGCGCGCACGCGCCAGTACGCCGAAAGGATCGAAGGGTTCGAAGAGGCTTATCGCGCCGAGCGCCCCTGGCTTTATTCGAATCCGTAGAGCCGCGCGGGATTCTCGACCAGGATTTTCTTCCTGTGCATTGGACGGATCGCATGTTACTGTAAATCAAGTTCAGCCCGATACCCGCGCATTCCGGGCGCAAGCGACCGCATCCAGCAGCAGCGGCAGGAAATCGATGTCGTGCTGAGGTGTTCCGATGCCGGGATCCTGAAAAAACGCTATCATCGGCGTCACAACGCCCAGTGGAGGAGTGCGTCATGCCGCTCGTCGTCGAGAAGCCGTCCGCCGATACCCTGCGCGCCCGGTTCAACTACATCGTGGATACCGGCGTGCCGCCGGTGCGCTACATCGACTGGCCGGAAATGGCCGACAAGGCCGTTCCGCCGCAGTACCGCCAGTACGAGATGACGGTGCGCAACGGCAGGCCGCTGCGAGATACGTTCGACTTCGACACCCACGGTTTCGTGTTCGTCGAGCACCGCACACGGGTCCGCGACTTCACCGATGAGGCCGAGCGCAAGCGCATCTACGACCCGGAAGTGCAGGCGCTCATCAGGAAGCACACCGGCGCGTCCGATGTCGTCGTGTTCGACCACACCATCCGCGTGAGCGACGAAGCGCAACAGCAGGCGACGAACGCGCGCCCGACCGTCAAGGGCGTCCACAACGACTACACCGAAGCGTCCGCACCGCGGCGGCTGCGCGAGATCGTCGGCGATGAGGAAGCGGCGCGGCGCATGAAAAAGCGCTGGGCCATCGTGCAGGTGTGGCGGCCGATCCGCGGCACGGTGATGATCGATCCGCTCGGGATCTGCGACGGCCGCAGCATTCCGCGCGAGGGTTTCATACGCGTCGAGCGGCGCTACAAGTATCGCACCGGCGAGGTCTACCACATCGCCCACAACCCGGCGCACGTGTGGTACTACTTCCCGCGCATGGAACGCCACGAGGCGCTGGTATTCAAGGTGTTCGATTCGGACGCGGCCAGGCCTTCGCGCTTCACCGCGCACAGCGCCTTCGACGATCCTGGAACGCCTCCCGACGCGCCGCCGCGCGAGAGCATCGAAACGCGCACGTTCGCGTTCTTCGACTGAGCTGGGCCGCGGAGCGGACTCAACATTTCCCTCCTATGAGGGTGTCAACCGGGTTGACGGGGTGGTGACAAAAATGAGCGATCTCAACGAATTTACGGTCCTCATCCTTCCCGGTCTTGGCGGCGCCGGGCCGGATCACTGGCAGACGGCATGGCAGGGCGCCTTTCCGAGCATGCTGCGCGTGGAGCAGGGGAACTGGGAGACGCCGGTTTACGAAGAGTGGTCGGCGCGCCTCACGGAGGCGGTCAGGAAAGCGCCGCGTTCGGTGGTGCTGGTGGCGCACAGCCTCGGCACGTCGCTCGCCATGCGCTGGTCGAACGAGCAGCGCGAGCATGTGCGCAAGGTCGCAGGTGCGTTTCTCGTTGCCCCGACCGATCGCGACAGATTCGATGCGCAACCGACTTCGCCGGTAAAAGGGTGGGGCCCGATGATTCTGGAGCGCTTTGCCTTCCGCTCGATGGTCATCGCGAGCCGCAACGACGACCGGGTGGCGTTCGACCGGGCGCAGCTCTTCGCGAAATCGTGGAGCGCGCATTTCGTGGACGCCGGCAATCTCGGCCATATCGGCAGCGCCATGAAGCTCGGATTGTGGCCGTTCGGGCTGTTCCACTTCGGGCGTTTCATCGGCTCGCTCTAAAGAATGACGGTGCCAGGGAGGAGGCAGACATGAGCATCAGGCGGACCGCTGTACTTGCAGTCATGCTGCTTTCCGGCGCGGCCGCAGCCCAGGACTTTCCTTCGAAGACCGTACGGCTCATCGTGCCGTTTCCACCGGGTGGTGCCGTGGACATCATCGCGCGCTCGATGGGCCCGCCGTTGAGCCGCGGGCTGGGTCAGAACGTGATGGTGGAGAATCGCCCCGGCGGCAATACGGTGATTGGAGCGGAACTCGTTTACCGGGCGCCCGCGGACGGCCACACAGTATTTCTGATGGCGCAGAGCTACACCGTCAACTCCATCGTGCGCACCAGGCTCCCGTACGATACGTTCAAGGACTTCACCGGCGTGACGCGGCTTGCCTCGAACCCGCTCGTCATCTCCGTCCATCCGTCGGTCCCCACGCGCAGCCTGAGGGAACTGGTGTCGCTCGCCCGCGCGCGCCCCGGCGAGTTGACCTACGCGACGGCGAGCCTGCTCGGCGGACAGCGTCTGGCGATGGAACTGTTCAAGGAGGCGGCGAAGATCGACGTCATTGCGGTTGCGTACGGCGGCGGCGCGCCGGCGGGGATGGCGGTCATCGGCGGCCATACCATGATCCTGGCCGCGAACATCGCCGAGACGGCGCCGTTCGCGGCTGCCGGGAAACTGCGCGCGCTCGCAGTCACTTCGCTCGAGCGCCACGAGCTGTTGCCGAAGATCCCGTCGATCGCCGAATCGGGCTATCCCGGCTTCGAGGCGCTCAACTGGTTCGGCGCCGTGGTACGCTCGCCGACGCCGAAAATTGCGATCCAGCGGCTGAACGTCGAGATCGCCAAGGCGCTGGAAATGCCCGAGGCGAAAGGCGTGCTGACCAAGCAGGGGCTTGCGCCGGCGACGTTGAGCCCGGAGGCGTTCGACGCGTTTCTGAAGGCGGAGACCGGGCGCAACGCGCGCGTGATCAAGGCGCTCAACCTCAAGGTCGAGTAAGGACTGGTAGCTATCTGATTTCCATACTCGTCACTCCGGAAGGCCGGAGTCCAGGGAGGGGCTGTTCTGGACACCGGCTTGCCCCGGTGAGACGTTTCTTGAATCAACTTTCATCCACAGCAGGGAGCAGGCATGCTGATCGTCGATTCACAAATCCATATCTGGCGCAACGGCAAGATGAGCCCGCACCATCGCCAGATTCCCACGTACTCGGCGGAAGACGCGCTCGCCGAAATGAAATCGGCCGGCGTCGATTGCGCGGTGATCCATCCGCCCAGCGCGCTCGGCGAAGCAGCGAACGAGCTGGCTGTCGAGGCGGCGAAGAAATATCCGGACCGCTTCTGCATCCTCGGGCATTTCGATCTCACCAGCCCGGATCGCGAGAAGATCGTGGCCAACTGGCGGGAGCGGCCCGGCATGCTGGGCTTCCGCTACACCTTCAACCAGCCGCAGGAGAAGAGCTGGTGGACGGACGGCTCGCTAGACTGGTTCTGGGCGGCGTGCGAGAAGCACCGCCATCCCATCGGGCTGCTCGCGACGGGCAAGAACATCGGCGTGCTGGGGAAGATCGCGCAGAAGTATCCGGGGCTCAAGCTGCACATCGATCACATCGGGCGGGGCGGCGGCCGGGCGGATCTCAAGGACGACGCGGCGTATGCCGATCTGTCCGAGATGCTCGCGCTTGCTGAACTGCCGAACGTCGCGGTGAAGCTTTCCGGTGCCCCCAGCACTTCGACGCGGCCGTATCCATACAAGAACATCCACGGCCATCTCAAGCAGATCGTCGATGCGTTCGGCGCGGACCGCTGCTTCTGGGGCACGGACATCACGCGCATGCCGTGCACGTATCGCGAGTGCGTCACGATGTTCACCGAGGATCTGCCGTGGCTCAAGGGCCGCGACCTCGAGCGCGTGATGGGCGGCGCGATCATCGACTGGCTGGGCTGGAAGCGCCCCGCGTAATCGGGGACAGACCACTATTTTTCTGTCCTTGCGTTTAATCCGGGCGGACCCGTATCGCGCCATCACGGCGGGAAAATGGTGGTCTGTCCCCTATTAAAGGAAATGGCATGCCAACGATCGAAAACAAAGGCGCGAAAATTTACTACGAGGAATACGGCAAGGGTTTTCCCATCCTGACCTTCGCGCCGGCGGGCGTGAAGTCCACCATCGCGGTGTGGAGCCAGCCCTCCGCGCCGATCAATCCCATCACGGAGTTCGCCGACCGGTTTCGCGTGATCGCGATGGACCAGCGCAACGCCGGCGGCAAGTCGTGGGCGACGATCACCGCAAAAGACAGCTGGCACAGCTTCACGGAAGACCATCTGGCGGTCCTCGATCATCTCAAGATCCAGCAATGTCATCTCTACGGCCAGTGCATCGGCGGCTCGTTCATCATGAGCCTGATCAAGGCGCAGCCGCAGCGCGTCGCAAGCGCGGCGCTCGCGCAGCCGATTGGCCGCGTCGGCCCGCTGAAGCCGGGCCGCGCCGCGCGCTTCGACGAGTGGGCAAAAGGCCTGAAAGACCACCCCGAGGCGACCGAGCAGGTGCTGGACGCGTTCTACCAGAACCTCTACGCGCCCGGGTTTCTCTATGCCGTGGATCGCGAGTTCGTAAAGAACGTGAAGATCCCCTGCATGGTGCTCGCGGGAAACGACGAGGCGCATCCCTATCCGATTTCGGAAGAGACGGCGAAGCTGCTGCCCAACGCGCAATTTATCCCGCAGTGGAAAGAGGGCGAGGCGCTCGCGCAGGCGAAAGTGCGGGTGAGGGAGTTTTTTGTCAAGCACACGCCGTCATGATCGGCGTCAGAGCGGAGATCAGGAAGATGCGGAGTATCAGATTCGGTGCTGCGCTCGCGATGGGCGCACTGCTGCTGATCGGCCACGCTGCAGCGGCGCTGGCGCAGCAGTATCCGACCAAGCCGGTGCGCATCGTCGCGCCTTTCCCGCCGGGCGGCACGGCTGATCTGCTCGCGCGCATGCTCGCGGAAAGCATGAACCAGAAGTGGGGCCACCCGGTCGTCGTCGACAACCGCTCGGGCGCCGGCGGGGTGATCGGCACCGACATCGTCGCCAAAGCGGCGCGCGACGGCTATACGCTACTCATGAGCGCGATCGGCCACGCCGCCAATCCCGCGCTCTACAAGAAGCTTCCCTACGATACGCTGCGCGATTTCGCACCCATCGTGCCGGTCGCCGACGTGCCGCTCGTGGTGGTGCTCCATCCGGGGCTTAAGGCGAGCTCGGTGCAGGAGCTGCTTGCGCTCGCGCGGGCGAAGCCGGGTGCGCTCAATTTCGCGGCGGGCGGGGTCGGCGCCTCTTCGCACTGGGCAGGAGAGCTTTTCCGCAGCGCCGGGAAAATCGAATGGAACACGGTGCAGTACAAGGGCGGCGGTCCGGCGCTGACCGCCGTGCTGGGGAACGAGGCGCAGCTCATGTTCAGCCCCATGCCTTCGTGCATCGCCATGGTGAAGGCGGGGCGGCTCAAGGCGATCGCGATCACCAGCCCCAGGCGCGCCTCGCAGATGCCGGAGGTGCCGACAATTGCCGAAGCGGGCCTTCCTGCCTATGAATTTCAGGGATGGTACGGGCTGCTCGCGCCAGCGGGCGTTCCGCAGGCCATCCTCACGAAGCTCAATGGTGATTTCAATGCCGCGCTCGCGGACCCGGCGATACGCAGCGCCATGACCGCGCGCGGCGCCGAGCCGATGGGTGGAAGCCGGAAGGAGTTTTCAGACTTCCTGCAGCGTGAAGTGAAGAAATACGCGACCGTCGCCCGGGAAGCCGGCATCAGGGCGCAATAGGGGTCCGCGATGCTCAAGCAGAAATCATCGGAGTATCGCGGCTATCGAAATCCCGGCATCAGGTTGCGGGAGGACATGCTGCCGCAACTGAAGCAGCTCTACGGTGCGCACACGCACGAGATGCTGCCGGCGGTGCACGCTTTCGACAAGGCGCATACCGTCATGCTGGTCGAGGAGGGACTTCTCGACGCGGCCGCGGGCGCCGCGGTGTTGAAGGCGCTGCGCAAGATGGAAGGCGAGGGCGTGGTGAAGGTGCGTGCCCAGGTCGGCGGCGGGCTCCACTCGGGCGAGCATTACGTCATCCGGCTGCTCGGGGAGGAGATCGGCGGTCAGTTTCACCTCGCGCGCAGCTCGGGCGACTTGAGTGCGGTTGCCATCAACGTGCTGCAGCGCGAGCGGCTGCTCAAGGTGATGCGGGAAGTGAACCGCTTCCGGCGGGTGCTGATCGCGCTCGCGCGCGAGCACACCGGCACGATCCTTCCGGGATACAGTTTCGGCCAGCACGCGCAGCCGATGACGCTCGGCCACCTGTGGCTGTCGTGGGCAGCGACGCTCGCGCGTGACTTCGCGCGCCTGCACGGCGCCTACCAGCGGGTGAATTTCAGTCCCGCGGGCGCCGCGATCATGGTGGGGTCGAACTTTCTCGTAAACCGGGAACGCACCGCAGCACTCCTCGGTTTTGACGCGGTACACGAAAACTGCGCCGATGCCATCCTCGAACTCAACGCCGATGACAGTCTCGAGACGCCGGCCGTCATCGCGGTGCTCTATCACTCGCTCGCCAAGTGGGCCGACGATCTCATCCAGTGGAGCACCACCGAGTACAACTTCGTCGACGTGCCCGACCGCTACTGCAACACCTCCTCGATCATGATGCAGAAAAAGAACGTGATCGGCCCGGCCGAGGTGAAGGGTGCCTCTGCGGAAGCGCTCGGCTGTTTCGTGACTTCCTATCACGCGTTGAAGGGCACGACGGGGCTGCCGATCACCGAGCGCTACTACGCGCTGGAGATGCTGTGGAAGGTGGCGGACAGCGCCGCCCGCGATCTCGGCTGGTTCTGCGATTTCCTGCCGGAACTCAAGATCAACAAGTCCCGCATGCACGATATGGCGTGGCGGCACTGGGCGACCGCGACCGATCTCGCCGGCGCGCTGGTTTCGCAGCGCGCCCTGGCCTGGCGTACGGGACACCAGATCGTGGGCATCGTGGTGCGGTTGTGCGAAGAACGGGGGCTGGGGCCGGCGGACGTGACGCCTGCGCTGCTCGACGAGGCGGCGATGGCCTATCACGGACAGCCCGCGGGGCTCGACCAGGCTGCGATCCGTGCTGCACTCGATCCGGAACGGTTCATCGCGAGTCGCACCGTGCGCGGCGGCCCGGAGAAGAACGAATCGCTGCGTCAGGCCGGCGTGTTCGAGAATGAGCTTGCCGCTGACGAAAAAATCGTGGCGGGGATCGATGCGCGGCTCGAGGCTTCCGCGCGCAAGCTCGAAGAGGCCGTCGACGCCCTGATCGCGAAAGCGAGGTAGACTATTCCGAAGCGAGCAGCACGCCTACTTTGCGCACGTCGTCGTGCGCATCGAGCGCGGCGATCGCGGCGGGAATGCGTTCCGCCCGCTCGTCGCTCACCACCTCTTTCACCAGCCCGCGGAATTTCTCGAGCACGCTCTGCGCGTCGAGGCTCTTGCGCAGCCCCATGCGCTCGAGCGTCCGGCCATCCTTCGTGCGCACGCGTATGAGCGTCTCGATGCGCCCGATTTCCGGTCGGGTGTCGAGGCTCACTCGCGCCATCGTGCTGCGCACCGTCGGATCGAACAGCGTCTTTTCATCGAAGGCGCGATAGCTCACGTCGCGGTTCACCACCGCGGTGGCGAGGCAGAACGGCAGGCTGAATTTCGCCTGCAGCTCGTCGCGCGGGTCGGGGTTCTTGATCATGTAGTAGGAGCCGGGATTGGTGCAGGCCTCGACGGCCTCGATTTGCCCGGACTTAAGGTCGTGCTCGCGCACGAGATCGAGGAGGGCGGTGATGCCCGCGTGCGAGCTCAGGCAGCATGCGTAGGGTTTGGAAATGGTGCGCAGGATGTACCACTCGTCGCCGAGCCGGTCGAGCAGCGTGAGCCGCTCCTTGTCGCCGCCCTTCGCGAAGGCGCGCAGGAATCCCCACTCGCCTTCGAGCGCGGTGCGGCTGCCGAGATAATCGCGGCGCGCGAGCAGCGCGGCCCAGATGCCGTTCTGCGCCGCCTTGCCGCCGTGGAAATGCTTCGCCGCGAGCGCCTTGCCCTCGGTGCCGTCGATCAGTCCCGCGCCTTGCGTCGCACCGAGGCCCAGCGCGCCGGCTGCCTGCTCGGCGGAGAGCCCCAGCACCTTCGCGGCTGCCGCAGCAGCGCCTGCCGCGCCCGCGGTGCCGGTCGAATGCCACCAGTTGTTGTGCGGCACGCCGAGCGCAATGGTGAGCCGCACGATGACTTCGTAGCCTGCGACAATGGCCTCGATCAGCTGCTTGCCACTTGCGCGTTCGCGTTCCGCAAGCGCAAACGCCGCCGACACGACCGGGAGTCCGGGGTGCACACGGCAATCGAGATGCACGTCGTCCACCTCATAAACTGCGGCCTGCACGCCATTGAGCAGCGCCGCGTGCAGCGCGGGCAGACGCATGCGCCGCCCGACCACCGTAGATTCGGAAGCGCCGCCGAGTTCCTCCATCAAGACGCCCACGTTGCGCGCCGAGTTCGAATCGAGCCCGGCGAGCGCAGAGCCCGCCCAGTCGAGGACGGCGAGTTTCGCGCGTTCGCGCACTTCCTGCGGCAGGTCGTCATAGCGCAAGGCCGCGACAAATCCGCCGAGGGTGCGCGTGGCATCAGGCGTGTCGCTGACGTACGCGTCGCGTGCCGTGGAAAGATCGGTGGGCGTATTCATGGCGGCTCCTCCTACAGGGACGGCAGGATTTTATCGCACAGCAGCCGCAGCCCCTGCTCGAGGTCCGGCCCGAGTTCCGAGAACATGAGCTGCCGGAAGCCGTGCTGCGCGGCCAGCGCGGCGACCCGCTTCATTTTCTCGCGGCACTCGTCGGGACCGCCGGTGACGAACAGCGCGTCCACCATGGCGTCGCTCACGAGAGCGAGGTCGAATTCCCGGTCCTCGCGCTCGCTTTCCTGCAGCGTTGTGATGTCGTCGGGAGCGATACCGAGCCTGCGATAATCGTCGTCGCTGCAGCCTTCTTCCCGCAGCGCTACGATGCGCCGGGCGACCGAGTGCTTCACGAACTCGCGTGCGGCACGACCGTCATGCGCCACCGAAAGCTTGATTTCCGCGACCTTGCGCAGCGGTGCGCGCCCCGCTTGCACGGCTGCGTCGTCCGCGATGCGCATGAGCCGCGCCATGTGCCCGGCGCGCGCGACCGCCTGGAACGTGCCGCCGAAGATGACGCCGTCCATGCAGGCGCCGCCGATCGCGAGCGCGCGCGGCCCGTTGCCTCCGCAGTAGAGCCGCACCGGAGACTTCGGCGCGAAGGTGAGCTTGAACGCGACGTCGGGCTTGAGGTTGAAGTACGACGCGACGGCCGGATAATCGGCGAAGCGGACCGCGTCTCCGTCCAGGAGTCTGCGGACCGACTGCGCGACCTCGCGCAGCATGGCGAGCGGCTTCACCGTGTTGACCAGGCCCGGCGTGTAGCGGTTGCCGCGCGCGAGTCCCAGATCGAACTCGCGGCCCTCCATCAGTTCCGTGATGGCAGCGACGGCATCGGCGACGTCGAGCGGGCTGCGGAAGTACTGCACCGTCACCGCGCTTCCCAGCTTGACCGGGACGCTCGCGGCGAGCGCGGTCAGCACGACGTACGGATGGCGGCTGCGCAGATTGTCGGTGACCCAGATCTGCGAGATGCCGCCCGAATGCGCGAGCTGGCCCAGCTTGACGATGTCCGGCAGCGAGCAGTGCCGGAACGTCGGGAGGTGGAGCTGGATGCCGATCTCGAATGCAGATTTCACGAGGCAGGCTTAGTTTTTGCCAGTAACACTTCGTCATTCCAGCGCCGGTTCGTCATCCCAGCGCCAGGCTGGGATCCAGAGCAAGGCCGGGATTCCGGATCATTCTCCGGAATGACGACGCTCGCGTCTTCCCGGGGTATGCCGGGACCAGCATCACCGTGCGGGCCAGACGGGCTCGTGATAGCCGAGCGGCACCGTCGGGCGTGCCCACCGCGCCGGCGTCTCCGAAAGCTGCACCACCGGCGCCAGATGCTGTAACTTCCCGACCGGCGTGTCGCTCGTGATCGACCAGCGCGCGATCTCATCTCGCGTGAACTCCTTCGACACGTCGTTCAACTGCGCTTCCGGCACCTGGCCGCGGCTCACCAGCCAGCGGCCGGTCTGTGCGAGCGAAAGCCGCACCAGCCAGCTTCCGCCTTCGCGCGCGCGGCGGGCGAGTGCGACCATCGCGCCGAACGCCATCAGATAGCCTGTCAGATAATCGATCGCCGAAACCGGATAAAACTGCGGGCCGGACTCCTTCCCGGGGAAGATTTCGCCCTGGCGCAGGGTGATGCCGCTCACCGACTGGATGACGGTATCGAAGCCGCGTCGCGACGACCACGGTCCGACATGGCTGAACGCGCACAATGAAAGGTAGACGATACCCGGCCGCCGTTGCGCCAGCTCCTCCGGCGAAAAGCCGCGCGCTGCAAGCGTGCCCGGCCGATAACCCTGCGAGAACACGTCGCACCCGCGCGCGAGATCGCGCAGGATCTCGACGTTCTTCGCGTCACGCAGGTCGAGATACGTCGAGAGCTTGCCATGTCCGGTGTCGTACTCCTGGTAGCCGAGGTTCGGCAGATGCTCCGCCGTGACTTTCAGTACGTCGGCGCCATGCTCGGCCAAGGTGCGCGCACAACTCGGCCCGGCGAGCACGCGCGTGAGATCGAGCACGCGCACGCCGGAGAGCGGCCGGTCGCCCTCGGGCAACTTTTGCGGGGGCGCCTCGCCGATCTTCACGATCTCCATCAGCGGCAGCGAAGCGATCGCGGCGGCCTGCGGATGCTGCGCCCACTGGTCCATCGTGCGCACCATGCCGCCCGCGCCTTTCGCGGCGATGATCGCTTCCTCGAGTTCCCGGGCGTCCCACTGCGCGACCGCCTTCTTCACGGCTTCGTGGTCTTCGGGCACGCTCAGGACCTTGAGCGCGGCGGCACGGTGGTTGGGGAAATTGCAGTGGAGATAGCTCCAGCGCCCATTCTTCGCCGGATAGAAACCCATGATCGTGTTGCG